>CBDUSI010000152.1:0-9129 GCA_965370045.1 uncultured bacterium | reverse complement strand
CGAAGGGCGGCAGGCGGTCCCGTCGCGCTGCTTCGTTCTCGGGATTCGCATCGCTCGGGAGCGCCTGCCGTCACGACGCTCCATTTCCCAACGGCCTGCTAGGCCACGTAGACCGGTTCCCCCTCTCCGTAGACCGCGGCGGGGTAGTTCTCGATGTCGAAGGGATCGCCCGTCCAGCAGACGAAGCTGGCCCACTTGCCGCGCTCCAGGGTCCCGAGCTTCCGCTCCAGCCCCAGGATCCGGGCGTTCTTCCGGGTGGCCAGCTCGATGGCCCCCTGCTTGCTCATCCCCGCGCGCAGGAACCAGCGCAGGGTCAGCAGCATGGTCTGCTGGAGGATCACCGGGTGATCGGTCATCAGCCCGAACTCGACGCCGGACTCCAGGAGCAGTCTGGCGTTCAGCGGGTTCTCGTGCTTGAGTTCCACCTTGTAGGCGAAGGAGTCCAGCGGGCCGTAGACCACCGGCACCCCGCGCTTCCTGAGCCTCTCGTAAACCCGCACGTCGTGGACGTCCATGGTGTGCTCGCAGGTGACGCGCAGCTTGAACTCGTCGACGATGCGCAGCAGCGCGTCGATGTCGTCGGCCTTGTGGACGTGAACCCGGAAGGTCTCCTTGCGCGTCAGCAGGTCGCGGATCACCGCGTCCTCGGCGCTGAGCTCGGCCTCGTGCTTCTTCCTGGCCGGCAGGCGCTTCTGCTTGCGCATCCTGGCGCGGACGGCGTCGAGGCGCGAGCGCAAGAGGCTCAGCGCGCCCATCCGCGTCCAGGGGCGGGTGCCCTTCCACTCGCGGGTGGACATGGGGTTGTAGCCGAAGGCTCCCTTGATGCCCGCGCGAGCCACCAGCGCCGCGCTGGTGCCCGGCGCGAAATTGCGGATCACCGCGCTGCGCCCCCCGATGATGTTGCCGCTGCCCGGCACCACGCAGGAGTAGAGCACCCCGCCGCGCACCGAGTCCTCGAAGGCCGCGTCGTCCATCTGCACGGAGTCCAGCGCGTCGGCCAGGGTCACGATGGAGTCCAGCTTGGAATTGGACTCGCCTTCGGCGGAGGGCTCGCCGGAGCGGTGCATGCCGATGTGTGAGTGGGGGTCGATGAGCGCGGGGGTGATGACCCCGAAGCTGCCGAGCAGCTTGCCCTTTTTCGTCTTCGAGACGCCGATCACTTTGTCCTTGTTGAAGACCAGGTAGGCGTTCGCGAGCTTCTTCCTCCCGGTGTAGATGACCTTGGCCTTGACTGACTGCATCTTCCTTGTCCTTTCCTATTTGTTCGCGTACTTCTCGATGACCCGCGCGTACTTGGCCCGGGCCCATTTGCCCCACTCGGCGGCCTGGCGGTTGCGATCGCTGGGCTTCATCTTCCGGTAGCGGCCGGCCAGCGCCATGAACTCCTCTTCGGAGCAGGGCGGCTCGCCGAGCTCTTCAATGCCCTTCTCCGGCAGTCCCGCGTCGATCAGCGCCTTCCAGGCGCGCTGCAGCTCCTCGTGGGGCTCGATGATGGTCGCGCCGAGGAGTTCGTTGAGCAGCACCCCGCGCCGGCCGGTCTTCTCGAAATCGTAGCCGCCCAGTCCCTTGATCTCGTAAGGGTTAACGCGCGCGAGGTCCGGGCCGGCGGTCGCGTATATCTCCTTCCACACCGGCAGGCGTCCCAGCGCGAACTTCCTGGGCCCGCCGGCCGCTCCCGGTTTCAGATACCACAGCCCCTGGCCGCGCTCCGAGAGCACGAAGCGCACGAACTCCTCGGCGATCTCCCGGCTGGGGGCGCCTTTGATGACCGCCACGGGGTCGCCGTTGACTATCGGCAGCCGCTTGGGCGCGGTGTAGCCCATGCGCTCGGAGCCCAGGCGGATGACCCGCTCCAGCGCGTAGAAGTCGATGGCCCCCCCGGCGGCGAACTGGCCCATGGCCACGTCGCGGGGAATGCCCCCGCCCCCCTCGGTGAAGGACCGGGCGTTGCCGCCGATTTGGGTCACCAGCGCGAAGCCTTTCTTCCACCCGTGGCTCTGGAGCATCAACTCGTAGCAGATATGCACCGTCCCGCTGCTCCGGGGCTCGCCCAGGCCCACCCATTTGTAGAGCAGCGGGTGGGCTAGGTCCTCCCACTCGCGGGGCTCGGGGACGCCCAGCTTCGCGAGCACGACCCGGTTGAACGAGATGCCGAAGGTCGCCAGGCAGGCGGTGAACCAGCGGAACTTCCCGTCGCGCAGCGGGTAGTTCTCGATGCTCGCGGGCATGTGCGCCAGGAGCTCGGGCGGGACCCGGGCCGGCACGAGGTAGCCGCCTTCGGCGAGGCGCGCGTAGTTGTCCACCCCGCCGCCGAAGGCCAGGTCCACGCCGGTCTCCCCCGGCTCCGTCGAGCGGATGAAGCGCATGCACTTGGAGGTCCCGCCCAGGTCCATCCAGGTGAGCCGCACCTTGCGGCCGGTCTTCCGTTCCCAGTGCTCCTCGAAGGCCCAGGTGAACTCCTCGCGGATGCCCTCCCAGTGGGGGCTGACGATGATCAGCTCGTCGGGGGTCGCCGCCCGCCCGCGCGGCCAGGCCAGCCAGGCCAGGCCGGCGGCGACCAGCAGCGCGGGGATTACTCGCAGCCGTTTCATGGCCGGGACATTCTACCCGCCGGAGGCGGGCGGTTCCTCTTCCTTCTCGACGGCCAGCTCTTCGGCCAGTTGTTCGAGGAACTCCCCCAGCGCACTGGAGCGCACCGAGAAGCTCTCCTGCTCGGGCCGGCCGGCGTTGACCAGCAGATTGGCCCCCCCGCCGCCGAAGTCGTAGACGTTCACCTTGCCGTAGTCCACGGTGCCCAACTCCACGCGCACCGCGCGGGCGCCCTCGAAGCCGCCCATGTGTCGCGCGGAGCTCAAGAGCCGGCAGAGTTCGGCGGTTTCTTCGGCAGTGAGTTCGCGCGAGCGCCGGCCGCGGACCGCCTCGACGCGGGCGGTGTGCACCCGGCTGGCGTCGAGGTAGCGCAGCGGGAAACGCGACTCGTGCCAGGCCAGCGCGCCCACGAAGAGCACCGCGGCCGCCACGGCGGCGAAGATCAGCCTGTTGCGGGTCGGCTTCTCCATGGAGAAACAGGTTACCCCCGGAAGGCGGCGTCGTCAACGCCCGCGGTCAGCCGGCCCCCGCGAACCAGCGCTCGGCGCGGCGCGCGGCGGCGCGGAGGATCAGCCGGGGGACCAGGAGGTTGCCAATCCCCGCCTCCAGGACCAGCGCGGCGGCGGCCAGGGTGAAGCAGCCTTGCATGACATACCGGGGTCCCCAGGAGAGCACGACCAGCGCCCCCAGCCACTCGGCGCCGACCGTGACGGCGAGGAAGACCAGCCCCCAGACCAGCGACCAGAATACCGCGCGGGCCGCGCTCCGCGCGCGCATGGAGACCGCCGTAGCGATGGCGGCCATGGCATACAGGCGGGTCGCGTCGACGATGAAGGCCGGGAATCCGCCACACAAGCTGTGAAAGAACATACTTTCAACATTAGCATCGAGGAACGGAGAGCCATAGGTAGAGACGGCGGAGTAGGAACCGGAAAAGCCCAGAGCTGTGTAGCCGCGCCCGAACGTGGAGATCAGCACGGTATGAGCCACCGCGAAAGGTTCCATCCACTCACCGCTGACGGGAGGAAGCCCGCGCGGCACGAGATAGAAAGGCAGGCCGA
The DNA here is from genome assembly GCA_965370045.1 of uncultured bacterium. GTDB lineage: Bacteria > Planctomycetota > SZUA-567 > JAKLDR01 > JAKLDR01 > CAZONU01. Next base: position 5,479 of record CBDUSI010000152.1, on the reverse strand, counting down.
CCAGCAGCACGACCAGCCCGAAGCGCAGCCGGGGGCGCATCAGCGCCCGGGCCAGGGCGCGGCCCGGCAACGGAGTCAGGCGCAACCCCTCCAGCGTTCCGGCCGCGCGCTCGGCGGGGAAAGACAGCGCGCAGGAAACCAGTACCAGGAGGGACGCCCAGAGCGGAAGCACGGCCATGCACAGTACGCTCCAGGCGCTGGAGGCCCCGGCGAACTCCGGATCTATATTGTCGTGCGTGACCGAATCGTACTCCAGAAACGCGGACGTCCAGTAGCTCAAGTAGAGAAGAACCAGCAGGAGCGCGCTGCCCCATACCGCCAGGTGCCTGAAGCCACGCCCGCGGCGCTGCGCGCCGGCCACCGCCCGCACCGCGCGGGCCTCGGCCTTCTTCCACGCGCGCTGCGCTTCCTGAAGCTTGTCTTCCATGCCCTCCCCGCGGCCCCCCGCCTCAGTAGCGGCCGCCGGAGGGCGCGGCCGGGGCCGGCGCCGGCGTCGAGACCGGGCCCCCGTAGCCGTCCCCGTACTTTCGGGAGTATTCCTGGAGTATCTTCGCGCGGTCCTTGGGGTTCTTCTTGATGGCCTTCACGGCCGCGTCCTGGGCGTCGAGCAGCCTGTTAAAAGCTTCGAGCTCCGAGGCCCGGCGCCACTCCACGTGGGCGTCGCAGAAGAGCACGTTGAAGCCGTCGCCCCCGTGATTATCGACGTGCTTGTCGTAGGCCAGGATGAAATCGCCGGGCAGGGCCGCATCGCGGCCCGCGACGTAGGCGTAGTCCGTGTCGTCCGGGTCGGCCATGCCACCGTCGGAACTCCGGGCCGAGGGGCAGCCGAAGACCTTCTTGTAGTCGACGTAGCCGGGCACCAGGCTGGCGAAGTCCGGCGGGAACTGTTCATTGCTATCGTCGGCGTACATGTGGCAGCCCAAGCCGATCTGCCGGAGGTTCGACTTGCAGGTGGCCCGCCGGGCGCTCTCCCGGACGCGGCTCACCGCCGGGAACAGGAGCGCGGCCAGCACCGCCGCGAGGCCGCCGAAGACCAGGACGGCGATGCCGCAGCCGCCCAGGACCCAGGGCCAGACGGACTTCTTGCGGGGCGCCTCGCCGTCGTATTCATCCTGGGGGCCTGAGTACGCGCCGCCACCCTGCTGGTTCCACTGGTCGGCCATGACTCACTCCTTGCTCTTGCCCGTCAGAATCTTCGCGTAGACCTCTTCGAGGGATTCTACGGGCTTGCCCGACTTTCGCCAAGCGGCAACCGCCGCGCGCTGGGCGGCGAGCGTCTTCCGGAAATCCCCCTTCGCCCGGCGCCATTCAACGTGACCGTCGACGAAAGCCACATTGCAGCCCGCACCCTGATGATTCTCAGCCTTGTCGTAGGCCAGCATGAACTCCGCGGGCATCTTCTCGCTGAGGCCCGGCACCAGGACGTAGCTGACGCTCCCGTCATCGGGCGCCGCCGAGGGGCACTTGAAGACGTTGCGGTCGTCGGCAAAGGCGAGGTCAAGCTGCTCGATGTCCGTCGGGAACCACCCGTCGTTGTCGTCGGCGTACACCTGGCAGGCCAGGGCGATCTGGCGGAGGTTGCTCTTACAGGTGACCCGTCGCTTGGAACTCCGCTTCCGGGAGACTTCCGGAAGCATGAGATAAAGCAGGACCGGCAGCCCGACTACAGCGGCCAGGACGAGCAATCTCACTGTCCAGATGCGGTTCATGGGAGGAAGGTGTTTCTCGTCCATCCCCGTCACTCCCCGAGCTTCCCGAAGAACTTCTTCATGTCTTCAACCTTCGCCCCCGCCGCGCGCCACTTCTTGACGGCCTCGCGCTGGGCGCCGAGGCGCTCCTGGAACTCCGCCTCCCGCTCCGCCGGCCACCACTCGACGTGGGCGTCGACGAATGCCACGTTACGGCCCGGCCCCGACTTGCCGCTCGGATGCGTCTTCCTGTCATATATCAGGATGAGCTCCCTGGGCATGTAAGCACCCAGGCCGCCTTCAAGAATGAAACTTGCGCTCTGCTCGGTGATGGGCCCGCCCCCCTTGAAGTCCCGCCAGTTGGACGGGTTCGAGGGGCAGCTGAAGACCTTGGGGTTGCCGACGTAGCTGGGCATCAGGGCCTTCAGGTCCGGCGGGAACTCTTCATCGCTATCGTCGGCGTACATGTGGCAGGCCAGGGCCAGCGAGCGGAGGGTGCTCTTGCAGGTGGCCCGCCGCGCGCTCTCCCGGATGCGCTGTACCGCGACGCCGCCTATCAGGACGAGGACAACCGCAAGGACGGCCCCGGCCACCAGCAGCACCCGCAGGACCCGTCTCTCGACGCGCGCGGCGCGTTCCGGCAGCCCCGTTCGAACTTGCGGGTCTTGTGCCTTCTGCTTGTCCTCTTCACCCATCCCCGTCACTCCTTGAGCTTCCCGAAGAACTTCCTCATATCTTCAACCTTCGCCCCCGCCACGCGCCACTTCTTCACGGCCTCGCGCTGGGCGGCGAGGCGCTCCTGGAACTCCGCCTCGCGCTCCGCCGGCCACCATTCGGCGTGGGCGTCGGCGAAAGCGACGTTGCGCCCGGTGCCTCCGTGATTGTCGAGCGATTTGTCATAGGCCAGGATGAAGCCGGGGGGCATGTTCACACGGAGCCCCGGTTCCAGTATGTAGCTTGCGTCCTTCGCGGAAAAGGCCCCGCCGGACCGGTATTTCTCCCATTCGGCCGAAGGGCAACTAAAAACCTTGGGGGTGTCGATGTAGTCGGGGACAAGTCCCTCGAAGCTCGACGGAAAGGCCCCGTTTTCGTCGTCGGCGTACATTTGGATGGCCAAGCCGATCTGGCGGAGGTTGCTCTTGCACCAAGCCCGCTTGTGGGATTCGCGAAGTCGGCTGTGGGCCGGCAGCATCCAGAACGTCAGGGCCAGGGCCGCGATTATGGCCGCGAGACAGCCCAGCCTCTGCGAACACGACGAGAAACGCTCCCAAGTGCCGACCACCACCAGGGCCACCGACAGCAGGCCGAAGAGGATACACGGAAGATTGATCCCCGTGAGTTCTTCCGGCTTGTCCCAGATCAGTCCGAACAGGCAGACCAGGCCCAGTGTGAACGGTACGGCCACCCAGGGGTGGATACGGGGCTTGCTGGGCGTCTGCTGCTCACCCATACCCGGCGTCTCCTGCGACCCCTTAACACATCCGTCATCCATGACTCAGGTCTCAGTCGCCATCCCTGGCGACGGCTCGCTTACAGTCGCTCGCCGCTCCGGCCCGGCCCGGCCTGCTCCGCGGTCGAGGGTCAAGCCATCTTCCCCTTTTCTCCAGCGAGCTTCAACAACATGCGCGCTCTGCAGGCCGGTGCGTGCCTCCGCCCCCTTTTCAATCCCCAATCCCAAATCCGCAATCCCAAATCCTAAAGAGAGGGCGCCCCGGTTGCCCGAAGCGCCCTTCCCCCCCTTCGCCCGTCGGGCGCCGGCTAGTTCCGGCTGGCCCGGGCGGACGATTTCGGACGTTTGAAGCCCAGCTTCTCACAGATCTTCTGCGCGCCCTTGAGGCGCGGCTCGAGGTCGAAGGCCTGGCCCAGGTGCTGCTTGGCCTTGCGCCCGTCGCCGAACTTGTGGTAGCTCTCGGCGATCTTCTTGTGGATGTAGGCCTCGGCCTTCTTGGCCAGACCCATGTCCAGCACCTTCTGGTAGATCTTGACGGCCTCCAGCGCGGGCATGTTCCGGGCCAGCCGCTTGCAGTAAATGTCTCGAATCCGGTCCTTTACCTCCTCCAGGAAGAACCTGAGGGGCATCTCTCGCTCCTGGGCGTAGACCCGCTCGTAGAACTCCAGGGCCTCGTGCCACTTGCCGGCGTTCTCGTAAGCCTCGCCGAGCAGGAACTCGCAGTCCAGGTAGTCCTTCTCCTCCAGGTAGTTGCCTATATCGAAACTCTCGTACTTGCTGCGCATGCGCTCGTGGATCTTGATGGCCTCGTCGCCGGCCTCGTTCAACAAGTTATAGAGGATCAGCCTGGCCTGGGCCGCGGGGTCGTCCGGGCGGCTCTTCAGGTGCTCGCGGTAGGGGTCGCGGTTGCGCTCGGCCTCCACGCGCAGCTTCTGGTCATAGGCGGTGCGCTCGTGATCATTGATCAGCGTGTCGTAGGCCTTGATGATCATGCGCATCTTGGCGTCCGCGCCCTGCTCCCGGCTGCGGTCGGGATGGTACTTCTTGGCCAGCCGACGGAACGAGCTCTTGATCTCCTCCGGGCGCGAGCCGGGGTTCACCTCCAGAACCTCGTAGTAGTTGATCATCTTCTCCCCCCACGCTGTTACAGGTTGCCGCATCACTGTTGTCCCTTCCGTCGTCTTCAGGCCGGGCGCGGCGCGTCCTTCGGCGCTGCCGCCGCCCCAGCCTTGAGCTTCTTGATCTTCTCGCGTACCTCCCGCCGCTTCTGCGCGTCGCCGGTGCGGTCCTCGATGTACCGTTTGTAGTACTTGACCGCGTCTTTCCGCGCGGCCGCCTTGCGCTCTGCGGAGCCCTTGGGCATCTTGCTCCCCGCCCGCCGGGCGTCGACCTCGGACTTGACCAGCGCCTCCACCTCGTCCTGGTAATAGACCCCCAGGTTGTAGGCCGCATCGCTCAGCCCGGGGTCGGCCAGCAGCGCGGCATTGAAGTGCGCCAGGGCGGTCTTGCGCTCGCCGGTCTCGTGGTAGATGATCCCCAGCGTGTTGTGCGCCGCCGCCACCTTATTGTCGTCGGCCACCGCGCGCTCCAGCTCCTTGATGGCGTCCTTCATCCGCCCCAGCCGGTAGAGCGCCAGGCCGAGCGAGGCCCGCACCTTGGCGAAGCGCCAGTGCTTCTTGGCCGGGAGACCCTTGAAGACCAGCCGCGCCTCGGAGGCCGCGCTGGTGAAGTAACCCTGGGCTTCGGCGTAACTCCGGTGTTTCTGGGCCTTTTTCGCCTTCTCGGGGTCCGGATCGAAGAAACCGGCCTCGGTCAGCGCGGCCTCGCCGCGCAGGCAGAGCACCCGGACCAAGTTGCCGCGGTGCAGCTGCGTGCGGCTCTCTTCCTTCTTACTGTCCTCTTTCTTGACAAGTTCGCGGAGGAGGCGCTCAGCCTCGTCGAGTTTCCCCGTTTTTAACAGGTTATCCAGCTTGGCACCGGGCGTAAGCGGTTTCTTTTCCTCGCCGCCGCAGCCGAAAATAGGGATCAGCAACACCGTCAGCGCGATATAAGCAGGCCAAGCTGCCCTAGGCTGACCGCGCACCGGAAGAAACCTCAAGGATGCCAACGCGTCTCCCCCCAACTCGGTCGATATCGTATACCGTACGCGAGGCAAGTCAACAAAAAAGCATCAAAAAGAACCGGCCGGCACCGACCGCAGCCCGGCGCTGGAAACGTATAAACCTAACTTATACTCTCAGGTATTGTGTTGCGACGCATATCGCCACATAACGCGGGTTAAGTGCTCGCTAGAGCAATTTAAGTATGTGTAACGAATTGCCGATAAAGGAAGTATGCCAGC
>CBDUSI010000151.1:0-9438 GCA_965370045.1 uncultured bacterium | reverse complement strand
TCAAGCTGGCCATGATCCGCCTATACTTCAGGCGATTGTCAGACAGGGCCTAGCTACTCCCGCCATGCTTTTTCCGAGATTTTTCCTGCGGAGCGCGGCCCGCTCCCGCGCCCCTATTCCGGCCCAGGTGCCGGGGAGTGCGCGGTGATCCCCGGCGGGGCGGAGCTGGCCGGTCTCCTGGTCCGCGCCCGCCGCGGCGAGCCGGGGGCGCTGGACGAACTGGTCGCCCGCGCCCGGCCGGCGGCCGCCGCCTGGGCGCGGTCGGCCTGCCCGAACCGCAGCGAAGCCGAGGACGTTTTGCAGGAGAGCTTGCTTGAACTCTGCCGTTCCCTCTCGCGACTCAAGGACGAGAAGGCCTTCCTGTCCTGGCTGCGGCGGGTGGTCCGCAACAACGCCGCTGATCGTGGCCGCCGCCGCGGGGTTCGCCGGGAGGTACCCCTGGAGGCCGCCGCGGACAGGGGAACGCCCCCCGCGGCCGGAGCGGGAATGGAGACCGCCGAGCGCCGCCGGGAACTCTTCGCCGCGCTGGCCGAGTTAGGGGATGAGGAGCGCGAGATGCTGACCCTCAGGCACGAGGCCGGGCTTTCTCTCGAAGAGATCGCCAAGGCCACGGGGCAGTCCTTCCGCGCGGTCGAAAGCCGGCTCTTCCGCGCGCGCCGCGCGCTGCGCGCCAGGCTCAAGGGGAGCATGGGGCCGTGAGCTGCCCCGACGCGGAAAAGCTGATCTCCGCGCGGCTGGACCGCGAGCTCTCCACCATCGAGACTGCCGAGCTCGACGCGCACCTCGCTGGCTGCGAGGCCTGCCGCCGGGCCGCCGGGGAGTACGCGGCGCTGGTTGACGAGTTGGAGTCAGCCTTCCGGGCCGAGCCGCTGGCCACGCCCGCGCCGCGCGCGCGCCCGCGCCCGCGCATCCCCTGGCTGCGCCTGGCCGCCGCGGTGCTGCTGGTCGCCGGCGGCATCCTGGGGGCTTACCTTTCGAGAACCAAAGCGCCGGTCTCACCACCGACGGTCGAGCGCGGCCCGCGGGTGGTCCAGTTGGACAGCGGCACGCGGGTGGTCGTCAAGGGCCCGGCGCGGGGGGTGGAATTCGCCGGCGCGGGGGATGACGCCGACGAAGTCATTCACCTGGAGGAAGGCGAGATCGAGATATTCGCCGCCAAGGCGGCGCCCGGCCGGCGCGCGGTGCGGGTGATCACCCGGCTGGGGGAAGTTGAAACTCTGGGAACGATTTTCAGCGTGAAACTGGTTAACTCAGGAAATGGAGAAGGAGGGAAGGACATGAAGTTGAAGAAACTGGCGCCGCTGACCGCCGTGGTCATGCTGGTCGCCGTGAGCCAGGGCCGCGTGCTGATCCGCGGAGCATTGGGCGAGGCGGTGGTCCACGCCGGCGAAGTCGCGGAAGTCGGCGGTGACAAGCTGGCCGTGAGCAAGACCGCGCGGACCATCAAGGGCAAGGTCACCGAGGTCGGCGATAAGGGCGCCACCGTCTCGGTGGGCAAGGCCGACGGGCTCAAGAAGGGCTTCGAGTTGACCTGCAAGGCCAAGGGCTGGAGCGGCAAGGTGATTTCCCTGGCTGAGAACAGCGCGGTGCTGGAGGTCACGGGCAAGGCCGCGGTGGGCGACGTGGTCCAGACCAAGCTGACCACCGTGCTGGCCGAGGCCCCCAAGGTCGACCCCAAGACCAAGCCGGACCCGGCCGCAGCCGACCCGGTCAAGGCTGGGCCGAAAGTCAACGGCCTTCAGCTCACGCTGATCGAGAAGGAGATCGTCCGCACGTACGAGCGCACGGTCTACACGACAAAAGAGGGCAAGGTGATCCGCATGTGGGGCCAGGACGGGATCAGAACCAAGATCCCCGAGGACGCCAAGAAAGAAGTGCAGAAGAGGGAGCACAAGTACAAGCAGCTCACCGCCACGCTCAAGAACGTGGGCGAGGAGCCCATTCTGCTGCCCGCGGGCTACGGCTACTCCTCCTATCTCCGCGGTATCAAGGTGTGCGCCACCGACGCCGAGGGCAAAGCGGTGCCCCGCAAGAAGTTCCGGGGCGGGAAACGCCACGGCGGCGGGGAGAAGAAGGACCAGCCGCTGTGCGTCACCATCCTCAAGCCCGGCCAGACCCTGGAGCGCCGCCTCTACGCCTACTACCTGCAGTTCCCCGCAGAGGGCAAGTACAAACTGTGGGCCGAGCTGGAGGTCAAGGATTCCGAGGAGGTCCTGCCCGGCCAGAAGATCTGGAGCGGCAAGCTCAAGAGCAACGAGATCGAGCACGAGCACAAGGCGCGCGCCCGGTACGGCCGCAAGAAAACCGCACCCGCCGAGAAGCCCGGGAAGAAAGAGGTCTTCTAGAAACGCGAGAGGAGACAACGCGCGGGGGCGGCCTTCGGGTCGCCCCCGTTCTTATGACCCCGTGCCGGCCAGGAAGTCGGCGCTCGCCTCGATTACCTGGCGCTTGGCGCCCAGCGAGTGGAAATCGTGGTCCGCGCCGGGGACCTCCATTTGGAGGTGGTTGATGCGGTGCGCCGCCAGGAACGGTCCCAGCACCCCGCGCCAGCCGGAGAGTCCCTCGGCGTCAGCGGCCCCGTAGGCGAAGAAGAGCCGCCCGCTGAAGATGGCCAGCTCCGCCTGGATGTCGCGCTTCGAGTCCTTGAGGTTGCGGCGCCCGCCGGGCTCCGCGGCGTCGGCCGCGCGGGCGGACTTGCCGCCCTCGCCGAGGACCAGCCGCCGGAAGATGCGGCCCACGGCTACCTCCCCGCGGAAGAGCCGCCGGTAGGTATCGAGCCGCAGCCCCTTGTGAAAGAGCTCGCGCAGCGTGCTCCGGGCGCGACTGGTCCCCTCGGCCCGGCGGCGCTGTTTCTGAAAAGGCAGTGCCGAGAGCGCAGCCACCCGCCCGAAGCGCGCGTCCAGCGTCGCCGCGCCCAGGGCCACGTTGGCCCCGCTGCACAGGCCCGCGGCGGAGACCTCGTCAGCGCCGGTCTTTTCCGAAAGAAAGTCCGCCGCGGCGATGGCGTCGGCGACCATGGCGTCGAGATCGATTTCCCAGTAGTCCCCCGCGGAGTCGCCGCGCCCCGAGAAGTCGAAGCGCAGGGCGACCAGGCCCCGCGCGGCCAGCTCACGGGCCAGCTCCACCAGGCAGCGGTGCGGCCCCGAGCGGTAGCTGCCCCAGCCGTGGAGCACCACTATCGGGGGGCCGGCGGAATCAGGTTCGGGGTCGGGGCGGCAGAGCACGCCGACCAGGCGGCGGCCGCCGCCCTCGAAGGCCGCGACCTCCTCGCGCCAGCCGGGACCGCGGCATTCCGGACTCAATCTTCGGCGCCTCGCAACGGCCGGGCCGGCGGCGGGGGCACCAGCGAAAAGTGCTCCCCCAGGTAGCGCCGCCTGGCGTCCTCGTCCGCGGCCAGCTCGACGGGCGTCCCGTGGCAGAAGACCTCGCCCTCGTCGATGAGGTACGAGCGGTCGGTCACCGAGATGGTCTCGCGCACGTTGTGGTCGGTGAGCAGGATGCCGATGCCCTTCTCGCGCAGCCCGCGGATGATCGACTGTATCTCGGTGACGGTGATGGGATCGATGCCGCTGAAGGGCTCGTCGAAGAGCATCAGCCGCGGCCGCAGGGCCAGGGCGCGGGCCACCTCCAGCCGCCGGCGCTCGCCGCCCGAGAGGGTGTAGGCCGGCGCGCCGGACAGGCTCTCCAGGCCCAGGTCATCGAGGAGCAGGCCCAGTCGCCGCTTGCGGTCCTTGCGAGCCAGGCTCTGGGTCTCCAGCACCGCCAGCAGATTGTCACGGACTGAAAGACGTTGAAAGACCGAGCTCTCCTGGGGCAGGTAGCCCATGCCCAGCCGCGCGCGGCGGAACATGGGCAGCCGGTTGATCTCCCGGCCGGAGAGGCGCACCGACCCGGCCGAGGGCCGCACCAGACCCACCACCATGCCGAACGTGGTGGTCTTGCCCGCGCCGTTCTTGCCCAGGAGCCCCACGATCTCGCCGGCGCGCACCGACAGCGAGACCCCCTTGACCACCTCGCGACCGGCGTAGCTCTTGCGCAGTCCCGCGGTCTCCAGGAGCATCGCGCCGGAGCCCCCGGGGACGGGGGCGTTCTGGTCGGGCTTTTCTCGCTTCAGTTCGGTCTCGGCCGGCACGGTCATCCCCTTCACTTCAGCCAGTGCGCGCGGCTGGGCGGCCAGCCCACGAAGAAGCCGCGGGCAACGATGTCTTTTCCCCTCTTGAACTTGTCGAAGTAGCGGCTGTCCTTGGAGGCCAGCGAGTTGTCGCCCAGGAAAAAGTAACAGTCCTTCTTCATCTTCACCCAGCAGCTCTTGTCGCCGCCGTTGCTGCCGTCTTCGGTGCCGGTGCTCATCGAACCGCCGGTGTAGTGACCGTAGTAGAGGTCGCGGTAAAGCCGGAGGTTGTCGAGGGCCAGGCGCGCCCCGTCGGAGACGGTGATCTCCACGTCGGAGGCGTAGCGGCGCGAAACCAACGTGGGAACGTACTGGCAGGGACCGATCTCGACGCCGTCGAGCACCGCGCGGAACTCCCCGTCGACGTTGACCACCTCCAGGTGGTGAACCTTCCTCCCCGGGGCCAGCGGCACCCGGAGGGACTCGTCGATTTTGGGCCCGACCAGCCGGGCCAGGGGGTTGGCCTCGCCCAGCGGAAGGACGAACTTGAATATCTGAGACCGGCTGGTGATGGCCACCTCCAGGGCGCCCTTGCCGCCGAGGTCCTCGAAGTCCAACGACAGGCGCAGGTCGCCGACCTGCGAGCCCTTGCCGCCGCCGGAGCGCGCCTCCTCGCTCCAGAAGTCGCCGACGGACTCGTCCTCCGCGGTGGTCTGGGCCACCTCCAGCACTTCCGCGTAGCCGTCGTCGGTCACCCCGTAGACCGCCCGGTGACACTGGGGGCAGAAGGCCACCGGGCGGGCGGTGTCGAAGGCCGCGCGGAAGCCGTGGCCGCAGGGGGTCTCCTCGGGCGCCAGGCGCCTGACGGTGGTGCGGATGAAGCGGTTGTCGATGGGCCGGCTGGATATCCAGCGGAGCAGCACCGATTCTCCCGGGGGCGCCTCCAGGGCGAGGCGGCCACCGGCCTGGAGTTCCGCGATGCGCTTCTTGTCCGTGATCCGGCCGTTCCTGGTCCACACCCGCCAGTAATGGGACATGCGCCAGGGCTCCGAGAAGTCCAGGTCGCCCAGCTTTATCCACAGCGTCTTCTGGAGCGCTCGCGGCTTGCGGGCGATCTCCCCGTCTATCCACACGTCGCCGTCGCGGATTTCCAGGGTCTCGTTGGGAAGGCCCACCAGCCGCTTGATGAAGTTGGTGGGGCGGCCCTGGTCGTCCTCGTGCTTGAAGACGATGACCTGCCAGCGCTCGATCTCGCCCATCCTGAGGGGCAGGAAGCTGCCGCCGCGGTTGTACCACATCATGGCCACCACGCGGTCGCCGTGATGCTCGTTGCCGTAGAGGGTGGGCTCCATGGAGCGGGTGGGTATCTTGAATATCTGGAAGCCGAAGGTCCGGATGGTCAGGGCCAGCACCGCGGCGACCAGCAGGCACTCGACCAGCTCCCGGCCCTTGTGCTTCTTCTTTTTCTTCTTCTGCGGCTCGGGCTTCTTGTCGGTGTCGGGCATGGTCGCTATCCTTCCTCCGCGGCGCGCAGCACCGCCAGGAAGGCCTCCTGGGGCACGTTGACCTGGCCTATGGACTTCATGCGCTGCTTGCCCTCTTTCTGCTTCTCGATGAGCTTGCGCTTCCGACTTACATCACCGCCGTAACACTTGGCGGTCACGTCCTTTCTGAGCGGGGCGATGTTCTCGCGGGCCACCACCCGTCCGTCGATGGCCGCCTGCAGGGCAATCTGAAAGAGGTGCCGGGGGATGGACTTCCGGAGCTTCTTGAGCACCGCCCGGCCGCGGCGCTCGGCGACCGACTTGTGCACCACGGTGGCCAGGGCGTCGACCCGCTGGCCCGCAACGCTGATGTCCAGCCGCGCCAGCCGCGCCGGGAAGTAACCGCGGAAATCGTAGTCCATGGTCCCGTAGCCGCGGGTGGCGCTTTTCAGCTTGTCGTAGAAGTCGTAGACGATCTCGGCCAGGGGCAGGTCATATTCGAGAATTACCCGCTTGGTGGAGAGGTACTCGGTGCGCACGTACCGGCCGCGGCGCTCCTCGGCGAGCTTCATCATGTTGCCGATGTGCTCGGCGGGCACGATCAACTGGGCGCGGACCACCGGCTCGCGGAACTCCTGGATCCCGCCGTGCTCGGGGAGCTCGGCGGGGCTCTCGACGGTGAAGGTCGCGCCCGAATGGTCCAGGACCTCGTAGCTGACGTTCGGCGCGGTCTGGATGACCTCCAGCCCGCTCTCGCGCTCCAGGCGCTCCTGGAATATCTCCATGTGCAGGAGCCCCAGGAACCCGCAGCGGAAGCCGAAGCCCAGCGCCCCGCCGGACTCCGGCTGGAACTGGAAGGCCGCGTCGTTGATGGCCAGCCGGTCGATGGCCTTGCGCAGCCCCTCGAAGTCGGTGTTGTTGGCGGGGTAAAGCCCACAGAAAACCATGGGCTGGGGATCGCGGTAGCCGGGCAGGGCCTCGGCGGCCGGCTCCTTCTCCAGCGTCACCGTGTCGCCAACCTTGACGTCTTTCAAGCGCTTGATGCCGGCGATGGCGTAGCCCACCTCCCCGGCGACCAGCTCGCCCGTGGCTTTCATTCCCGGCGTGAAGCGGCCCACCTCGGCGACCTCGTGGACCGTGCCGCCCTGCATCATGCGCACCCGCTGCCCGGCGGCCAGCCGGCCGTCCATCACCCGCACGTGGATCACCGTTCCGCGGTAGTCGTCGTACACCGAGTCGAACACCAGCGCGCGGAGCTTCCCCTCCCCGCTGCCGGCCGGCGGGCGGACCCGCTCGATGACCGCGCGCATCACCGCCTCGACGCCCTCGCCGCTCTTGGCGCTTACATGCAAGACCTCCTCGGCGGGGATGCCCAGGACGTGCTCCATCTCCTCGGCCACCTCCTCGGGATGGGCGGCGGGCAGGTCGATCTTGTTGAGTACCGGGACGATGTCGAGGTCCGCCTCGACCGCCAGGTACGCGTTGGCCACCGTCTGGGCCTCGACCCCCTGGGCCGCGTCGACCAGCAGCACCGCGCCCTCGCAGGCGGCCAGCGCGCGGCTCACCTCGTAGTTGAAGTCCACGTGGCCGGGGGTATCGATGAGGTTGATCTGGTACTCGCGGCCGTCGAGCTCGTAGCGCATGGTCACCGCGCTGGCCTTGATGGTGATGCCCCGCTCGCGCTCCAGGTCCATGCTGTCCAGCACCTGCTCCTGGAACTCGCGCTCGCTGACCGCCCCGGTCATGAGCAGCATGCGATCGGCCAGGGTGCTCTTGCCGTGGTCGATGTGCGCGATTATCGCGAAGTTGCGGATCGACTCAGTGCGCATCCTGCCGCTCCGATGATTCCAGCGGGCTCGCCGAGCTCCGCGGGGGTTATCTTCAGGCGCCTGCCAGGCGCCTCGAAGCTGTGCTCGCGCGCCGACTGGCGCATGGGCTCGAAGAGCATGTCTCCGGCGTTGATCATGCCGCCGGAAACGCAACAAAGCTCGGGGTTGAGGACGTTGGCCAGGCCGCCGAGCACGATGCCCACGTACCAGCCGGCCAGTTCGATGATTCTTCGCGCGAGAACGTCGCCGGCCTTCGCCGCCTCGTAGATGTCCTTGGCGGTGAGACCTTCGCGGGGCGCCAGCGAGCTCTTCTCCCCGCGTTTCACTGCCTCCCTGAAGCGCCGCACCGTGCTGGTGGCCGAGGCATAGGTTTCGAGGCAGCCCTTCCGGCCGCAGCCGCAGTCGGCCCCGCCGGGCTCGACCGGCACGTGGCCGATGTGCCCGCCGGTGTCGTCGGCGCCGCGGACCAGCTCGCCGCCGACGATCACCGCGCCGCCCACGCCGGTGCCCAGGGTGATCATCATCATGTTATCGACGCCGCGGCCCGCGCCGGCCCAGTGCTCGCCCCAGCAGGCCGCGTTGGCGTCGCCCTCCAGGAAGCAGACCACGCCCAGGTCTTCGGCGACCATCGGGGCGATCGGCGCGCCGTCCCAGCCACTGAGGTTGGGGGTCTTGACGATGCAGCCGGTTTTCGTGTTGAGCGGGCCCGGCGAGCCAATCCCGCAGGCGATTACGTTTTCGGGAGAAAGCCCGCGTTCAGCCAGCAGCGCACGGACCAGCTCCGTCATCGTGCCCGTGGCGTTTTCCGCGCCCCTGGCGACTTCAGTTGGCGCGCGCTTCTCGGCGAGCAGCTCTCCCTCGGGGCTCACCAGCCCGACCTTGATGCTGGTGCCGCCGAGGTCGATACCGACCAGGACGCTCTTCTCGGGCAAAGGGCTCCTCCACACTGAAACTGCCGCTTTTCAGCATTATACATGCAAATGTGGCCGGAGGCAAGCAGGGGGTGGGCCGGCTAGATCTTGCCCTTGGCCGCCTTGAGGAAGTCGGCCAGCCGGCGGAAGGCGATGCAGCGGTGGCTGACGGCGTTCTTGGCCTGGGGTGAGAGTTCGGCCATGGTCCCGTCCATGTCATCGGGCTGGAAGATGGGATCGTAGCCGAAGCCGTTCTCGCCGCGGGGGGCCTCAATGATTCGCCCGGGCACCGCGCCCTTGAAGAAGAACGGGGCCTTCCCGGGCACGACCAGCGCCACCACGCACTCGAAGCGCGCGGTGCGCTCTTGCTCCGGAACGCCGGCCAGCTCCTCCAACATCTTCTTGTTCTTGGCCTCGTAGCTGGCCTCCGGCCCGGCGTAGCGCGCCGCGTAGATTCCCGGCCGGCCGTCCAGCGCGTCTACAAACAGCCCGGTGTCGTCGGCCGCGGCCGCCAGGCCGGCAGCCTCAGCCGCCGCCCGGGCCTTGAGCAGGGCGTTGGCCTCCAGGGTGTCGCCGGTCTCCTCGACCTCGGGCGCCTCGGGAAACTCCGCCAGGGTGGCCAGCTCCACCGGTGCGTCGCGCAGGATCGCGGCGATCTCCTGCGCCTTGTGCTCGTTCCGGGTGGCGATGACCAGCTTGCTCATTTCTTTTGCTCGACTCTGTATTGCCGATTGGTCTTTGCCAGTCGCTCCAGGCGCTTCTTGACTATGCTCCGAATCTCTTTCTGTCGCGCCTGGTTTCCCTTCTCGCCCACGGTCACGCGCGCGTGGACCCAGACACTCAGATTCCGGAAGCGGTACTCCGCGGCCCGCGCGCCCATCTCATGCTGCACCCAGACGTGGATGAAACAACCCTTGACGTCCGGACCCACAGGAGCCACTTTACCTTTAGTTCGGGGCACGTACTCGAAGTTGCGATTGTACTTGAAACTCCGATCCTTGAGGAAAGCCGGGTCCCAGTCCGACAGCTCGGGGTGCTTGGCCTTGATGGTGGCGCGGGGCTTTGAAAAGGGGACCAGTAGGGGCGCGTAAATGGGGACCACC
>CBDUSI010000150.1:0-9590 GCA_965370045.1 uncultured bacterium | reverse complement strand
GATCTCCGCGTCCGGCGGGCGGTAGAAGCTGACCGGCGGCGCCGCCCCGTCCTTGCTGCTCTTGACCGTGAACGTCGTCGTCCGCGCGCGGACGGGTTTCTTCTTCTCGGCGCCGAGAGCAACGGCCGCCAGCGCGCACGCGACAAGCGCGACAAGCAGAGCTTGGCTCTTCTCCTTCACGGCTTCTCTCCCGTTCTACTCCAGCCCGAGGACTTGCGACATGCTGTAACTGCCCGGCGCCTTGCCGGCCAGGAACTTGGCGGCGCGCAGCGCGCCCAGGCAGAACCCGTCGCGGCTGGAAACGCGATGGGTCAGCTCGATGCGCTCGCCCTGCGTCGCGTAGATGACGGTGTGCTCGCCGATGATGTCCCCGGCGCGCACCGCGTGAATGCCGATCTGGTCGCGGGGCCGCGCCCCGGGCCGGCCGCTGCGGCCGTGGACCGCGCTCTCCGACAGGTCCAGCCCCCGCGCGTTCGCGGCGGCCTCGGCCAGCCGCAGGGCGGTGCCGCTGGGCGCGTCGACCTTGTTGCTGTGGTGGGCCTCGACGACCTCGATGTCGTAACCGGCGCCCAGCGCGCGAGCGGCGTCGCCGGCCAGCCTGATGAGCACATTGGCGCCCACGCTCATGTTCGGGGCCAGGATTACCGGAATGCTCTGGGCCGCCTCCGCGAAGCGGCCCCTGCCCTCCTCGTCGAGGCCGGTGGTCCCCGCGACCAGCCCGACCTTCGCGGCCAGGGCCTCATCCAGGCGGGCCAGGGCCCCCTGCGGGCTGGAGAAATCGACGATGCAGTCGACTTTGGCGCCCAGCTTCTCAGTCAGCTTCACGCCGCACTCGCCGGACCAGGCCAGCGCCCCGGCGTCGTGGCCGAGCATCGCGTGTCCCGCCGCTTCCAGCGCGGCGGCCAACTCCACCTCGGGGTCCTCGAACGCCAAGCGCACCGTGTTGCGGCCCATCCGCCCGGCCGCGCCGCTGACGGCGATCCTAGTAGTCATGCTCCAACTCCTTTCGCTT
The DNA here is from genome assembly GCA_965370045.1 of uncultured bacterium. Taxonomy (GTDB): domain Bacteria; phylum Planctomycetota; class SZUA-567; order JAKLDR01; family JAKLDR01; genus CAZONU01. The sequence continues at coordinate 8,578 of CBDUSI010000150.1, read as the reverse complement.
GGCCTTGGTCTTGTCGGTCCGCTGCATCCGTGCCCGGCCGCACCGCGGGCAGACCCACTTGCGCTTCTTGTGATGTGAACCGCGCAGCTCGCGCATGGGCCCCTTGCACCGCTTGCACCTCAACCACTGCTCCCCTCTTCGGCGGCGCGCAGGGCGTCCTCTAACGAGAGCACCCCCTTGTAGAGCGCCTGCCCGAGAATCGCCCCGGACAGGTTCATGCCCGCCAGGCGCCGGATCTGCTCGGCGGTGGTCACCCCGCCCGAGGCGATCACCGGCCAGGGACTGGCCTGCGCCACCGCGGCCAGCGACTCGAAATCCGGGCCGGAGAGCATCCCGTCGCGCGCCGTATTGGTGAAGATCACCGCGGCCAGCGGGGCGCCCGAAAGCCTCTCCAGCAGCTCTTCCGGGGGCAAGTCCACGGCCTCGGTCCAGCCCGAGGTGCGCACCTTGCCGTCGCGGCAGTCCAGCCCCAGAATCACCTTCCCGGGAAGCGCCTCCGCCACCTGCCTGAAGGAGTCCGGGTCCTGGGCCGCGCGGGTCCCGAACACCGTCCAGCTCGCGCCGGCCGCCAGGTATCGCCGGGCGGTCTGCTCGTCGCGTATGCCTCCGCCGATCTCGGCGGGCATTGATACCGCGTCGAGGATCCTCTTGACAACCTCGAAATTAGCGCACTTCCCGGTGAAGGCCCCGTCGAGGTCGACAATGTGCAGGCGCTTGGCGCCGGCGGCCTCCCAGCGGAGGGCGGCCTCGGCGGGGTCGGCGGCGTAGATCGTCTCGCGGTCGGCCAGGCCCTGCTCCAGGCGGACGCACTTCCCTCCGCGAATGTCCACCGCGGGGATTACTTCGAACATCTCGGCTACCTCTCTCCGTAGAAGATTCCCAGGCGCCCCAAGCGCACCGGCTCGACGCGGCCCTCGACCCGCATGGCCGGCTCCGGCTTCTCTTCGGGCAGACGACAGACGGTGAAGTGCCGGGGCACAGCGCCAACAAAGATGACTTCGTTTCGCCAGAAAAGCTCCTCCCAGATGGCCCTGGCCAGGAACTCGGCCTGCGCACGAAGGCGGCTGCCCGGGTCGGCCAGGCAGTCGGCGATGGCCCGTACCGCCTCGTCGGCTTTCATGGGCGCGCTGATGTCTTGAAGGTACGTGGCCCCAGGCGGCGGTTTCTTCATCGCCGCCGCCCCGGGCAGCGGCCCGGCGCCCAGGAAGAGCGACCCCTCGCCGAAGCTGAGGTCCAACAGGCGAAATCCCCCGCCCTCCTCCTTCGGGGCCAGCTCCATGCGGCAGGAAATCCCGTCGGCCTCCGACGCCCGGAAGAGGATCGGGGAAGGCAGCACGCCGGGCGCCGCGCGCACCTCAGCCCGTGCCGGCCCACCCGTTTTCTCCACGTAGAGATACTCTCGGGTGCGGACCCCGGCGCCGTCGGCGCTGAACTCCTCGATGCGCACCGAGAGCGTCCGGAAGTCCCGCCGGGCCAGAAACCCCACCCCCACGGCCGCGACGGCGGCGGCCACGGCCACAGCCAGCGCCAGGCGCGCGGGCCGCGAGCGCCGCCAGAAGAACGCGCCCGCCGCCGCCAGGAAGAGCGCGGCGGCCAGTGCCCAGCGCAGCGCGGCACCGGACCCCACCATGGCGCCCTCCAGCGTCGGGAAGTCCCGGGCCTCACGGGGGTCGTGGTACAGCCTGGCCCTCACCAGCGGGGCGACGGGCGGCAGCCGGTCGCGATAGGACCGCCCGGCGGCTTCGACCCAGTCCGCGCCGCCCTGGCCGTCGGGCAGAGCCAGCAGGCCCCGGCCGAAGCCGGCCCCGAAACCGACCAGCACCGGCCGGCCGTTGCGCCAGACGTCATCATCCGCGCCAACGCCGCCCACCAGCTCCCGCCACTCCGCCTTGTTCTTCGGGGGCTTGGCGGCGGGGCGATTCAGGAAGATGTCGGCGGCGGCCAGCAGCGCCTTCTCCGAAGTAATAACCACGCGCCCGCCGGCCCGGTACCACTCGAAGAGCGCCTTGCGCTGGGCAGCCTTGAGGCCGCATCCTCCCAAGTCATGGATGATCAGGAGGTCCACCCCCTCGTAGGCCGCGCCCCACTCGGGCAACTGCTCGACGCGCACCCGACCCTTGAGGTCCACCGGCAACGGCAGATCCGGCGCGCCGGCGGGCGCCACCTCAACCACCAGCGGAGCGTTCGCCGCCGCGACCCGCCCGGGGAAGACCGTGGAGCTTTCGCCCACTCTGACCCACAACGGGCCGTCCTCGCTCAGCGGCCTGAAGGGCACCAGGTAGGGCCCCAGCCTGCGCCGGTCGCTGGCCGCCCCGGCGATCACCTCCCGCTTCGCGCCTTCGCCGCCCTGGCCCAGGACCGCCCGCACGCGCGCGCCGCTGCTGTTGGCAACCTCCACGCGCACCTGTCCCCCGCACCGGGCCTTTTGCGGGGCGGGGACTACCGGACTGCACTCGGGCTCGCGGGGCGCGGGCGCCGGAGCGGCCAGCGCCAGCAGCGCCGCGATAAAACCGACCCCCGAAGTCATCTGCCCTTGCGCCCTCCACCCGTATCCAGCCACAGGGCCAGCACCGTCGCGTCCGCGGGGGTGACCCCCGCGAGGCGCGCGGCCTGACCCAGCGTCGCCGGCCGCACCCGGGCCAGCTCCTCCCGGGCCTCGCGGCTCAACCCCGGCACCGCCGAGTAGTCCCGGTCGCCGCCGAGCCGCCGCCCGCCGGCCCTGGCGGTCCGCCGGGCCGCCTCCCGAGCGCGCCGCAGGTACGGCTCGTATTTTATTTCAATCTCGACCGCTTCGGCAACCTCCGGTCGGCGGACGAGCCGCCCCAACTGGGGGTCGCCGGCGGCGAGATCGGCCAGGCGCACCTCCGGCCGGCGGAGGGTCCCGGCCAGCGGCCGGCCCTCCCTCCGCGCCTTGTTAACGTAACCGACGGCCTCCCGGATCGCACGGATTTTCTCAGCGAGCCGGGCGCCGTAGCCGTTCTTCAGGAGCCCCAGCTCCAGGGCGCACTTGGAGAGCCGGCGGTCGGCGTTGTCCGCGCGGAGCTCCTGGCGGTGCTCGCTGCGGGAAGTGAACAGGCGATAGGGCTCTGTGGGCCGGCGGCTGACCAGGTCGTCGATCATCACCCCCAGGAAGCTCTCCTCCCGGGGCATGATCAGGGGCTCTTCGCCGGCCGCCGAGCGCGCGGCGTTGACCCCGGCGAGCCAGCCCTGCCCGGCGGCCTCCTCGTAGCCCGAAGTCCCGTTGATCTGCCCGGCGAGAAAGAGCCCCCTCACCGGCTTGGACTCCAACGTGACAGAAAGCTGGTCGGCGGGTACGCAGTCGTACTCCACGGCGTAGCCAAAGCGGAGTATCTCCGCCTCCTCCAGCCCGGGGACGCTCCTGACCACCTGGAGCTGCAAGTCCTGGGGCATGGAGGTAGCCAGCCCTCCGGCGTAGACGTCGGACGCGTCGAGGCCCTGGGGCTCGATGAACACCTGATGGCGGTCGCGCTCCGGGAAGCGCACGGCCTTGTCCTCCACCGAGGGGCAATAGCGCGGCCCGCGGGCCTTGATCTGCCCGCTGAAGAGCGGCAGCCTCTCAACATTGGCGCGGATGATTTCACAAGTGTGTGCGGTGGTGTGGGTCACGAAGCAGCTCACGGTGGTGGGACTGAACGTCGCCGGGTCGGTCCGGAAGGAGAACGGCCGCGGCGGGTCGTCGGAATCCTGGCGGCGCATGACGCGGGTGTCGATGCTGCGTTTGGCCAGCCGCGGGCTGGTGCCGGTCTTGAGCCGCCCCAGCCGGAACCCCAGGCCCTCCAGGCTGGCCGACAACTCCGTCGCGGCCGGCTCACCGTACTGCCCGCCGGACCAGGTCTTCGGTCCGCTGTGCAGTGTCCCGCGGAGAAACGTGCCCGCAGAGAGGACCGCGGCGCGGCAGCTTATTTCAACGTTGGACTTCGTCCGCGCGCCGACCAGTTTGCCATCTTCGGCGACCAGCTCGACGACCTCGGCCTCGAGGAGATCGAGGTTCTCCTGCGCCGCCAACGCTTCGCGGCAATAGCGGCGATAGAGCGACTTGTCCACCTGCGCGCGGGGCGCGCGGACCGCCGGGCCCCGGCCGGTGTTGAGCGTCCGGAAGTGAATGCCGGCGGCGTCGACGGCCAGGGCCTGCTGGCCGCCCAGCGCGTCTATCTCGCGGACCAGCTGCCCCTTGGCCAGCCCGCCGACCGCCGGGTTGCAGGGGGTCTCGCCGATGGCTTGGAGCCGCGCGGTAATCATAAGCGTGCTGCGGCCCAGGCGCGCGCTCACCAGCGCGGCCTCGATGCCCGCGTGGCCGCCGCCGATCACCAGGACGTCGCAGTTCTTAGTCAACTCCCAGTTCCAAAACAAGGGGGAGAGGGCCCGGCCCCCTCCCCCATCCTGCCCTCGGACATCTCGTCCGCCGCTACTCCTTGGCGTAGAACATCTTGATGAGGTCGAGGCACTCCTCCGGGACCGTCTTGGTCTCGCTGGCGGCGGCCTCCAGCGGAGCGGCGACGATCTCGTTGCCCTGGAGCGCGGCCATCTGCCCGAACTTGCCCTCCAGGACCAGTTCGGCGGCCTTGACCCCGTAGCGGGTGCCCAGCACGCGGTCGTAGGCGGTGGGAGACCCGCAGCGCTGGAGGTGCCCCAGGACCACGTGACGGCACTCCAGGCCGGTCTTCTGGGCGATGAGCTTGCCCAGCAGCTCGCCCACGCCACCCAGGCGCACGTGCCCGAACTCGTCCTTCTCGGCGGTCTGGGTGACGAAGTCCTCACCGAACTCCGCGCCCTCGGCCACGGCCACGATGTTGTAGAGCTTGCCCTTCTTGCGCGCGGCCATGAGCTTGGCGCAGAGGTCCTCGAGGTCGATCTTCTCCTCGGGGACCAGCACGTAGTCGGCCCCGGCGGCCAGGCCCGCGAAGCCGGTGATCCAGCCGGCGTGCCGGCCCATGCACTCGACCACCAGTACGCGGCGGTGGCTCCGGGCGGTGGTGACCAGGTTGTCCATGGCCTCCATGGCGATCTGCACGGAGGTGAAGAACCCGAAAGTGTAATCCGTGCAGGAGAGGTCGTTGTCGATGGTCTTGGGCACGCCGACCATGTTGAGGCCGGCCTCCTTGTGGAGTTTGGCGGCCACCCCCAGGGTGTCGTCCCCGCCGACGGCGATCAGGGCGTCCAGCCCCAGCGCGCGGTAGTTGGCGGTGATCTTGGGCAGGTCGCGCTCGGGGTTCTTGTAGGGATTGGTCCGGCTGGAGCCCAGCATCGTGCCGCCCTCGCCGATCATGCCGGCCACGTCGTCCACGGTGAGGTCGCGGCTCATCTTCTCGAGCATCCCGCGCCAGCCCTCCAGGATGCCCACGGCGCCCACCCCGTCGGCGGCCAGGCGGGTGACCGCTCCGCGGATAACAGCGTTGAGTGCCGGGGCGTCGCCGCCGCCGGTGAGGATGCCTACTCGCTTCATTTCAGTGCCCTTCTCCTGACTCGGGTGTCTAAGCTACGCCTGCTCGCCGGGGCCCTCGGCCTCGGGACTCTCGCCGCCCGCGGGGTACTGCGGCCCGCTGTAGTCGGGGCTCTCCAGCCGCTGGGACTCCGAGGCCGGGGCCGGGGCCGGGGCCGGCTCGGGAGTGACCTTCTGGCGCGGCTGGGTCTCCACGGTGTGGGCCCGGGCCTTCTGGTAGACCAGCTTGGTGCGGATGTCGATCTTGACCTGGTCCTTGATGGGCAGGACCTCGTAGTAGTAGGCGCGCATGCGCTTCTGGATCTCCGAGACCCGGCCGATGACGTCCGGCCCGGCCTCGAACCAGATGGTGGCGCTGCAGCCCAGCGGGCTCTTGCCCCCGGCGGTGCCCCCGCGCAGGTGCACCCGGGCGCGGACCACCCCGTCCTCCTCGCTGATCATCTGCGCCAGGCAGGACTCCAGCGCGGAGATGTCCACCTGGACGCGCCCGCTCTCGGTGGGGAACTCCAGGATCCGGGCGTTGCGCGGCCGGCCCAGAGGCGCGAGCAGCGTGGACAGGGCCAGGGTGACGAAGCCCAGCCCCAGCGCCCATTGGCTGACCCAGTGGAACTTGGAGAAAGCCCACACCCAGTAGCGCACCTCGTCCAGACTCGCCTTGGGGTGCATCGCGAAGCTCAGCGCCCCGACCCCCAGGCCCACCACCAGCAGCCAGCCGATGGCCGCAAACATCCAGCGCCAGATCTTCATAGCCTTACCTCCCCCCCGAGGCCAGCAGGCTCTCCGCAAATGAGGTGTCGTAGCTCAGCGAGCGGAAGCGCACGTGGCTGAGGATTTCCTTCTGGAAAGGAATGTTGGTCTTGACCCCGTCAATGATCATCTCGTCCAGCGCGCCCAGCATCCGGACGATGACCGCCTCGCGGTCCTTGCCGTGAACGATGACCTTGGCGATCATCGAGTCGTAGTTCGGCGGTATCTGGTAGCCGGTGTAGATGTGGCTGTCCACCCGCACCGCCGGGTCCTGGGGCGGCAGGTAGAAGTCTATGCGCCCCGGCTGCGGCGCGAAGTCGTTGAAGGGGTCCTCGGCGCAGACCCGCACCTCCATGGCCCAGCCGGTCAGGCGCACGTCGCGCTGGCGGAGCCCCAGGCGCTCGCCCGCGGCGAGGCGCACCTGCTGCTCGACCAGGTCCATGCCGGTGACCATCTCGGTCACCGGGTGCTCCACCTGAATGCGGGCGTTGACCTCCATGAAGTAGAAGCGCCTGTCCCCGTCCACCAGGAACTCCACGGTGCCGGCGTTCTGGTAGCCGGCGGCCTTGAGCAGCTTGACCGCCGCGCGGCAGATCTCGTCGCGCAGGCGGCGGTCGAGGATCGGGCTGGGCGACTCCTCGATGAGCTTCTGGTGCCGGCGCTGGACGGTGCAGTCGCGCTCACCGAGGTGCACCGCGTGGCCGTCGCCGTCGACCAGCACCTGGACCTCCACGTGGCGAGGCGTCTCGACGTACTTCTCGATGTAGACGTCGCCGCGACCGAAGATCGCCTCGGCCTCGTTGCTGGCCGCGCTGAGGCCGGCCAGCAGCGAGCGGTCGTTGTGCGCCGGGCGCATGCCCCGCCCCCCGCCGCCGGCCGCGGCCTTGATGAGCACCGGGTAGCCGATCTTGTTGGCAATCTCCACCGCGGCGGCGTCGTCGGCCACCGCGCCGTCCGAGCCGGGCACGCAGGGCACCCCCGTGTCGGCGGCCAGCTTGCGCGCGGCGATCTTGTCGCCGACCAGCTTCATGGCCGCCACCGGCGGGCCGATGAACTCGATGTGGCAGGAGCGGCACACGTCGGCGAAGTGGTCGTTCTCGGCCAGGAAGCCGTAGCCGGGGTGGATGGCGTCGACGTCGGCCACCTCGGCGGCGGCGATGACCGCGGGGATGTTCAGGTAGCTCCGGGCACTGGCCGCCGGGCCGATGCAGATGGCCTCGTCGGCCAAGCGCACGTGGGCGCTGGTCCGGTCGGCCTCGGAGTAGACGGCCACGGCCTCGATGCCCATGCGCCGCAGCGTGCGGATGATCCGCAGGGCAATCTCGCCGCGGTTGGCGACCAGCACGCGGGAAAACATGCGCGGAGGCCTTCTACTCCGCCTGGGGCTCGATCAGGAAAATGGGCTGTCCGAACTCGACGGGCTGGCCGTTCTCGACCAGGACCTTTCGGACGATGCCGGTCATCTCCGCCTTGACCTCGTTCATGACCTTCATGGCCTCAATGATGCAGACGGTGGAGTCCGGCTCCACCCGGGAGCCCTCCTCCACGAAGTGCTCGGCATCCGGCGAGGGCGCGTGGTAAAGGGTGCCCACGATGGGGCTGGTCAGTTCCACGAGCCCCTCGGGGACCGCCTCGGCCGCGGCGGCGCCCGGGCCGGCCACCCGGCCCTCGACCGGAACCGCCGGCGGATGGTGAGCGACGGAGCCGCCGCTCAAGACTACCGTGGCCGGCCCCGCGTACCCGGCCGGCGCGCTTTTCACCAAGCGGACGTTGAAGTCCTTCTCCTTGAGCTCCAGCTCGGCCAACTCGTGCTGCTTCATGAGCTCCAGAAGCTGTTTGATTCGGTCGAGAGCCATCGGCGTCTCCCCCGTCAATCCCCGGCCAGACGCGGGTCGTGAGGCAGTGAGCTGAGCACCTCGCAGCCCGTCTCGGTCACCAGGACGTCGTCCTCCAGGCGGATTCCGAAGCGGCCCGGCAGGTAGATGCCCGGCTCCACGGTGAAGACCATCCCGGTCTCCAGTCGGCCGCTGCTCCGCTCGGAGATCCTGGGAAACTCGTGGACCTCCAGGCCCAGCCCGTGGCCGGTGGCGTGACCGAAGCGGTCCCCGTATCCGGCCTTGGTGATGACCCCGCGGGCGGCCAGATCCACCTCGCGGATCGGCACACCGGGCCTAATCCGCTCCATTGCCGCCAGTTGCGCTTCACGGACCACGCCAACCAGGCGCTTGAAGAGCCTGGGGATTCTACCCAGGGCCAGAACCCTAGTCAAGTCTGAGTGGTAGAACCTTTTACGCGCGCCCCAGTCGATCAGCACCAGCGTATCGCGCTTTATGGGCCGCGAGGTGGGCCGGGCATGGGGAAGGCTGCCCC
>CBDUSI010000149.1:0-9590 GCA_965370045.1 uncultured bacterium | reverse complement strand
CCCGCGGGCGCGGCCGGCCCGTGGAGATAGAGGTCTCCGGAGGAGTCACCCTGGCGACAGTCGGCAGGCTGGCCCGGGCCAATCCCGACAGGATCAGCGTCGGCGCGCTGACCCACTCGGCGCCCGCGTTGGACATTTCCCTGGAACTGGAAAAGGCGTAATAGCCATGAAGAACGAGATCGGGGTGATCGCTCCGCTGAAGCCCGAGGGTGGAACGCTCCAGAAGGTGGCCGACTTCGGCCTGAAGGTCTGCCAGGTGGTCAGCTGGAAGCCGGAGGACTGGACCGAGGGGGCCGCCGCCAAGCTCCGCGAGGAGATAGCCGGGCTGGAGGTGCGCATTTCCGGATTCTGGGCCGGCTGGCCCGGCCCGCGCGTCTGGGACTTCGTGGCGGGCCCGGCGACGCTGGGGCTGGTGCCGGCCGAGCACCGCGCGATGCGCGTGGGGGCGCTCATCAAGTCCGCGGATTTCGCCAAGGCGCTGGGCGTGCGGGCGATAATCACCCACCTGGGCTTCATCCCCGAGAACCCTTCCGACCCGGCCTTCGGCGACGTCGTGGCCGCCGTGCGCGAGGTCGCCGAGCACTGTAAGAAACTGGGCCTGGAGTTCTGGTTCGAGACCGGCCAGGAGACCCCGGTGGCCATGATGCGGCTGATCAAGGAAGTCGGCACCGGCAACCTGGGCGTGAACCTCGACCCCGCCAACCTGATCCTCTACGGCAAGGCCAACCCTATCGACGCCCTGGACGTCTTCGGCGAGTACGTGACCAACATCCACGCCAAGGACGGCCTGTACCCCACCGACCCTATGAAGCTGGGGGAGGAGGTCAAGGTCGGCGAGGGCCGGGTGCGCTTTCCCGAGTTCGTCAAGCGCCTGGGCGAGATCGGCTTCACCGGCGAATTCATCATCGAGCGGGAGATAAAGGAGGGCGGCCAACAGACCAGGGACATCTCCGACACGGGGGCTTACCTCCGGAAGCTGCTGGCGGAGAGCTAGATGAAGAAGGCCCGCATGGGGACAGGATTGACGCTATCAAGGGCGCGCGGCATAATACACTTGGCGGTCCACGCGGACACCTGGAGATGTCTGCAGCCGCAGCCTGTGCCGGAGGTCGGTCCATGAGCGAAGAGAACCGGGCGCAGGACGGGAGTAAAGGCAAACAGCCGATACCCGGCTACGAACTCGTCAAGAAGCTCGGCGAAGGCGGGATGGCGGCGACGTACCTGGCCCGCCAGACCAGCATGGATCGCCTGGTGGCCATCAAGATCATGCGCAAGAACCTGGCGCGGGACGAGAGTTTCATCAGCCGGTTCCAGCGCGAGGCCAAGCTGGCCGGCAGCCTGGACCATGTGAACATAGTGGGCGTTCACAACGTGGACCAGGGCGGCGGGTTTCACTACCTGGCGATGGAATACGTGGAAGGCCAGAGCGCCCGCGACCTGATGCCCGATGCCGGTGCCATGAGCGAAGAGTTGGCGCTGCACATCACGCTGCAGGTGGCCCGGGCCCTGGCCTTCGCTCACCAGCACGGGGTCATCCACCGGGACATCAAGCCGGACAATATCCTCGTAACCCCGGACAAGATCGCCAAGGTCTGCGACTTCGGGCTGGCCCGTCAGACCGGCGAAGAGGCGCGCATGACCCAGACCGGGATCATGATGGGCACGCCGCACTACGTGAGCCCCGAGTAGGCTCGCGGCGACCAGGACGCGGACATCCGCAGCGACATCTACTCGCTGGGCGCGACGCTCTACCACCTGGTCACCGGCGAGACGCCCTTCAGCGGTGCCAGCGCAGCGGTGGTGATGACCAAGCACCTCACCGAGGAGCTGCCCTGGCCGGGGGACGTGAACCCCGACGTGTCCGAGAACGTCTGCCGGCTGATCGAAAAGATGATGGCCAAGGACCGGGAGGAGCGCTACGAGACGCCCGAGGAGCTGATAACCGACCTCGAACTGGTCACCGACGGCAAGGCGCCGGAGAGCGAGATGCCGGCCGCGGGCCACGGCTCGATCGGCCGGCGGGGAACTGCCGGGGCGCGGTCCGGGGCGCGGCCGAAGTCGCGGCGCATGCGCGAGGACGCGGGGACGGCGGGGACGGCGGGGCGGCTGCTGGAGCCAGTTGCGAAGAAAAGGCTGCCCAGGCCGGTGCTCTGCGCCATTGGTGCCGGCATCCTGCTTCTCCTGGGCGTCGGCATATGGACGCTGACGCGCGGCAACGGCCAGCCTGACGAAGGGCGGATCGCCGCCGAGAAGGCCTGGGCGGAGCAGATACTGCCCGGCGTGAAGGATGACCTCTCCCGCGAGGAGGCCATGACGCTGCGCAACGCGCTGGCCGCCTTCGGGACGCGGCACGGGGAGACGGACTTCGCCAGGGGCAAGGCCGGGGAGGTCGGCCGGCTCAAGGCCCGTGTCGAGGCCGCGCTGGCCGGTCCGGCCAGGCCGCCACCGTCGGGCGACAAGAAGTTCCGCGAGATGTACGCGTACGCCGATGGCTGGTGGAAGAAGAACCCCGGGGAGTACCAGGAGGCCGTCGCCAAGTTCAAGAAGGTCATGGCGACCGGTCGGGGCACCAGGTGGGAGCTCCAGGCCGGCGACGCGATCACGGAGATCAAGACGGCGCGCTCGAAGGCCGCCGATGCCGCCTTTTCACCCCTGCATGAAAAGGCGGCGAAGCTGGCCTCCGGCGGCGACTTCGACGCGGCGATTGCGGTTTACGGCCAGCCGCCCGCGAAGTTCGCCAACTTCTTGAAACCCAGGTTCGAGGGCGAGCGCCGGAAGCTCAAGCAGCAGGCCGAGACCCGGCTGACCGCCGCCATCGCCGCCGCCGAGGGGTTCGGCAAGGACGGCCGGCCGGAGAAGGGCCTGGCCGAGCTGGACAAGGTCAAGAGCGTGAAGTACGCGGCCCTGGCCGACAGGCTGGCGGCGCTCTCCGCACGGCTCAAGAAGGAAAGCGCCGACGTGGCCGGCAAGCTGGCCAAGCAGAAGGAGGCCGAGGCGCGCAAGGTGCTGGAGGGCGTTCTCGCGCGCTACGACGAGCTGATGCTGGCCGGCAAGTGGAAGGAAGCCGCGGGGCGCCTGGCCGCCGAGAAGAAGAAGCTGAAGAAGGACGTCCTGGCGGCCATGCCGCTCTCTCTCGCCGCCGCGGAGAAGATCGCCGGGCAGCTCGTATCCTGGCAGGCCGGATGCAAGGACGCGCTGGGGAAGCTGCCGGGCAAGGATATCGTTCTCCGGACGCGCGTGGGCGCGCCGACGAGAGGCAAGATCCTGAAGGTCACCGACGACGCCTTTGAGGTGAAGGTCTCCTTCAGGATCGGCGGGACGGTGGGCACCAGCACACGGACGGTGAGGTTCGCGGACCTGGCCGCGGGCGAACTTGAGAAGCTGCGGCCGAGCTTCAAGCCGGTTGGCGCCGACGGTCACCTGGCCGCCGTGCTGCTGGCCCTGGGAGAGAAGGACTATGCCGCGGCGCGGGAGGCGCTGGCGGCCGCCGGCGGTCACGTTCTGGCCAGTCGCTACGCCGAGAAGATCGACCGGGCCGAGAAGGGCAACGCGGAAGTCAACGCCGAGAAAGCCTGGCAGGCCGACGTCGCGCCGCTGCTGAAAGAGGAGTACGACCTCAGGGGCGCCAAGGCCGTCCTGGCCGCGCTGGGCGTCTACGCCGGAGAGCACGGCAAGGCCAAGTTCTTCGCCGCCCAGAAGGCGGAAACAGAGAAGATCCGCAGGCTGGCGCAGGCGGCGCTGGACGCCAGTCCCGAGGGACTGGTCGGCAGGGTCAAGAAGCTCTTCCACGGCAAGGTTACCAGTTTCGATCCGAAGACGCTGGAGGTCGAAGTCCTTTACGCTTTCGAAGACCCCGCCGAGGCCGACGACTGGATTAGGGCGGTGGCGATTCCCGAGGCCCCCGGGGGCATGCGAATGCGGGGAGGCCGCGGCAGGTATTCTGCACACTGGTTCGCCCCCCTGAAGACGAAGGCGCTGGCATTCGACGCGAGGATAGACCCGCCGCCGAAGCCGACGATGACGCCGAGAGCCTGGTGGTCCGCGGGTGGCGCGTCTGGGCTCCTGGCGCGAACCGGCGCCGAGCTTCACGGCGTCAAGAAGCGCACGGGCACCGCGGCGCTGACTTTCGGTCGGGATCACTCCATGAAGATAGCCTTCCGGGACGGCTCGGCGTCCTGGAGCATCGATGGGGCCGCGCCGCTGGTGGTGAAAGTGAAGGCGTCCGCCCCCGTCGACAAGCTCGCCCTGGGAATGCTCGGGGTGGGGGGCGGAGTGAGCACGATCCGGTTCGACAACGTCCGCGTGAGGGGGGTTCTCGACAGGAAGTGGATCGAGTCGGAACTCGCCGCCCTGAGTCGCCGCAAGCGCGCGCCGCGGGCCGCCTTCCGCGCGGAGTGGAGGAAGCTGGCCTGCACCGGGGATAATCCACCCCGGCGCGCCGGAGGCCAGAGCGCCATGGCCTACGACTCGAAGCGCAAGCGCTGCGTCGTTTTCGGTGGAGGTGGCATTGCTCCCTACCACAACGGCATCTGGGCGCTGGACGTGGCCCGGGCAAAGACCTTCGTTCTCCAGAAGAACGACCCCAAGAACCCGGCGGCCGGCAAGAGCCTGCCCCTCGGGCCACACCCTGGTAACGGCTTGCGGTTCGAGTATGATTCCGGCGCCGACCGCTATTGGAACGGCTGGGAGTGGTCCTGGGATCCCAATACCGGCAGGTGGACCAAGCACGAAGGCCGGTTCGCCGGAGCCAAGCCGCCCAGGGGCCCGCGCATGGGATGGCGTTACGATCCCGACGGCCGGCGGTTCATGGCCTGGGCGGACGGCAAGTGCGCATTCGTCTGGCCGCTGACCGGCAAGGTTGAGCCCCTTCGCGCGGGGCCATACGGGCGATACATCGGCGGGGGCCTGATCTACGACCGCAAGAACAAGGTCTTCGTGCTCTTCGGCGGCGTGCCTTACGCGAGGCAGGGCGACAACGATACATGGGTACTCGACCCCAAGACGAAATCCTGGCGCATGGCCCGACCGGCGGTGAGCCCCCCGCCTCAGATCTTTCATTCACTTGTCTGGCACAAGCGCCTCGGGGCCGTGGTGCTGGTCGGGTCGACCGTGCGCAAGGACAAGCCGGAACTGACCGACCTCTGGGTGTGGGAGACGGACGCGGAGCGATGGACCGAAGTTCGGACGCGGACATCGCCGCCCCCCGGAAACCAGGGCACGGCCTACGATGAGGCCAGCGATGCCGTCGTGCGCATGGCCAAGGACCAGATCTGGGTGCTGAAGATCGCGCGATCTCGGTAAAGGGCGAAAATCACCCAGCGGCGGCGTGCGGCGCGGGAGGCCCTCCTCGGCAAGCAGGAGCAGGCCCAGCGCTTCCCCGCACCGCATATCCCGCGTCTTTCCCAGCAAACCGCCAGCGGATGTGCTATAATACCCGGCGTCCGCGGACGTATCTACAGCGGCAACGGGGAGGTGCCATCTTGGCCAAAGGGAAAGTCGTCGTCGTCGGCAGCTCTAACACTGACCTGACCATGGTCTGCTCCGAGCTTCCCGGGCGGGGCCAGACCGTCCTGGGCGGGGAGGTCTACACCGCCGCGGGAGGCAAGGGCGCCAACCAGGCGGTGGCCGCCGCGCGCGCCGGGGCCGACGTGACCATGGTGGCCGCGGTGGGCGACGACGACTTCGGCAAGGCCGCGCTGGCCGCCTTCAAGAAGGAAAAAATCAACACCAGGTACGTCAGCGTCAAGCGCGGCAAGACCAGCGGCGTGGCCCTGATACTGGTCGAGGAAGCCACCGGCGACAACATCATCGGCGTCTCCGCCGGGACCAACGCGGAACTCCGCGCCTCCGACGTTGACAAGGCCGCTCCGGCCATCCGCAAGGCCGACCTCCTGCTCCTGCAGCTGGAGGTCCCGATCCCCGCAGCGGCCCGCGCCGCGGCCATCGCCAGGAAGCACGGCGTGCCGGTGCTCTTGAACCCCGCGCCGATGCCGACCGAGCCCCTGCCGCGCACTTTTCTGGGCAACATCGACTACCTGGTGCCCAACCAGGGCGAGCTGGTGCGCCTGGCCGGCCGGGCGGCCGAGCGCATGGCCGCCGAGCGGCTCTTCCGCGCGGGGATCAAGGCCCTGGTGGTCACTCTGGGTTCCAAGGGCGCGCGGGTATTGACCCCCGAGGGCATCAGCCCGGTGCCCAGCTTCCGGGTGCGGGCCATCGACACGGTGGGCGCCGGGGACTGCTTCTGCGGGTACCTGGCCGCCGCGCTGGCCGAGGGGCGCAAGCTGGAGGACGCGGCGCTCCTGGCCTCGGCGGCGGGAGCCGTATCGGTGACCCGGCGCGGCGCGCAGCCCAGCATGCCCCGCAGGGCGCAGGCCGCCAAGCTGGCCAAGACCGCCGCGAACCGCCGCAAGCGACACCGGCGGTAGGGTAAGAATCAGGGACAACCGCCGGCCAGCAGCGCCTGGAGGTCGGCGCCCGGCTTCACCAGATAAGCTCTGAGCCCCAGCACCGAGGCGGCGGCGACGTTCTCGGGGTTATCGTCGAAGAACGCGACCCGCTCCGGCGGCAGCTCCAGATAGTCGAGGACGGCCCGGAAGCTCTCCGGCTCGGGCTTGCGCGCGCCGAGCTCGAAGGACAGGAACACCTTCTCGAAGAGCGTCAGGGCCTCGGTGAACGGCGCGAGGCTCGGCCAGTGCTCGGCGTGAAGCCGGTTGGTGTTGCTCAGGGCCACGACGCGCGCGCTCTTCCCGAACTCCTTCAGGAACTCGACCACCCCGGGACAGATCCCGCCGAATATGCTGTTCCAGCCGCGCGCGAAGTCCGCGTAGGCCATCTCGGCGCCGAGCAGCCGGCAGACGTGGCGGTGGTACTCGCGGACGGCCATCTGGCCGCGCTCCAGGCGCTCGAAGGCCCCGTCGCAGGAGAATCGTTCAAGCACGTCACCGGGCGGCAGACCGGCGGCTCGGGCCCAGAACAGCTGGACGGGGGTGAAATCCACCTCGATGACCACGTTGCCCAGGTCGAGGATGGCCGCATCGATGTCGGTCCGCAAGCTGCGCATCTCCTTTTCGTGCCCTGTGCCGGCGGTGAGAAATCCGCTCCCGACTACTTCTTCCTGACTCGCAGCGTGGCGGCCACCCCCAGGTGGTCCGACACCTGGTCGGGCAGGGTCGCGTAGGTCTCGAAGTCCAGCTCCGGCGATATCAGTATCCAGTCGAGCCGCCTGCGGGGACGGTTCGACTCGAAGGTCAGCAGCCCCTCGGCCTCCGGCCTGAAGGGCCGCACGCCCAGCTTCTCGCCCAGGAGGCGCAGGGAGTCCTCCTTGCCGGACCAACCGCAGTTGAAGTCGCCCATGACCACCAGCGGCCGGCCGCGCCCGGCGAGCTTCGCGGCCAGGAGCTCGACCTGCTCCCGGCGCTTGCTCCCGCGCGCGAAGTCCAGATGCACCGAGACCACGTCCACCTTCAAGTCCGTGCCGGGGAACGCGACCGTGGCGAACACGAAGCCCTTGGTGGGGGTGGGGCGAGTGACCTTGAACTTGCAGGAGGTCGGCTCGCCCAGCTCCGTCCCGGCCAGCAGCGCGGCGCCGTAGGAGACCCGCTTGTCCCCCACGCCGCGGGAGACGTGCTCGCCGCGGAAGTGGTGTTCCAGGCCGGCGAGCTCCGCCAGGCGGGCCACGTGGTCGAAGTTCCCGCTCCAGAAGGACGGCCCCTCGGCCTCCTGGAGGGCGACCACGTCGGGCCGCTCGCGCTCCAGGACCACGGCGATCCCCTGGAGGTTGGCCTCTATGGTCTCCCGCTTGCAGAAGCTCTGGTGCGTGGCCAGGCGGCGGCCGTGGGCAATGTTGAGAGTCAGCACCTTCATCGAGGCGTCGGGCACCCATCCGCCGGGCGGCGGCTCGACGCGGAAGCTGGCGGGCTGGTCCTGCCTGGCGGGCAGCAGCCGGTAGACGGCGTAGCCCGCGGCCACGACGGCGACGGGAAGACCGAGTACCAGCAGGAGGATTTTGGTCCGGCGCTTCATAATCGGCTCCCTCCCGGCTGGGGCTCTCCGCGGGGATTATCCTCGCGCGGCCCGGCGGCGCAAGCGGCCCAAGCCGCCCTTGCGGAGCGCGGGGAGAACTGTATCATAACTGGCGAACGGGCGGCGCGTAGGCCCGCCCGGGGGGAGAACATGCTCTACTATCTATCCAAGACCTCCGACGGCCGGGAAGAGCGCTGCGGCACCTGGTGCCGGACCGTCCTCTGGAAGCACAAGGTTTTCTAGTAGGCCGTCCCCGCCGCGAGCGGACCGCTCTCTTCCGACTACAGACCGCTTACACCTGCAAAAGGAGATTAGACGTGTCAGGAGCCCCCCGGATCAGCGACCGCCTCAAGGGCAAGTCTTTACCGCACATCGGCGTCCTCTCACGCGAGGAACTGCTGGAGATCATGGACCTCGGCGCCTGGTTCCGCGACAACCGCCACGACCCGACTTACGCCACACTGCTGCAGGGCCGGGTCCAGGGCCTGATCTTCGTCTACCCCTCGACGCGCACCCGCCTGGGCTTCGAGACGGCCATGGCCCAGTTGGGCGGCTCAACCGTGTACATGCCCGTGGAGCAGACCCAGATGGGCCGCGGCGAGAGCATGGCCGACACCGCCCGGGCCATGGACCAGTACATCGACGTCTTCGCGGGGCGCCTCTGGAAACAGAGCGACATGGACGAGGCCGCCGCGAACATGTCCACGCCGGTCATGAACGCTTGCACTCCCCACGACCACAGCACCCACGTCATCGGCGAACTGATGGCCATCCGCCAGGCCAAGGGGAAGCTGGAGGGCCTCAACCTGGTCTACACCGGCATGGCCCGGGGCATCCTGCACAGCTTCATCCGAGTGGCCCCGGTGCTGGGCGTCAACATGGTCCTGGCCGTGCCCGCCAGCTACGCCGAGACCATCGACGCGGACATCCTGAAGGAGGGGCAGGGCAGGGCGGCCGAGGCCGGCACGCGCCTGGAAGTGGTCACTAACTTGAAGAAGGCCGTCCAGGGCGCGGACTTCGTGCAGGCCAGCACGCTGATCCGCTCCATGCTGGCCGGCGAGCAGTCCCCCGAGGAGCAGGCCGTGAAGGTCGAGCAGTGGACGGTGACCGACGAGGTGCTGGACTGCGCCAAGAAGGACGTCGTCTATTCGCACTCCGGGCCGGCGCACCGCGGCATCTGCGCCACCGACGCGGTGCTGGACGGTAAGCGCCAGATCATCCGCGAGGAGACCGAGAACGCCATCTTCTCCAAGAAGGCCATGATGGCCCTGATCGTCAATTAGCGCCCGGAGCGGGACATGCCCACCGTCCTCCGGCTCCGCGGCCATCGCTTCTTCTTCTTCAGTAACGAAGGGAAGGAGGCGCCTCACATACACGTGGAGTCGGCGGGCCGTTACGCCAAGTTCTGGCTCCGGCCGGTTGAACTGGCCGGGTCCGTAGGTTATAATTCATCCCAGCTCTAGCAGGCCGTTGAAAAATGGAGCAGTCGTGATTGGAGTCAGAATGGTTCAGGTTCGAGGAGGGGTTCCGAAGTCGATGCCCAAGCATCGTCTTCGGGTTCCCGACGA
>CBDUSI010000148.1:0-9624 GCA_965370045.1 uncultured bacterium | reverse complement strand
TCGATGCCCAAGCATCGTCTTCGGGTTCCCGACGAAGAAGATGAACCGTTATGGCTCAACCCGAAGGGCGGCAAGCGGTTGCGTCGCGCTGCTTCGTTTTCGGGATTCGCACGATGCCAGAGGCATCGCGCTCACCCTCAGGCCTCGCATCGCTCGCAAGCGCCTGCCGTCACGACGCTCCATTTTTCAACAGCCTGCTAGCTCTTGGCGGGAGGCGCGCTTTCTGCGGCCGGGGGAGCGCTCTCCGTGGCGGGAGCCTTCTTCTGTTTGTGCTGGTCGAAGAGGTAGTAAAGCTCGGTGCGCTGGGCGATCATCTTGGGATGTGGCCGGCCGGTAATGACCACGTTGTCATAGGCGGTGTGGGAATAGGCCCCGCTGAGGACCACGGTGCCGGCTCCCAGGTGGTCCTTGCCGATCTCCAACTCGCAGACCTTGGTGAGTTTCCCGCCCTCGGACCGGAAGTATCCGCGCACGAAGCCGTTGGACATTTCCAGCCTGACCCTGTAAAAGCGCGGCGGGTCGCGCCTGGCCCGCAGCCCGTCGAGCGTGACCGGACTAGTGCTGGCCGCCTTGGACCCGTCGTCGTACTTAGTCAGCTGCGCGATTGCCGGCCAGCCTGGGCCGCGTGAGGCGGTGAGTTCGAAGAGATAGTAGTCCTGTTCCTCGTGGTCGAAGATGCTCCGCAGGCTGATACCAACCTTTGAACCGGTGAGTACCGCCGCGTCGCATTCCACGGAGAGTTCACCAGGGACGAAGAAGGGCTTGTAGTTCACCGTACCGCCCACCAGGATGCCCGGCTTGGCCAGCCGCCCCGCCAAGTTCCGCCGACCCAATTGCCAGTCGTACATCTGCGGGCAAGTCTTCAGGTCATAGTTGCGGCCGAGCCCTTCGGGCGCGGCCGGATCCATCTTGAAGTCGTAGGTGATGCGCAGCAGGCCGGGCTCAATCTCCTCGGCGTCTCCGGCGAAGAGTTCCGTCAAGGCCACCGGAGGGTGGTCTTCCTCGCGCCAGTCCTCGACCAGACTGTAGGCCACCAGGAAGAGTATGCCGGCCAGGGCCAGCACGCCAATGAATATGAGGAGGCGGTCGTCCCGGCCGTGGATCCGGATCCAGCCTCGCCGACGCGCCCCGTAGGTCCGGGCGCCGTACTCTACCGCGCCTTCGCCCGGTTCCCGCGCTTCTCGGCGCGCGGGCGCGGGAGGATCCGACTGCTTCTGCCCTTCGGCCTCGCTCATGGCTTCCCCGGCATCACGTAACGCAGGTGCGGCGCATTGGAACACTAAAAAACACGCTAATTCCGGATCGGCACCGGCGTGAACTTGACGATAGCCCCACGGAACGTAGAATCAAGTGCGTTCGGGGCGTAGCCCAGCCTGGTTAGAGCGCTTGACTGGGGGTCAAGAGGTCGCTGGTTCGAATCCAGTCGCCCCGACCATCCTTCACAAACGGCCGTTCGGCGAGAAAGCCGAACGGCTTTCTCTTTTCGAGGCAAAGGCTTGCGTGCGATATCATGCGGTTCGAACTCACGCACTCCAAGATCTCGCGTTTTTGGGCAGAGTTCGAACCGTGCCAGAGTTCCGCGAGCCTCTGGCTGAACTCGAACACCGCCAGGGCGCGCAGGGGTGCCTCAGGGTCGAAGCTCTCGGCCTTCTGTAGGGATTCCTCTACCTCGGCCAGTTCGCCCGCCAGTTCGGCCGTCTTCGCGTTGAACGTGGCCTCCTCGACCGCTCCGGAAAGATAGCAGTTCAAGAGGCGGTCCTTCATGGTCGCCAGCTCGGTCTTGCGCTTGGCCAGCAGGGCCTTGTGCCGCTTGTGGAGGTCCTCCACGTCGGTGAACGCGGCCTTCAGCGTGGTCCGGAACCAGTCGGCGATCTCTTGGGACGGCATCCGGAGCGTGGCCAGGTCGTCGAGGATGGCCTTCTCAAGGTCAGCCTCGCGCCAGCGGACGGGAGGGTGGTCCTGGCCCTGCTTGCTGTTGGCGCACTTGTAGTAGACGTGCTCCCGGACGCCGCCATCGCGCAGTTTCCGGCGTATGCGCTCGCCCGTTAGAGCCGCCCCGCAGTGGGCGCAGCGGATGAGCCCGCCCGAGAATTGGAGGTTCGGGCTGCCCGTGCGGCGGTTCCGGTCGTGCAGAATGTCCTGGCAGCGGTCAAAGGTCATCCGGTCGATGATGAACCGGTACTTGCCCATGTAGACCCGGCCGTTGCGATGCAGCTCCCCGATGTAGAACCGGTTATTGAGGATGTAGGAGAGCGTCGTCCGGTTGAAGCGCGGCTGGCTGGGCCTGTAGGTGTAGCCTTCCTCCACCAGCCTGTCGCGGAGCTTCTCGAAGGTGTAAAGGCCCGTGGAGTAGAGCTCGAAGATGCGCACTACGGTCTTGGCCTTCTCCGGGTGGGGCCTGACCGGTTCTTCCTTCTCCTTAGTGTTCTCGTAGCCGAAGGGCGCGTGGCCGGTTGGCCAGCCCTGACGCACCTTCTCGTCCATGCCCTTGAGAACCTCGGAGCGCAGGTTGTCCGAGTAGTACTGTGCCACAGCGGCCATGACGTTGAAAGAGAGAGCGCCGGCCGCGCCGGGACCGAACTGGTTCTCTACGAAGGAGAGCTGCACCCCGCAGGAATCCTCCAGTTCCTGAAGCCGAACCGCGTCGCGCATGTTTCGGCAGACGCGGTCGAGCTTGTGACTGAGGATGAAGTGAATGCCTTCCTTCTTGGCGTTCCGCTTGACCCACTTGAGCATCTGGTTGAAGGCGGTACGTTCCGCGCCGCGCTTGGCGGACTCGGCGACGACGAACTCCTTGACGGCGGTCCAGCCGTTCTTGACCGCCCGATCCCGTGTGGCCCGGAGCTGCGCGTCGAGAGAGTAGCCTTCCCGCTGTTCGCGGGAGGAGACGCGTGCCCAGATCACGGCGTTCATCAGGCGCCTCCGGCGAGCCCCATTGCCCGCATGAGCGTTTCGGCGGCGCGCTTGACGTTCATCAGCATCTCCACTGCCTCGTCCTCCGTAACCGGTCGCCCGTAGGCTTTGGCCCAGACCTCCCGCGTCCGGGCCAGGAGGTCGTCCGAAATCCACGCCTGGGACAGCGGACGCCCTCCCGTCGCCTCGGACAGGTCACCATGAGCGCTCTTCGCCGGCGAAAGTCCAGTCGTCTTTTCGGAAATCTGGACGGGCTCCTGCCACCCGGGGCAAGCCTGGTGCATTACTTGCACATCCAGGCATCCAGGTTCTGAGCCCTGAACACGTCCCCAATGCGGTTGACGGTGCGGTCGAGTTCGTAGCGGGAAACGCCAACATCTTCGGCAATGCTGCTGCACGCCTGCCCGTCTGCCAGCGCGGCGCAGACCTGTTGTTCGAACGGTGAGAGATCGCAGACGGCCCGGTGGACGTCAGCGGGGAAGTCGATCTCGCGTTCCTGCTGGGCGTCCTGGGCGACGACGGGTATGGGCTTATCGTCAACAACGCCGTGGAGCAAGCGGTATTTCTTCTCGTGCTTGGCCCTGCGGGCCTGCTTTCTGAGGATGAAGGCAAGCTGCCTATCAATGAGCGCGGTGAGCGCCGTGGCCTCCGTCGCGCCGGCTTCGTTGTTGGGGTCGTACTTGAAGTCGAGGATGGCGAGGACTATCTCTTGTTGGGCGTCTTCGATCTCGTCCTCGCGGAATCCCTTCAACCTTGCCCGGTCGATAATCAGGTCGACCTTCCACGCTTCCACCAGTGATCCGTAATCGTTTCGCATGTCCGCGCCTTTCGTGCAACGGCCCTGACCCTTTCAGGGCGCGGACACCTATTTATGGTCTGGGAGAGCCCAAAGACATACGGCTCATTATGGAAGCCGAAAAACATGTGTGCGAATTATGCGCGGGCTCACCGGGCTCATTCGCACATTATGTGCACATATGTATTTCCGCAGTTCTCGGCAATGAGCCTGCCGACCGGCAAACAACCTGGTGACGGAAGAGAACCGGCTTTCAAGACCAGGAGAAAGATCATGGCCCGAACAGAAGCAATCACAAGCCCTATCATTTCCGAACCGGAAAACGTCTACCACTCCAAGGCCCGGCAGAATCTGTCCAGCCACCAACTGGCCGATTTCCGCAAGTGCCCGGAGCTCTACCACAAGAAGCAGTTGGGACTCATTCCCGATGCCGACAAGCCCTCCTATGTAATAGGAAGGGCGGCGCACTGCCTGATCCTGGAGGGCGAGGAGAAGTTCGACGCCGGCTACGTGGTCGGCGGTCCGGTTAATCCTTCAACGGGCAAGCCTTACGGCGCGACCACCAAGAAGTACCGCGAGTGGGCCGACGCCCAGGACAGGGACGTCCTCACCGATGCCCAGAACATACTGGTGGCCCAGCTGGCCGCCGGGGTCGGAGCCCACAAGAAGGCCCAGGAACTCCTGTCCCGCGGCCTGGCCGAAGGCGTGGTCCGCGAGGAGTACTGCGGCGAGCCCTGCCAGATTCGCATCGACTGGTTCGGTCCCGAGCACGGGATCGTGGATCTCAAGACCGCCGACGACCTGACCTGGTTCGAGAATGACGCTCGCAGATTCGGTTACGCCTACCAGATGGCATTCTATCGCGCGGTCCTGGCCAAGGCGCTCGGCAAGCAGCCCACGGACATACCGGTCCACGTCATCGCCGCGGAGAAGAAGGAGCCCTTCCGCTGCGGCGTATGGCTCGTGACGCCTGACGTTCTGGCCAACGCGCAGAAGGAGAACGAAGAGGCCATTGAACTCCTGACCCAATGCCGCGAGGCCAAGCACTGGCCCACCGGCTACGAGCAGGTCCGCACTTTCGATTGGATTTGAGGAAGTAGATCGGGCGCCCCTCCGATGGCGTGCCTTCGTCCGGGCCACGGAGGCGGGACTCCCTGTGCGGAGGGGCGCTCACCTTACTGAAGGGAGAAGAGGAACATGAACCTACTGGAAAGCGTGATTCGGAAGCCCGCGCCCTCGGCGCCGAAGGGAATAGTCTACGGACCTCCCGGCGTGGGCAAGACCACCTTCGGCGCCTCGGCCGAGGGCGCGCTGATCATCGACTGCGAGAACGGCGCCGGCGCGGTGCAGTGCCAGCGCACGCCGTACCTGTCGGCGTGGAGCGAGATCGACGCCTGGCTCACAACTCTCGAGACCGAGGACCACCCCTACAAGGTTGTCGCCATCGATTCGCTCGACTGGCTGCTCCGGCGGATCGAGGAGCAGGTCTCCGGCGCGATTGGCAAGGTCGAGGCAACGCTCAACCGCTCCCACGGCGGCTACGGCAACGGCAAGCAGGTGATGAAGAACTACGTCTACCAGCAGCTCCTGCCGCGGTTGGACCGGATCGTGAACCGCGGGATCGCCGTGCTGCTTCTGGCCCATGCCAAGCGCACCGAGATCACCGACGTCGACGGCATCACCACCGAGAAGACCACGGCCGAGATTCCCGATGGCTACCTGAACGTCTTCGTCGAGTGGTCGGACTTCGTCTGCCTGGCCCGCTACGACGGCGAGGGCGGTCGTGTGCTCATCACCGAGGAGACCCCTCGGGCTCTGGCCAAGAACCGTTACGGACTTCCCAGTGTCATTCCGCTGACCTGGCAGGCTTTCGCGTCTGCTGTTTCCAGCGGACTGTCCCGGGTCTTTAGCACGAAGGAGAACTGATCATGGCGAATCTTTCTGGATTCGACGCCAACTCAGTCGAACCGCAGGTCGAGTTCGAGGCGATCCCCGCCGCGAAGTACCTCGCGGCGATCACCGAGAGCGAGATGAAGCCCACCAAGGCCGGCACCGGTCGCTACCTGGAGCTGACCTTCGAAATCCTCGAAGGCCAGTACAAGGGCCGCAAGGTCTGGGCGCGGCTCAACCTCGACAACCCCAGCGCCATGGCGGTGAAGATCGCCAAGGGCGAGCTCTCGGCGCTGTGCCGGGCGGTCGGGGTCATGACCCCCAAGGACAGCTTCGAGCTGCACGCCCTGCCGCTGACCATCTCGGTCAAGGTCAAGAAGCGCGAGGACAACGGCAACCTGGCCAACGAGATCTCGGGCTTTTCGAAGCGCGAGATGGTCGGCCAGGCGCCGCAGGCCACCTCCGAGACTCCTCCCTGGGCGCGTTGATGCTGGAGCTTGAGCTGCCGTTCCCGCCCAGCGTTAACCACTACTACCGGCGGGTCGGGCCGCGGACTCTGATCAGCAAGGAGGGCCGAGCATACCGCGAGAAGGTTTGCTCGGTCCTCCGAGGCCTCGGGGTCATGGAGCTTCCCGGTCGGTTGGCCATGGTCATCGATGCCTTCCCGCCGGACCGCCGCAGGAGAGACCTCGACAACATGCAGAAGAGCTTGCTCGATTCACTGGAGAAGGGTGGAGCGTACAGAGATGACAGCCAGATCGATCTCCTCGCCATCAGGCGCAAAGAGCGGGTCTCAGGAGGCGCGGTTATCGTCGCCCTGCAGCAGTTCCCACTCTCACGATGTCCAATGTGCGGTTCCGCCCGAACTTGAGGACGGGTTCCGCGTCTGGGCCTTTCACATTCTCTACAGGCGCACCTACCGTGATGAGCATGACCCCCTGCTTCGCTTCGTGAAGGCGCTCGTGGCCTCTGCGCGCCCGATCAAGAACCCCGACCTGCTCGCCGCATGGCAGAAGGAATACGCGGTGTCCCCCGATGCTGACGCTAAGACCCTATCAGCTGCAGGCGCTTGAGGCCGTCTACGCGCATCTGCGCGAGCGCCCGGACAACCCCTGCGTGGTCCTGCCGACCGCATCGGGGAAGACGCCTCTGTTGGCCACGATCTGCAGGGATGTGGTTTCCAAATGGCAGGGCCGCATCCTGATCCTGGCCCACGTCAAGGAGTTGCTCGCCCAGGCGGTTGATAAGCTACATTTGGTCGCCCCGGAACTATGGCACCAGGTCGGCGTCTACTCGGCCGGGATGAAGAGCCGCGATACCGACCACCCGATCATCTGTGCGGGCATCCAGAGCGTCTACAAGAAGGCCTGCGACCTGGGGCCGGTAGACCTGATCGCAATCGATGAGTGCCATCTACTCCCGCCATCGGGCGATGGGATGTATCGGCAGTTCCTGGCCGAGGCCAAGGTGGTCAATCCTAATGTTCGGGTCATCGGCCTGACCGCTACGCCGTTCCGCATGAAGTCGGGGATGATCTGCGGCCCTGCCGACGATGGCCATTTCCTGAATCACGTTTGCTACGAGGTGGGGGTCAAGGAACTGATCCGTGACGGCTACCTCTGCCCGCTCGTAACCAAGGCCGGCCGCAAGAAGGTCGACACCTCCGAACTGCACATCCGTGCGGGGGAGTTCGTCGCCGGCGAGGCCCAGGACCTCATGGACCAGAAGGAGCTGGTCGAGTCGGCCTGCTATGAGATTGCGCAATACACCCGGGACCGCAAGTCCGTGCTGGTCTTCGCCACCGGCGTGAAGCATGCCATGCACGTGGCCGAGGTGCTGCACGCCATGACCAGTGCGGAAGTGGGCACGGTCTTCGGCGACACGCTCACCGGCATTCGCGATGAAACACTCCGCGACTTCAAAGAGGGCCGCCTGAAGTACCTGGTCAACGGCAACGTGCTCACCACCGGGTTCGACGCTACCAACATCGACTGCGTGGCGCTGGTGCGCCCGACCATGTCGCCGGGGCTCTACTACCAGATGGTCGGTCGAGGATTCAGGCTGCATCCTGGCAAGGAGAACTGCCTGGTGCTCGACTTCGGCGGCAACGTGATGCGCCACGGGCCGGTGGACGCCATCGAAATCAAGGAAGCCGGCAAGAGCGGCTCCGGCGAGGCGCCCGCGAAGGAGTGCCCGAAGTGCCAGGCGGTGATCGCCGCGGGGTTCGCCACCTGCCCCGACTGCGGCTACGTGTTCCCGGAGCCCGAACGCAAGAAGCACGACGCGCGGGCCAGCGAGGCCGGCATTCTCTCGGGCCAGGTGACCACGACCGAGTACGAGGTCATGGACATCAGCTACTCGGTGCACACCAAGCGTGGCGCGGCCGAGGACGCACCCAAGACCATGCGCGTCGAGTACCGGGTCAGCTGGTATCAAAGCTCCTCGGAATGGATCTGCATCGAGCACACCGGATACGCCGGCCACAAGGCCGAACGGTGGTGGCAGCAGCGCTGCGGCGTGCCGATACCCAGCTCCACCGAAGAGGCAGTCGCCCTGGCCCGCAGCGGCGCGCTGTGCGAGACGCAGCGCATCACGGTCCGCTCCGTCGCCGGCGAGAAGTACGACCGCATCATCGGCTACGAGCTCGGCCCCAAGCCCGAGTATCGCGAGCCCGGCTGGGACGACGAACCGGCCCCCACCGAACAACCTGATTTCGAATACGAGGAGATCCCGTTCTGATGAGCGATTCAGTCAACCATCCCCAGCACTACACCTCAAGTGCCTCGGGCGTCGAATGCATAGACCTGACCGAGAACCTGGGCTTCTGCCTGGGCAACGCTATCAAATACGTGTTCCGTCACCGCGCGAAGGGTACGCCCGCCGAGGACTTGAAGAAGGCGCGCTGGTACGTGGACCGCGAGATCAAGCGCCGCCTGGACCTCGATCTACGACTGATGCAGCCGCCGCTTTCGGTGCCCGGCGAGTTTCAGCGCATGGATGAAGACGGACTGATGGCCCGGGTCGCCAAGGTGGAGAAGGACGACGTGCGCGATGCGCTGGTTTGTCTCTGGCAGGCGGCCATCAACCGGCTCGACATCGACGAGCTGCGACAGGCGCGGTGGTACATCGCGAGTGAAATCAGGCGGCTTGAGAGGGGCGGATGAACGAACTCCTCGATGCCGCTCGGCACTACCTCTCCCGCGGCTGGATGCCGGTCTACGTGCCGCCGGGCACAAAACGCCCGGCGGCCAAGGCGTGGCAGAAGCAGCGCCTGACCGAGGAACAACTACCGGCCCATTTTGGCCAGCCCGGCAATATCGGCATCATCCTGGGCGAGGGCAGCGGCGATCTGGTCGACGTCGATCTCGATTGCGCAGAGGCGCGCGAGCTGGCCGATCAGTTCCTGCCGCCCACGCCCGCCGAAACCGGCAGGCCAAGTACGCCGCGGTCACACCGCTGGTACATCGCCAGCGGAGTGAAGACCAGGCAATTCAGCGACCCGAAGACCCGCAAGATGATCGTGGAACTGCGCAGCACCGGCGGCCAGACGCTGGTGGGGCCAAGCATCCACGAGTCGGGCGAGCCTTATGACGTCTTAGAGGGCGACCCGGCACCAGTGCCGGCGCAAATGCTCAAGGCCTGCGTAGAGGCGCTCTACAACGAGGTGGTTCGGCTGCGATACGGCGAGCAGCCGAAGGAAGAGGCTTCGCCATCTACACCGCCACCCCCACGCCCCGATCTGCCGACAGAAGAGGTGGAGCGCAGGGCGGTGAAGTACCTGGACGCCATGCCGCCGGCCATCAGCGGGCAAGGCGGACACAGCACGACATTCACCGCGGCCACAGCCGTGGTCCACGGCTTCGGGATCGATCCCGGACGCGCGCTGAATGTGCTCATGGACCACTACAACCCACGCTGCCAGCCGCCGTGGAGCGAGAAGGAGCTGCGTCACAAGGTAGACGATGCCGCTACTGGCGCGGGGCTTTGAAAAGGGGACCAGTAGGGGCGCGTAAATGGGGACCACC
>CBDUSI010000147.1:0-9742 GCA_965370045.1 uncultured bacterium | reverse complement strand
GCATCGCTCGGGAGCGCCTGCCGTCACGACGCCCCATTTTTCAACGGCCTGCTAGCTTTTCTCTTTCCCTGTGCGCCCCGTTCCTGCATAATGCCGTTGATGACTGGCGACGGCGAACCGCTACTGGAGGTCCGCGACCTGCGCGTCGAGTTCCGACCGCCGGGCGCGGCTCCCGCGCTGGCCGTGGAGGGGTTGAGCTTCGACCTGCGGCCCGGCGAAGGACTGGCCATTCTCGGCGAGTCGGGCAGCGGCAAGACCGCCGCGGCCCTGGCCATCGCCGGCCTGCTGCCCGCCTACGCGCGCGCCACGGGCGCGGTGCGCCTGGAGGGCAAGGACCTCCTGACCATGAGCCAGCGCCGCCTGCGCCGCCGCCGCGGCCTGTCCATCGGCTTCGTCTTCCAGGAGCCATCGGCCGCCCTCAACCCGGTGCTGTCCGTGGGCGAGCAGGTCGCCGAGGCCGGGCGGGCCCACGGCAAGGACCGCAAGCTGGCCCGGCACAACGCGCTGTCCGCGCTGAGCTCCGCCGGCTTTCCCGACGCCGAGAAGCGCTACGCGGCCTACCCCCACGAGTTCTCCGGGGGGCTGCGCCAGCGGGCCTGCATCGCCATGGCCGTCGTCAACCGCCCGGCGCTGCTGATCGCCGACGAGCCCACCAGCGCGCTGGACGTCTCCGTGCAGGCCGGCATCGTCGACCTCCTGGCCGAGCTGCGCCGCGGCTTCGAGATGGGCCTGATCTTCATCACCCACGACGTCCACCTCGCCCCCCGGGTGGCCGACCGCGCGCTGGTGCTCTACGCCGGCCGGCCGGTCGAGAGCGGCGCGGTGCGCGAGGTTCTGGAGCGGCCGCTGCACCCCTACACCCGGGCGCTGGTGGCCGCCGCCCCGCGACTGGGCTCGGGCCGCGGGCGACTGGCGGAGTTGCCCGGCGCGGTGCCCTCCGCCACCGAGGAGCTGCCCGGCTGCCGCTTCGCCCCGCGCTGCGGGCGGGTCATTGATGAGTGCCGCCGCGCCGCGCCGCACATGACCGAGGTGCTCCGCGGCCACCAGGTGAGCTGCCACCGGGTGGGCTCCGCCGAGACCGGCAAAGCGCCCCTTCCGGAGATCGCGCTGTGAGCGGCGCGGCGCGGCCGGCTCTCCTTGCCGTCAGCGGCCTGACCGTCGAGTACCGCCTGGGCAGCGAGCTCTTGGGCGGCGGCGGGCGGCTGCGCGCCGCCGACGGGGTCAGCTTCGAGATACCCCGCGGCCGGACCCTGGGGCTGGTCGGCGAGTCCGGCAGCGGCAAGAGCACCGTGGGCCGGGCCATCGCCGGCCTGGCGCCCATCACCGCTGGCTCGATACGCTTCGGCGGCGCGGAGATCGCCAATCTCCGGGGCGCGGCCCGGCGGGAGCTGGCGCGCAGCATGCAGATGCTCTTCCAGGACCCCTACGGGTCGCTGAACCCGCGCGTCTCCGCCGGCGAGGCGGTCTGGGAGGCGCCGGCCGCCGCGGGGCTCGGCGACTGGCCGGCGCGCCGCCGGGAGAGGACCGCCGAGCTTTTTTCCCGAGTTGGCCTGCCCGCCGACGCCGCCGGGCGCTATCCCCACGAGTTCTCCGGCGGCCAGCGCCAGCGGGTGGCCCTGGCCCGCGCGCTGGCCATGGGTCCCCGGATGATAGTGCTCGACGAGCCCACCAGCGCGCTGGACGTGAGCATGGCCGCCCAGGTGCTCAACCTGCTCTCGGGGCTCCAGGAGGAGCTGGGGCTGACCTACCTCCTGATCGGCCACGACCTCGCGCTGATCGAGAAGATGAGCGACGAGATCGCGGTGATGTACGCCGGCCAGATCGTGGAGTTGGCCGGCGCAGCCGAGCTGCTGGCGGAGCCCGCGCATCCCTACACGCGAATGCTCCTGGAAACCGCGCGCGGCTCGCGCACCAAGGTTCCCCCCGCCGAGGGCCAGTTCGCCGGCTCGGGCGCGACGGGCTGCCGCTTCGCGCCGCGCTGCGGGCAGAGCGCGCCGGCCTGCGAGGAACTGCCCACCGAGTTCGTGGAGGTCTCCCCCGGCCACGCGGTGCGCTGCCCCAGGTGGGCCTGACACGCTCGAAGTCCGCGAGCCGACCGGCGCGTGGAAATACCTGTTCTATCTCAGCTACCGGAACCCGCCCATTATGTATGACGGCTTCCGGCGGCGCCACGTCACGGGAAATCGCGGGGGCATGTCGCCCGGCCAGCCCTTGAACGTTGGGCGCCAGTGGGTTATGCTTGTGGTCTCCAGCAGAGGAGCCCCGCGTGAGCCACAACCCCAGGCACTACCGGCAGGAGCGCCGCGAGTTCATTCGCGTGAAGTCCGAACTGCCCGTCACCTACCGCTTCCTGGGCGGTGCGGCGGCCGGCGCCGACGAGGCCCTGGCCGGCACCACCGACAACATCTCCGGCGGGGGCCTCAAGCTGGCCGGGGTCGTTCCCAGCCCCGACTGGCTCCCGGAGCTGCTCATCGGCCGGGTGGTTGTGGGAGTGGAGATCGCCCTGCCCGACGGCCAACCCCCGGTCCTGGCCCTGACCCGCGTGGCCTGGGTGGAACTCCTCGAGAAGAAGAAGCACCGCTTCCTGCTGGGCCTGCGCTTTCGCGAACTGGCCGGCCCGGACCGCGAGCGGATCATCGCCTTCATCATCAAGAGCCAGATTCGATAATGGAGGCGAGTATCGAGGGGTCTGCTCCCAGGAACTCCCGTTCGGCCACGTTGTTGGCCCTGCTGGCGATAGTCCTGCTCGCCACCGCTCTTCGTTTCTACGGCCTGGGAAGCGAGAGCCTGTGGCGCGACGAAGGCACGTCGATCTACCTGGCCGGTCATTCAGTCAGTCATATCCTCGATGATCGCGCCAATTTCGCCCACGGGCCGCTCTACTTTCTGACCCTGCGCGGCTGGGTACTCGCCTTCGGCAACTCTGAGTTCGCGGCCCGCTCCCTCTCGGCAATCCTCGGTGTCCTGACGGTCCCGCTGATCTACCTGCTGGGAGCGGCTCTGTTCCGGAAAAGGGGGGCCGGCCTGGTTTCCGCCCTGATCCTGGCGACGTGCCTGTTCCACGTCAGGTACTCCCAGGAGGCCCGCATGTACTCGATGTGTGCCCTGCTGGCAACGGCGTCCATGTTCTTCTTCATTCGCCTCCTGCGCAGGGATGACACGGCCGCCCGGATCGGATACGTGCTCTGCAGCCTGCTGCTGCTCTACACCCATAACTCCGGCTGGGCGATTATCGGGGTCCAGAACCTGGCGGTAGTCGTCCGACGATTCAGCGCCGGACCGACCACCGTCCTGCCGCTGCGGCGCTGGTTCATCATGCAGGCCTCGCTGGTCCTGTTCTTCTCCCCCTGGCTGGTCGCGATACTGACCCACGAGGGGAACGTCTCCACCGCCGGATACGTCTCCTTGAGCAAGTTCCGCAACTCGCTCAAGAGCTACGCGGGCTCCTACCTGCTGCTGACCTTTCACGCGGCGGCCCTCGCGATACTGCTGCTTCCGGCCCGGATCCGGAGTTACCTCCGGATGCCCGCCCGGCCTGAGCAGGACAACTGGATCATCCGACACCGCCGGGTTCTCTTCGCGGCGGCCTGGGTCGCGGTGCCGCTTCTGCTTCTGGGCCTGCTTTCGCTGCTCCTCAATACGCGAATGATGAGCCGCTACACCATCGTCGGCTCCCTGGGCATGTATCTGCTCTCCGGACTGGCGGTCAGCTCCCTGCCCTCGCGCTCCTGCCGCATGGCGGCCGTCGGCCTGCTGCTGGCGCTCTGCATCGGACCGATGTCGGACTACTACGGGGATACCCAGAAAGAGCAGTGGCGCGAAGCGGTTCAGTGCGTCGAACGTTTCGCCCGACCGGGAGACACCGTGCTGGTCACCACGCGGCGACCGGCCTGGTACATTCGCTCCTGCTACGGATACTACGCTCGGCGCAAGGACTTGGCGGTCCACCCCCTGAAGTTTGGCAAGACCGGCCCCCTGCTCATCGACGACCGGGAAGCGTCGCCTCCCCGCGTCTGGTACCTGAAGAGCACGTCCGGCAGGTTCTCCGAGCGAGTCAAGAGAATGCGAAAGGTGGGCTACCCCCACCCTCCGGGGCCACGGGTCGAGTTCACGGAACTGGAGATACTGTTTCTCAAGTATCGGCCGCGCAGGAGTCGAACCGCCCCGGTTCAATGAAACAGCGGGCCCGGCCTGAGAATCTTCCCATTACAGAAGTCGCTCCCGATTGTAATTGCGTCCCTCCGGCAAACGCGGTATCCTGAACTGTGGAAGGTGTGAACGGGAAAGGAGCTTGGCTATGTGGGTGATACTGATCTACGGACTGATAATCGCGGGGCTGCTGGGGCTGGCCATGGTCTTCTACCTCTTCGCGGTCGCCTCGCGCAAGAGCTACCGCTGTCCGCAGTGCGGCGAGGCGGTCAACACCGAGCACATGGAGGCCCAGCGCTGCAACACCTGCGGCGCGGAGCTCAGAAGGGAGGCATGATGGTTCGCAGGAACGATCTTCTGGCCGGCACCCGCCCGGAGATCACCGGCGGGAAGGTAATCCTCACCGGCGCCGACGGCTTCGACGGCTACGAGATCATGGAGTACAAAGGCATGGTCTGGGGCATCTCCGTCCGCGCCAAGGACATGGGCCAGGACTGCCTGATGGGCTGCAAGCACATGACCGGCGGGGAGCTGTCGTCCTACACCGAGCTGGGCGACGAGTCCCGCCAGCGGGCGGTCGACCGGATGCTCTCCATGGCCGCGCGGCTCAGGACCAACGGGATCATCAACGTGGAGTTCGAACTCACCGGCGCGCAGCAGGGCGCCAGCCAAGTGGTGGTCCACGGCACCGCGGTGATCATCAAGCCGGTGATCAACTACGTGCCCACCGGGGCCATCGGCAACATCCTGGCGGACATGGAGGAGAACATGGAGAAGGGAACGAAGGGCCCGCAGTGAACTTCGTAACCCGCCTGGGCCTGAAGCTCCTCTGGCTGCGGAGCGCCTGGAGCTTCAACTGGGCTCACAAGCCGCTCTGCGGCCGCTTCCGGGAGGACGTCCTCCGCCTGGGGCGGCTGCACGTATGCCGGAGCTGCGCCTGCGCGTGGGGCGGGGTACTTCTCGCCGCCGCCGCGATGGCGGTCTTCACCCCGACGTCGGAAGCGTTTCTGGTTGCCTATCTCGGCACGCTGGCGTTGGTGCTGGGGCTCTCGCTGCCGCCGCTATACAAGCGGCTTCCAAGAACGCTCCGCGACCTGTTGCGCATGAACGGGGGAGGTTTCATCGTCGTCGGGGCTTACGTGACTCTCTTCGTGAGCGCCCCCGCGGGACTGGTCAGGCTGGCCGCGCTGGTCGCCTTCTGGTGGATGTATTTCAGGATGCGCAGGAAGCGCAAGCTCCGCGAATGCGACGGCTGCCCGGAATTGGGAGGGGAGCAGATATGCTCCGGCTTCGCGCGACAAGCCGAGCACGTCCGGCGCTACGAAGAAGCGGCCACGGAACTCGTGGCCCGGGGCGGGGGAGTGCCGGGGTGTCTGCGAGGGAGGCGTACTATCGTCTGACGCGCAGACGTGCCATCGCCGGCTTCAGTAGCACGACGCCCCAGAAGAGCAGCGACCAAAGTCCCACCAGCCCGAGGAGGAACATGCCGACGAGCCTGCGCCCGATTCCGAAAGGTTCTTGCTCCGGACCGGCCTTGGTCAAGCGATCACCCGGTCGGAAGTCCTGAACGGAACGATACTCACTCCTCTTCAGGCCCCAGATGCGGACCAGTTCCTTGAACAGCTTCTCCAGCTTCTCTTTCCCCGGACTGGAATCCGGCCCGCCGCACCTGATGAACTCTCCCTCAATCAGCACGCCCCGGTCCGCGACAAAACCGTTCTCGCACAGCAAGCGTTGCAGTCGACCAACCAGGAGCAACCGCGTTCGCTCGTCCGTCGTAGTGTCGAATCTTCGGACTATGTCGTCTCCAGCTTCCCTAAAGCACCCTTGCACGAGAATGCGAGCGCGCATGTGGTATTCCCCAGAGCCCGAATCCGCGGACCGCATCAATTCGTCGAGTGCCAACACGCAATCCCGCTCTCCCAGCTTAGCCCCGGCATACAGGCAGAAATCCCCCACGGTACCGTCCTCGTCGCGGTAGAACGGCTCTATCATGGAAGGAGTGACTCGCTGCGGGTCATAAGCGATCACGATAGCCGCGGCTCGGCGCACCTCCGCCCTCTCACTGTCCATGAGTTCCACCAACTGTTCGCCGGATGGGACGCCCAGGTCCGACGGCCCCATCAATATGTGGGTCATTTTGTTGCAGTCGTAATCCTGCATGAGAACCCAGCGGACGCAGCACCAACCCACAACACGGGGACCGCACAGGAAACCGGAAAGCCCAAGGACCAGCGCTCCGACCAGCCACATGCCGATCCTCCGCAGCCAGCGCGAACGGCCGTGACCATTGCGGGATCCCGGAGCCACGATAGCGAACCTTCCTCTCCAGTTACAGCCTAGCCCATATTCCAGGAAAGGTCAAGCGCCCGGCGGGGTAGGGGAGTCGCCCCTCAGAACCTCTTGGCCACGGTGAGGACGACGATGTCGCCCCTTGGCGGCGGTGCTCAGACCACCATGCGGTGGGACTTCGGCCGGCGCTTGCCCGGCCCCGGGCGCGCGAAGGCGCTCATCAGCGCGTCGACCAGGCGGAGCGTCCAGCGGGTGCGGGCCAGTTCCGTCCGGCAGCGGCGGCAGGTCGAGACGTGCTTTTGGAAGCCGGCGCGGCGCGCGCCCCGCAGCTCGCCGAGCGCGGCCGCGCTGATCAGCTCGGTGGCCCGCCGACAGTCCATAAAGAGTCTCCTCCGTGCCCCCATCAGGATATACTCCGTTCGTCCGCAAGCAGTGCCGGATTTTCGGTAGAATCGTGCGAAAAACGCAGGTCCGTAGACCCGTGGTCCAGTGGTCCCCCCGGTGGACCATTGGGGACACGGTGTCACGCGCAAGAGACCGGCCCTGCCCTTGACGGCGCGGCCGGCGATGGGACAATAGCGCGACCGCTGGGCGAAGATAGGGGGGCGCCGAGATGTCCTGGACCGACAAGATCGACACGCTGCTTGACCGCTGGCACGCCGAGGCCGAGCCCGGAGCGCTGGCCGAGCCGGCCTTCGAGGTCGACCCTAAAGCGGCTCCCAGCGCCGAATGGCTGGTCGGGGAGACCAGGCGGGGCCTGGCCGAACTGGCCGAGGCGGTCCGCGAGTCGGGCGGAGCCCCGGCACCCGCGGCCCACGCTGCCGGCGACGGCGGCGGCGGCGACGTGCGCCCCGCGCTGGCCGAGTTCCGCGAGGAGATCAAGACCGCCCTGACCCGCTTCGCCGAGACCCTGGCGGCGACCAGCACCCCCGCGCCCGCCCAGATCACCGAGGTCATCAGGCCCGAGCCGACCGGCCTCCGCGACGAGGTCCGCACCGCGCTGGCCGGGCTCCGCCAGGAGATCGGCTCGGCGCTGGCCGGGCTCCGCGAGGAGATCGGCTCGGCGCTGGCCGGGCTGGGCAGCCTGCCCACCGCGTCGGCCAGCTCCAGCGAGGCGTCCCTCAACGAGTTCCGCGAGGAACTCAAGACGGCCATGGCCGACGCCGCCGAGGAGAACATGGTCGGCCGCGCGGGACTGACCAAGAGCCTCAGGATCGCCATGGCCGACCTCGCCGAGAAGAACCGTCGGGCGATGGCCGAGCTGGGCCAGGCGGTCAGCGCCGGCGCCGCGGAGGCGGGCGGCGATGACACAGTGAGCTTCTACCCCCAGCCGGTGGACGACCAGAGCTTCGAGTCCCGCGGCGAGGCCGGCGCCTTCAGGGGCCAGATCTCCGAGAACGCCGGCCGGACCATCGCGGTGCCCGACTGCTACGCCGCGCAGGTCAACGACGACAGCATGGCCCCGCTGGCCAGCGAGGGTCAAAGCCTGTTAGTCAGCCGCTCGATAGCCCCGCGCAACGGCGACCTGGTGCTGGCCCAACTGGCCGACGGCAAGTGGGTATTCAAGCGCTACGTCCAGCGCGGCGCGGAGCACCAGCTGCACTCCATCAACCCCCAACTGGCCCTGCCCGCGGTGGTGCTGGCCGAGCCGCCCCAGCGGATGCACGCGGTGGTGGCCGTGCTCTTCGGCCGGGTGCTGGTCCGCGTGCCCCAGGAGGCAGAGACATCCACGGCCGGCGCCGCCGCCGAGTAGGGGCGTCCGCGTGGCGCTGATCAACTGCCCGGAGTGCGGCCGGGAGGTCAGCGACCAGGCCGACGCCTGCCCGCGCTGCGCCTACCCCCTCGGCAAGAAGCTGGCCGCCGCCAGGCCCGCTCCCGAACCCGATCCCGAAACCGACCCCCCTTCCGAGCCGACGCCCTTCGAGAGCCCGGCGTCCGACGAGCTTCCCGGGACCGGCGAGCGCAGCGTCTGGGAGGGGCACCCTTCACAGATCGTGAACCTCAAGCCCTTCCTGGGCTGGTTCCTGGTGACCGCGGCCATCGTGGCCGTGCCGGTGCTCGCCCACGCCTATCTCGATGAGTACATCACCGAGGAGTTCGGACCGCACACGTCAAAGGTCTACTGGATACTGGTCCTTCTGGTCTTCCCCTTCGTCGCAGTGGCCTGGAAATGGCTGAAGACTTCCTCCATTCGGTACGTGCTGACCAGCGAGCGCATCAAGCTGCGCACCGGGATAATCGCCCGCCATCACGAGGTGGTGGAGCTCTATCGCGTGAAGGACCTGAGCCTGGAGCGGCCCATCTTCATGCGCCTCTGCGGGCTGGGCCACGTCATCGCCCTGACCAGCGACAAGAGCCAGCCGACGGTCACCTTCTACGCGGTGCACCGGCCCGGCGAACTCCTGGAGGAACTCCGCGAGAACGTGGAGGCTTGCCGGGTGCGCCGCGGCGTCCGCGAGATGGACATGGGCGCCGACCACCCGTAACTGACCCTCCTCGCCCCCACCCGGCATGGAACCCATCCCTCCCATACAGAAGGACCCCGGCTGGTGCCGGGGCCCCGAATGTTCGAGTTTGAGGTGCGCCTAGCCGTCCGGCTGGGCAGCGAGTTCCGTCAGCTTCCCGAGAACCGCCTTCCAGTCCACCGCCGCGATCTCCTCCTCGGTAATCGGCGGCATCTCGCGGAACTTGCTGAACTCCCAGGCGCGGAGCTCCAGGTAGTCGAGGTAGGTGAAGCTCACGGTGCGGGGGGCGCCCGCCGCGGGCGGACCTCCGGCTCCTTCGCTGGCTGGTCTGCTGCTCATCTTCGGGCCCTCCTTTGCCCTGACCGTCCGCGCGGACCTCTTGAGCCGCTCCCCGCGGTACCTCGCCCCTAATACTATCGGCGGTGCGCCGGGCTTCTGTTAAGCTTTCCGCAGAAGCCAAGTTAGAGGACGATCGCGGCCATTACTCTCTTCAACGCACCGGGAGGGCAATTGCTTCCGATAATCACGTGAAGTATCTTCGAACAGCCCGAAACCGCGAGTGCACATGTGCAACAGCCGCCCTAGCCGGGGCCGTCACGCGATTTCACCACAGATGACACAGCGGACACGGACGCGGAATCGGCGGAGGGACGCACCGTTCCGGAGGAACGGGCCGGCCCGGAGCGGCGAGCGACTTTAAGCGAGCCGTCGCCAGGGATGGCGACTACGCCCTGAGTCAGGGATGACGGATATGTTCCCGCGCCTTCTCCCGCGTTTGCGACCGCGCGATTCGGGGTACACGTACCGCTTCCGCCTTCGGCGGACTTCCGGTACAT
>CBDUSI010000146.1:0-9857 GCA_965370045.1 uncultured bacterium | reverse complement strand
CCTAATGTATCGACCCACAATGTCACCTCATTGAGGTTTTGGGATGGCTTCTAGTCAAGTGTGCACCGGCCGCATCACACAACTCTAGAGCGAGTTCGTGCGCATTTGCCTGCCACAGCTTCCTGACGCCTCGCTCGCAGATGCTAACAACGCCCCAGTTAGTCGCGCCAACCAGGCGACCTGCTAGCAGATATAGCGCAACCAAGACATAGAGTGCCACACCGGTGGCCTGCAAGAGCGTCACTGCCGTGAGATATCGGATGAGCAGGAAGCAGGAGGCACTTCCCAGCAAGGCCACCCCCGCGCCCGCGAAGAAGAAGCGTCTGTGGGTGCCGGTTCGCTTCGCAACTTTGGGTAGAATTAGCCAGTCTCCAATCCCCGGGACGAGCGCCGTGCCAACGAGGGCACCCCAACCCATGGTGATCGCCATAATTACTATCGGATGCCAGCCCAGCATAGCGGCAACAGCACCGGACAGCGCCATATGGAGGAAGAGCAGCAGGGTCTGGATGTTCAGGGCTATTCGAAACGAGCCGCACCGTGGTTGACGGTACTCCTGCCAGTCGCCGTCAGACATGGGGGCTTCTCCCCTTCTTGGTCGTTGCGTACCCAATAAACTCACTAGCCGACATTTCCCAGATGGCTCCTCCGGACCGCCCGCGCGGCCCTCACTGGCTCCTATCCTCTCCATCTTGCCCCTCCGCTCAAGCAATTTTCCCGCTCTGGCCCCGGGGTGGGCCTCAGCTCTCCATATGTCAGTGTGGCCCGGGGCGGGAAGACCGGTTGATATAGAAGAGCAAGATGGCGAAGATAGACCTAGCAACAACTAACGGAGGAGGCGCCCCATGATTGCCTGTCGTGTTCCCCTGACGCTCAGCGGTCTGGCCTTCACGATTCTGCTGCTGGCCGCCTCCTCGGCCGGGGCTGGTGTGCGGGTGATGCAGGTGGCCAGGAGGCCGGGGAAGACGGGGGCCGGCGGGTCGAGCGGGCCGCTGCGCATTTACGGGGCGCGGAACGGGGTCTTCTCCGGGCAGGTAGTAGCCCCGGCCGGCACGACCGCCAGAGCGCCCAAGCTCAAGGGGCCGGGGGCCATTCCCGCCTCGGCCATTCAGGTTCGCTACGCACATGCGGACGGCACCAGCCGCAGCCGCAAGAGCCGGGGGTTCTTCGATGGTCTTCATCCGGCGCCGGCGGCCGGGACGGGAATGCAGCCGATCTGGCTGACGGTGAAAGTCCCGGCCGACGCCAAGCCCGGCAAGTACACCGGCGCCTGGAGCGTGGGCGGGAGCAGCGTGAAGGTCGAGCTGGACGTTGCCGACTTCCGGCTTCCCGACGCCAGGGACTGGTTGACCCATGCGGGGTTCATCCAGTCGCCGGACTCGGTGGCCATGCACTATAAAGTGACTATGTGGTCGGCGGAGCACTGGAAGCTGCTCGATAAGACCTTCAAGCTCCTCGGCGAGGTGGGCACCAAGACGCTCTACATCCCGCTCATACGCCGCACCCACTTCGGCAACCCGCACGGGATGGTCTACTGGGTCAAGAAGGGCGATAAGCTGGAGCCCGACTTCAGCATCGTCGAGAAGTACGTCGCACTGGCCGTCAAACACCTGGGCAAGATACCGATCGTCTGCATGGTCTGCTGGGAGACCAAGGACTCCGGCGGCAAGAAGCACTGGGGCAAGTATCCCAAGAACGACCGCGACATCCTGATAACCGTGAAAAACGGTGGCAAGCTGGAGGAGGCCACCGGGCCGGAGTGGAACACCCCGGAGTGCAAGGCGTTCTGGAAGCCGGTCTTCGCCGGAGTGAAGAAGATCCTCGACAAGCACGGAATCGGCGACTCCATGACGCTGGGCATCGGCGGGGACTTCCAGCCCACCAAGGAGGCGGTCGCGGACCTGTCCGCGGCGGCGCCGGGGGTCAAGTGGGTGGCCCACTCGCACGTGCGCTGGACCAATGTCCATGGCGTGCCCACCGCGGTGTCCGCGGCGGTGTGGGGCATCCACGGCATCCGCAACCCTTCCGACAAGCTCAAGTGGAAGTGGCAGAAATCGCGCTACTACGGCTGGAAGAAGGAATGGCGCCTGTTGGCCTTCCCGCGCGGCGGGTGCCCGGTCTACGGGGGGGCGCTCACGCCGGCCTCTTCGCTGGGCATGTGGCGCTCGCTGGCCGAGGCGGCCATCGTCTCCAAGGGCCAGCCCAAGCACTCTCCGGGGTGCAGGGGCTTCGACCGCCTGGGCGCGGACTTCTGGCCGGTGCTCAAGGACAAGCGCGGCCGGGCGTCGCCCATGTGCGCGCGCTACCCGGAGACCCAGTGGGGCCAGCTCAGGATCAGCTACGCATCGGCGACGCTCCTGGCGCCCGGCAAGGACGGGGCGGTGCACACCATGCGCTCGGAGAACGTCCGCGAGGGCCAGCAGGAGACCGAGGCCCGGATATTCATCGAGAAGGCGCTGCTCGCGAAGAAGATATCTGGCGCGCTGGCCACCCGCGTTCAGAAGCTGCTGGATGACCGGGTGCGCGGCTTCGTTAAGGCGACGGTCGGCCAGAGAGGCGGGAAGTCCAAACGCGTCAACAGATGGGAACAATGGAGCGCCGGTGACTGGCACAAGAAATCCGGGGAACTCTTCGCAGCCGCCGCCGAGGTGGCCGGCAAGCTGGGGACCGGTCGATAGCTTCTTTGCACGTGGTCTTCAACTCGCAGAATACCTTCCGGCCCTCGCGGCGCGAGGGCCAGAAGGCCGACCTCGACCAGCGCCTTGACCCGCCTTGCGTCCTACTTCGCGCCGGTCTTCTTGGCCACCTCTGCGGCCCCGGCGTAGAGCGCCGCCGATGACTTTTGCCAGCGGTCACCGCCGGCCCACTCACCCCAGCTCTTCGTCTTGCTTCCCCTGCCCTTGGCGGCCTTTATGAACTCCTTGGTGCGGTCGTCGAGCATCTTCTGAACGCGGGTGGCCAGCGCCCCGGTTATCTTCTTGCCGACCAACGCCTTCTCAATGAATATCCGGGCCTCGGCCTCCTGGAGGCCCTCGCGAAGCATCTCCAGGCGCTCGGTGGCCACCGCGCCCTTCTTGCCCGGAGCCAGAATGGCCGCGGTGGCCGCGTCTATCCTGAGCTGGCCCCAGCGGCACTCCGGGTAGCGCCCGCAGATGGGCGAACCCCTGCCGCGCTTGTCCTTGAGCACCGGCCAGAAGTCGGTTCCCAGACGCTCGAACCCGTTGACGCCCGGGGAGCGTTTGGGCCTGCCCGTGGCGATCATGGCGCCCTCCGCCGCCGAACGGTACATGGCCAGCGCATTGGGGCTGAACGGGCTCAAAGCGTTCCCGTAGAAGCACCCGTAGCGCGGGAAGGCCGTCAACAGCCAGCCCTTCTTCCGCTGCCAGCCGTAGTAGCGAGGCCTCATGTACTTCCACCTGCGGGGGGCATCCGGGTCCATCACCCCTTTGACGCCCCACACCGAGGCGGTCAGGCCGACGTCGGCCTCGTGCACCTTGGTCGGTGCGGTGTGCGCGTGGCAGACCCACTTGGTCCCGGGCGGGGCCGCGGATGCCAGGTCCTTGGCGGCCTTGGGGCTGGGCACGTAGTCGCCGGAGATGCCCAGCATCATGGACTCGCCGATACCGTGCTTCTTCAGCATGCCGTGGATGCCGGTGAAGACCGGCTTCCAGAACTCCACGCACTCGGGGGTGCCCCACTTGGGGCCGGCGGCCTCTTCCAGCTTGCCCCCGTTCTTCACGGTTATCAATATGTCCCGGTCCTTCTGCCGCTGCGCGACGGGCACTGACGCGGGAAAGCTACTCGCCCCCGGGTTGTTCATCTCCCAGGCGTAAAGACAGACCACCGGAAGCTTGCCCATGTGCTTGACTGCCAGGTCGATGTACTTCTTCACGATGCTCAGGTCGGGCTCCAGCTTACCGTCCTTTTTGGTCCAGTGAACCATCGAGTGCGGATTGCCGAAGTGGGTCCGGCGCTGCAGCGGGATGTAAAGCGACCTGTTGCCGACCTTGCCCAGCCCCTTGAAGCTCTCCTCAATGAGCTTCCAGTGTTCCGCCGACCACATAGTCACTTTATAGTGCATGGCCACCGAGTCCGGCGACTGGATGAAGCCCACGTGGGTCGTCCAGTCCTTGACGTCGGGGACCTTCCAGTCGGCCACGTGTAACTCGACCTTCACGCTGGCGCCGCCCACGCTCCAGGTGCCGGTGTACTTGCCGGGCTTGGCGTCGGCCGGGACTTTCACCGTAAGCCAGACCGGCTGCGTGGAGTGGGGTTTGTAGTACTTGGAGGCCTTCATCGGGGCGGAAGGCTCGGGATGCAGGCCGTTGAAACGC
The DNA here is from genome assembly GCA_965370045.1 of uncultured bacterium. Classification (GTDB taxonomy): domain Bacteria; phylum Planctomycetota; class SZUA-567; order JAKLDR01; family JAKLDR01; genus CAZONU01. The sequence continues at coordinate 5,523 of CBDUSI010000146.1, read as the reverse complement.
GGGCGGCCCGCGCGCTCGCGCGGGCGACCGTCGGGATGGCCGTAGCGCACCGTGATCCCCGCGGCGGGCAGTTTGCCCGGCCCGCTCAGCTTGGGGACCGAGGCCCTGCTGCCCCACGGCGCGATCACTTTGCCCGAGAAGGCCCCGTTCCTGGCTCCGTAAATGCGCAACGTGCCGCCGGCGACGGCGGGGCCGTCCACCTTGTCGAGCAGGGAAACCACCTTCACTCCGGCCTGGGCGACGCCCGCTCCCAGGAAGGCGGCGACCGAGAGCCCGGCCAGGAGCTTCCAGCCCAGACCCGGCGAACCGACCGCAGCCTTGTTCTTCCGTGCAATCACCTATGCCTCCTTCCGGTGTCGTCGCGCTTCGGAGCTCCGCGCCCTACTTCGCGCCAGTCTTCTTGGCCACTTCGACGGCTCCGGCGTAGAGCGCCGCGGATGCCTTCTGCCAGCGGTCACCGCTGGCCCACTGCGGCCAGTTCCTGCCCTTGTTCGTGGTCGCCTTGACAAAGAGGTGGGTTCGCTCGTCGAGCATCTTCTGGAGGCGCTCGGCCTCCGGCCCGGAGATCTTCTTGCCGACCAGGGCCTTCTCGATGAATATCCGGGCCTCGGTCTCCTGGAGTCCCTCGCGAAGCATCTCCAGGCGTTCGGTGGCTACTGGTCCGGCTTTGCCCGGGGCCACGATGGCGGCGGTGGCAAAGTTTATCCTGAGCTGGCCCCAGCCGCTTTCCGGGTAGCGTCCGCAGATGGGCGAGCCCCGGCCGCGCTTGTCGACGAGCACCGGCCAGAAGTCAGCTCCCAGCCGCTCAACTCCGTTGGCGCCCGGCGATTTGCTGAGCTTGCCACCGGCGGTCATGGCGCCCTCGGCCAGCGAACGGTACATGGCCAGCGGATGGGGTCCGATCTGGCTCACTTTGTTCCCGTAGAAACACCCGTAGCGCGGGAAGGCCGTCAGGAGCCAGTCCTTCTTCCGCTGCCAACCGTAGTAGCGAAGCTTCGTGTAGGAGGCCTTGCGTGGGGGTATGGGGACGGTCGGATCCACTGGCCCGTAGATACCCCACACCGAAGCGGTCAGGCCGGCATCGACCCCGTGCACCTTCTTCGGTGAGGTGTGCGCGTGGCAGACCCACTTGGTTCCCGGCGGGGCCGCGGAGACCAGATCCTTGGCGGCCTTGGGGCTGGGCGTGTAGTCGCCGGAGATGCCCAGCATCATGGACTTCTCCAGGCCGTGCTTCTTGAGAATCTCGTGGATGCCGTCGAAGACCGGCTTCCAGAACGCCACGCACTCAGGCGTGCCCCACTTGGGACCGGTGGCCTCCTCCAGCTTGGCCCCGTTCTTCACGGTTATGAGAATTTCCCGATCTTTCTGACGCGCGGCGGCGGACGTTCCAGAAGGATAGCTCTTCGCCGCAGCGTGATTCATCTCCCAGGCGTACAGGCAAACCACCGGGAGCTTGCCCATGTGCTTGGTCGCCAGGTCGATGTACTTCTTCACGATGCTCAGGTCGGGCTCCAGCTTATCGCCCTTCCTGGTCCAGTGAACCATGGATTGCGGGTTGCCGAAGTGGGTTCGGCGCAGCAGCGGAATGTAAAGTGACCTGTTACCGACTTTCCCCAGATTCTTGAAGCTCTCCTCGATAAGCTTCCAGTGCTCATCCGACCACATAATCACTTTATAGTGCATGGCCACCGAGTCCGGCGACTGGATGAAGCCAATGTGGGTCAGCCAATCCTTGACGTCGGGGATCTTCCAGTCGGCCACGTGCAACTCGACCTTCACGCTGGCGCCGCCCACGCTCCAGGTTCCGGTGTACTTGCCGGGCTTGGCGTCGGCCGGGACTTTCACCGTCAGCCAGACCGGCTGCATGGCGTAGGGCTTGTAGCGCTTGGACGCCTTCATCGCTCCGGGGGGCTCGGGGTGCAGGCCGTTGAAGGCCGGCCGCTTCGTGCGGTAGGCCGGGAGCCCGTCGGGATGGCCGTAGCGCACCGTGATCCCCGCGGCGGGCAGCTTGCCCGGCCCGTCCAGCTTGGGGACCGAAGCCTTGCTGCCCCACGGCGCGACCACCTTGCCCGAGAAGACCCCGTTCCTGGCGCCGTAGATGCGCAGCGTGCCGCCGGCGACGGCGGGGCCGTCCACCCTGTCGAGCAGGGAAATCACCTTCACTCCGGCCTGGGCGGGGCCCTGCTGGGCCGCCCCGGCGAGAGGTCGCTGAGCGCGCAGCTGCCAGGCCCCGAAGGAGCCCGCTCCCAGGAGCGCGGCGGCCGAGAACCCGGCCAGGAGCTTCCAGCCGACGGCAAGTTTCCCCGCGGTCGTTGCGGCGCCACCGGACGCCACCTTGGCCGCGGCTCCGCCGGCGATGAGCGTCTGGATGGTCGCGGTCAGCCCGGCCGGCACACTCGGTGCCGCCTGCTTCAGGGCGCCCAGCAGTGCCATCGGGGCGGCCGCGTACCCGGCGCTCTCGAGCGCCCTGCGGAGCCTCCCCAGGCCGGCGTTGACGTACTTGGAGACGGTGCTGGCGGGCATCTCCAGCACCACCGCGACCTCGGCCTGGCTGAGCCCCTCCTGGTGGCAGAGCACCAGCGGCAGGCGCAGCTTCTGCTCCAGCCGGCCCACTTCCCGGCGCAGCGCGTCGAGGAGATCCTTATCCGCGCCGTCGCGCGGCAGTCCCCGGTCCTTATGTGCAATCACCTCCGCCTCCTTCCTGTGCCGCCGCGCTTCGCGCCGAATGTGATCCCGGGCCTCGTTGGCGACGACGCCCAGGAACCACGCGCGCAGTTCGCGGGGAGGCGGTCCGGAGCGGAGACTCGCCACGGCCTCGAGATAGGCCTGCTGGACGACGTCCTCCGCGGACCGGGTGGAGTCCAGCATGTGCAGCGCCAGACGGTAGGCCGGGCCGCTGAAGGCCAGAAGCCGGCCAACGGCCGCGTCGGGCGCTTGCCTGCTGACTTCCTGGAATCCAGTCAAAGCCGGAACCTCCACTGTCCACCTCCATTCTACGCCTCTGCAGTCGTCCGGGCAAGGTCAGCCAACACGGAAAACCCGGATGAACCGACATTTCCCGGATGGCACCTCCTGGCCCCGCCCGGCCTCAGTGGCTCCAATCTCCTGCTGCATCTTGCCCATCCGTTCAACCGCTCTTCCTGCCCTGGACCCTGAAGCCGGGCCGGGAGACGGCGGCACGTAACGCGCTCTAACACAATGACTTAAGCGGGGATTATGGATTGGCAGGCGGACAGGTGCTTCTTCATATATGGAGCCGATTGGGAATGATGATAGTGCGCCCTTCGCTGCGGATGCGGGGCTCAGCGCGGCGGAGTCCCTCAGTGGTGCTGGTCCGGGCCGAGTTTCTGCGACTCCTCCGTCTTGCTGACCCGGTAGACGCTTGCCCTGCCGCTTTCACTGCGGAAGAGAAGCTTGAACCTCCGCGGGTGCCGGCGGATCGCCGCAAGCTCGTCAGCGATGCCACCCACCTTCGGATCGTTGACCAGGCAGAGCAGGTCAACGTCGGCCCGCTCGATGCCTCGCAGCCAGAAGGCTTCGTCGAAACGCGCCCGCCGAGCCCGGGCCAGCATCAGGCGGGGCGAGTCACCGCGGCGGAGCTTCACCGGTTGGGGTCGGTCATCAGCGCTCGCCGGCACGTAGACCACGCGATTCTGCAGCCGCGGTCCGAACAGCGGGAAGATATGCGGGGTGCCGACATAGGCCACGGTAAGGGCCCGCCCCCGCCCCCGCCCCTTGGCGGCCATGCGGTCGAGATCCGCCCACATCCGGCCCTCGCCCTCATAGCTGCTGATGCCCGCATAGACCTTGATGCGCCGCCTCTCTCGGGCCGCGCGATAGGCGGGGTACCATGCCGGCGCGGTCACCGCGGTCAGAAGCAGCAGGGCGGCCGGCGCCCAGCGCAGCAGTCGCGCCGAGCTGCGCGGCGGACGACCCAGGAAGGCCAGCAAGGCGGCAACCGGGCCGGCCAGCCAGAACTCGGGCCTCTTGGCGGCCATGACCGCCAGGTTGACGGCTACCATAAGCAACAGGCCCCACTTGACCGCGCTGCGAGCCCGCGGCCGGGGCCACAAGCGCCCGAAACCGGCGAGCGCTCCGGCCAGCGCCAGCCAAAGCGCGTAGTAGACCGGGAAGAGCAGCCGGTGCTGATGCCAGAAGGGCACGAAAGCGAAGTAGAGCAGCAGCGCAAGGATCGGAAACAGCACGCTCGGCAACGCGGCGGCCCGCCCCCGCCGGGAGCGCCCCCGCCTCGCGGCGAGCAGCACCAGGCTGAAGGCAAAGCCCAACCAGAGCAGGACGGTGAACCGCCACTTGGGGGCAAAGGCGTTGTCGTCGTGGACCAGGGTCCGGAAGAAAACCCGTGGCGCCCACCCGTGGTCCACCAGGACCGAGGCGTCGTAGAGCCCCGGGAAGATCGTGCCCCCGGCGATGCTGACCTGCGCGGGATACAGCGGATTGCCGTGCAGCGCCCAGTTCCGGAAGTAGAAAGAGCATCCGCAGACCATCAGGACCAGCGCCAGCGTGCCGGCCAGACAGAGCTTGCGCCTTTCCGCCGCGCCGCCCGCGGCCCTCAGCAATCCCACAAAGACGGCAAGCAGCGCGAGCAGCGCGGGCGCCGAGTACAAGGCCCCGACCACCTTGGTGGCCAGCATCAGGGCGATACCCCCGCCGGCACAAACCAGGGCGCGGGCGGGGACCAGGCGCGCGGCCAGCAGTCCCCACGCGAACAGGGCGAACCCGAGAGTCATGACCAGTTCGTTGTTGACCATCAGCGAGCTGTTGATGAACGGCGGGAAGAGCAGCAGCAGCGCGCAAAGAGTCAAGGCCTTCCCGCGGCCCAAGCCGATGAGCCGGGCGCTCAAGTAGAACAACCGGCAGATCAGGAGCAGGCAGGCCGGCTGCACCAGCCAGGCCAGTCCGCCGTCGCCGGTAATGCTCATCAGCAGGAAGGTCACTATCTGCGAGAGCATCGGGGAGTGCTCGACGGTGGCGTGGTCGAAGGGCAGGTCGATGCTGCTCAGGAACCCCTCTTGCAGCCACAGGGCGGGGATCGACAGGTGGTAGATGAGACTGTCGGTCCCCAGGGGCCCACGCAGGGCCGGGCGCCAGAGCAGTCCGACGAAGAAGGCCAGCGCGAGGAAGAGAGCCATCCGCGGCGCCCTTCCGGCGAACAGGCTGCCGGCCGATGGCTTGGCGGTCTTGCGCTCCCATGCCGCCCGGAAGCCGCTCCGTGGCGAATCTGGGGCCGGGTCCGGGGCCGGGGTTGTCACTGGGGCTTCTTCCTATCGAGTGTCCTGCCGTGGGACTTCCAGCAGCGGCCCTGCGGCCCCGACTGTCCCCCTTCCAGCGGCATCAACACTGACATTTCCCGGATGACTCCTCCGGGCCCACCGCGCGGCCCTCACTGGCTCCGATCTTCGCCATACTTGCCCCTCCCTTCAAGCGATTTCCGCGCCCTGCCTAGCAGGCCGTTGAAAAATGGAGCAGCCGTGATTGGAGGCAGAATGGTTCGGATTCGAGGAG
>CBDUSI010000145.1:0-9872 GCA_965370045.1 uncultured bacterium | reverse complement strand
AAGACGATGCTTGGGCATCGACTTCGGAACCCCTCCTCGAATCTGAACCATTCTGCCCCCAATCACGACTGCTCCATTTTTCAACGGCCTGCTAACTGACGGTGACGGGCTTGCCGCCCTGGGCTGCGGACTGCCAGGCGGCCTCGGTGAACGCGATGTTCTTCAGGAAGTCTTCCGGCGGCGACTCGTTCTCGGCTTTCCCGGCCAGGACGTCCAGGAAGTGCCGGTCGGCGCTGACGTCTTCTCCCGAGGGCTCCTCCTCCACGAGTTCGCCGCTGTGCTCGCGGGTGACCCACAGCTTGCCCTTGCGATAGAAGAAGGCGCTGCCGGACTCGCCGTTGACGGTCATGTCCTCCCACATGAAGCCCGCCGGGCCGGAGCCCACCACGGTGAGCGTGCCCACCGTGCCGCCCCTGGTGCGGTAGCTGATCGCCGAGTCGATGTCCACCTCCCGGCCGCGGTTCTCGATGAAGGCGCTGACCTCGGCGACCTCGTCGTCCAGCATCCACATGAGCATGTCGATGATGTGCGCGCCGGTGTCGTTGAGCTGCCCCCCGCCGGAGAGCGACAGCTTCTGCCGCCAGGTGCCGGTCTGGCTCTTGAGCCAGCTCTGGCTCACGAAGGAGGCCACGGTCATGACCCGCCCGAAGGAGGGATCGCGCAGGATGGCCTTCATGTGCCGGAAGACGGCCATGAGCCGCCGCTGGAAGGAGACCACCACCTTACGGCCGGCCGACTTCGCCTCGGCGATTATCTGCTGGGCATCTTCGGTCGAGCAGGCCAGCGGCTTCTCGGCCAGGACGTCCAGGCCCGCGCGCAGCGCGTCGATCACCTGGTTGCGGTGCAGGGTGTGCGGCGAGGAGACCAGCACGGCGTCGAGCTTCTCTTTATCGAGCATCTCCCGGTAGTCGCCGTAAGTCTCCGGCCGCGGAGAGCCGTTAAAGACCGCCTCGCCGAAGCCCGACAGCGAGTCCTTGCTGGGGTCGGCCAGGGCGACGATCTCGGCGCCTTCCGCGAGAAGCCGTTTCCCGTGTGCGCGCGCGTTTCCCCCCGCGCCGATGAATCCGAACCTGGGGCCAGACATGAGCGTTCCTCCCGTGCGCAAGCGCCCGCCGCCCGCCGGCGGGCAGTGTCCTCTCTCCAGGACTATACACCGGAGGCCTGGTGGGGATCAATGGACGTGCTTGCGAAAGGGGTGGACTTTTCTGCTTTTCCTTCGGAAGGCGCTGGGCGGCCGGCCGGCCAGTTTCTTGAACTGGCGGCTGAAGTAGTGGGGGTCTTCGTAGCCCAGCTCGGCGGCGATCTGCTTGATGCTCAGGTCGGTGGTTTCCAGCATGTCCTTGGCCCGGGCGATGCGCGTCTGGATGGCGTAGCGCCGGGGGGAAATCCCCGTCAGGTCCTTGAAGACGTGGCTGAAGCTCGACTCGCTCATGAAGGCCCGGCGGGCCAGCTCCTTGAGCGAGAGGTCCGCGTCCAGGCTCTCGCGGATCATGTCGATGGCCTTCTCGATGCGCGCGGACTTCTCGCTGGCCACCTCGCGCTCGCCGTCCGCGCCGCGGGCGCGCAGCGCCCGGCGCAGGAGCACCGCCAGCTGCACCAGGTAAGCCTTGGACATGATCTCCGTCCAGGAGTCGGTGACCTTGAGGTCGATCATCATCAGCTCGAAGAGCTTCCCGAAGCGTTCCGGCCAGGGCAGGCTCACCACCGGGGGGGTCAGGCGCTTGTCGGGGAACTCCACCCCCGCGCCCAGCCGGGGACGGGGGAAGCGCAGCACGAAGACCGACCAGCGCCCGGGCTGCACGCACTCTTCGTGATCCTCGCCGGGGTAGTAGATGACCAGGTCGCCGACCCGGGCGACGTGCTTCTTGCGGCGGATGCGGATGTGCGTGGAGCCCTCCAGGATGTAAAGCAGCTCGAAAACGTTGTGGTAGTGCTTGCGGTTGGGCTGGCGGCCGCGGAACTCGCGGGCGATGGCCTGCACCTGCAGCCGGCCGGTCTTCATGCGATTGAGAAATCCGCGAGGCATGGCGACAAAGGTAAGCAGCGGCGGCCCGAGGCGCAAGCAGCGTTCTCTGCTGGCCATGCCCGGCCAGGTTCCCGGCCGCCGGCCAACCTACCCTTGACTCCCCACCCGCCGGGAGAGTAAACTTCCCGTTCGTGACGCCTCCGACCGGAATCGGAGGCGCCGGTTGTCTCGGGGATTGCTGAAAGGAGACCCCTGCCGTGAAGTTCAGAGGCGCAGAACTCCTGGTCCGCGCGCTGGAGCGCGAGGGCGTCGAGATCATCTTTGGCTATCCCGGGGGGTCGGTAATTCCCCTGTTCGACGCGCTTTACGACTGCAAGAAGATCAAGTTCGTGCTCGTCCGCCATGAGCAGGCCGCGGCCCACGCGGCTGATGGCTACGCCCGGGCCACCGGCAAGGTGGGGGTTTGCCTCGCCACCTCGGGCCCGGGCGCGTGCAACCTGGTCACCGGCATCGCCACCGCCAACATGGACTCCGTCCCGGTGGTGGCCATCACCGGGCAGGTCAAGACCCACCTGATCGGCAACGACGCCTTCCAGGAGGCCGACGTGACCGGCATCACCCGGCCGATCTCCAAGCACAACTACCTGGTCAGGCGCGTGGAGGACATCGTTCCCACCATCGGCGAGGCCTTCCACATCGCCCGCACCGGCCGGCCCGGTCCGGTGGTCATCGATCTGCCCGTCGACCTGTCGGTGGCCGAGGCCGAGGAGGTGGTGCCCGAGAAGCCGGACCTGCCCGGCTACAAGCCGGTCTACGAGGGCAACCTCCGGCAGATCGGGCGGGTGGCCGAGGCCATCAACGCCGCCCAGAAGCCCCTCCTCTACGTGGGCGGCGGCTGCATCATCTCCGGCTGCGACAAGGAGCTGCGCCAACTCGCCGAGAAGGCCCAGATACCCGTCACCACCACGCTCTTGGCTCTGGGCGCCTTCCCGGAGACCCACGAGCTCTCCGTCGAGATGCTGGGCATGCACGGCACGGTCTACGCCAACTACGCGGTGAACGAGTGCGACTTGCTGCTGACCATTGGCGCGCGCTTCGACGACCGCATCACCGGCAAGGTGGCGGCCTTCGCGCCCAACGCCAAGATAATCCACATCGACATCGATCCTACGGCCATCTCCAAGTCCATCCGCGTGGACATCCCCGTGGTCGGCGACGCCAAGCGGGTGCTCAAGAAGCTGCTGCCCAAGGTCAAGCCCGCCAGGCACGCCGCCTGGCTCAAGCAGGTCGCCGGCTGGAAGAAGAAGCACCCGCTCAGTTACGCCAAGACGGGCCTGAGGCCCCAGTACGTCGTCGAGAAGATCTGGGAGCTGACCAGGAACCGCGACACGGTGATAACCACCGAGGTCGGCCAGAACCAGATGTGGGCCGCGCAGTTCTACAAGTACTCCAAGCCGCGGTCGTTCCTCTCCTCCGGCGGGCTGGGGACCATGGGCTACGGCTTCCCCGCGGCCATCGGCGCGCAGGTCGGCCGGCCCAAGAGCCTCGTCATCGACATCGCCGGGGACGGCTCCATCCAGATGAACATTCAGGAGCTGTGCACCGTGGTCCGCCTGGGGTTGCCGGTCAAGATCGCCGTGCTCAACAACGGCTTCCTGGGGATGGTCCGCCAGTGGCAGGAGATATTCTTCGACCGGCGCTACGCGCAGACCGACCTGAAGGACAACCCCGACTTCGTCAAGGTCGCCGAGGCCTTCGGGGCCAAGGGCATCCGCGTGACCAAGCGCAAGGAGGTCGAGCCCGCCCTCAAGCAGGCCTTCAAGCACAAGGGGCCGGTGCTCCTCGACTTCCACGTGACCCGGGAGGAGAACGTCTTCCCGATGATCCCGGCCGGGCAGGCCGTGGACCGGATGATAGGGGGGATGGCCTGATGCGGCACGTAATCAGCGCCCTGGTCCAGAACCGCCCGGGGGTCCTGAGCCACGTGGCCGGGCTCTTCTCCAGCCGGGGCTTCAACATCGACAGCCTGACCGTCGGCGAGACCGAGAGTGCCGGCGCCAGCCGGATGACCATCGTGGCCCGCGGCGACGAGAGCGTGCTCGAGCAGATCCGCAAGCAGCTCGGCAAACTGGTCAACGTGGTCAAGGTCCACGACTTCAGCCGCGTGGACTACGTGGAGCGCGACCTCTGCCTCGTGAAGGTCCACGCGCCCTCCGGCAAGAAGCCGGAGGTCATCATGCTCGGCGAGGCCTTTCAGGGCAAGGTGGTGGACATCACCCGCGGTGAGATCATGTTCGAGGTCACCGGGCCGGAGGCCAAGATCAACGCCTTCATCGACACCCTGCGGCCCTACGGGATCAAGGAGGTGGTTCGCACCGGGCGGATCGCCATGGCCCGCGGCCCCAAGATGGAGGGCACGGTGCGGGACACGTCGAAGAAGAAGACCGGCCCGGTCACCGGATGAGGAGATAGCTCATGCGCGAGAAGGTCGAGAAGGCCCTGGAGGAAATCCGCCCGCACCTGCAGGCCGACGGCGGCGACGTGGAACTGGTCGATGTCGGCGCTGACGGAGTCGTCAAGGTCAAGCTCACCGGGCACTGCGCCGGCTGCCCCATGGCGCAGATGACCCTGCAGCAGGGCATCGCCCGGCGGCTCAAGGAGCTGGTCCCCGAGGTCACCAACGTGGAGGCGGTGCAGGAGGGCAGTGGCCAGTAGCCGGTGGTCGGTGGCCGGAACCGTCGGCTGCGCCGACGCGGGCTTCCACCCGGAGGCCGCCTGTAATCCACCGGGCTCCAGATGCGGGCGGCCCTTCCTCCACTACCGGCAACTGACAACTGGCAACTGGCAACCGAAGTCATGAGCCTGACCGCCGACTACTGCCTGGTCTGCGAGGCCCACGCCGAGAGCGCGGGCCGGCATTCGCTTATCAACGTCTTCGACGCGATCCACGTGGCCGCCTTCCCCTCGCGCATCCACAAGTGCTGCCTGGTGACCCGGGTGCACGGCGACCCCGGCGAGTACACCGGCCGGCTGCGCCTGGTGGCCTCCAGCAGCGGGGAGGACGTGGTTCCCCCGGTGCCCGAGGTGACCATCAACGTTGAGGACGGGGTGCGGCCCTCGGCCTTCATGGTCTTCGAGCTGGCCGGGCTGCCCCTGCCCCGCGAGGGCTTCTATACGTTCATGCTCGAGCTCGACGAACAGCGCGTGGCCGAGTGCGAGATATTCGCCGGCCTGGCGCCCAGGGAGGAGTGAGCGTGGCCGGCAAGATGCTCGCGGTCCTCAAGCCCCGGCCCGAGCCGGGCGCCGAGCTCCGCGAGGTGGATATCCCCCAGCCGGGTCCCGACGAGGCCCTGGTCAAGACCCTGGCCTGCTCCATCTGCGGCACCGACAAGCACATCTACAAGTGGGGCGCCTGGGGCCAGGAGCGCATCAAGACGCCGCTGATCTTCGGCCACGAGTGCGCCGGCGAGGTGGTCGAGGTCGGCGAGGCGGTCAGCGAAGTCGCCGCCGGTGATTACGTATCGGTTGAGTGCCACGTCTACTGCAACCGCTGCCACCAGTGCGGCACCGGCAAGCGCCACATCTGCCGGGACGTGCGGATATTCGGCGTGGACTTCGACGGCTGCTTCGCGGAGTACTTCAAGGTTCCGGCGCGCTGCCTGTGGAAGAACGACCCGCGCATCGAGCCCCAAGTGGCCTGCCTGCAGGACCCCTTCGGCAACGCCACCTTCACGGTCTCCAGCTGCGAGGTCTCCGGCAAGACCGTCGCGGTGGTCGGCGACGGGCCCATCGGGGCCTACGCCTGCGGGGTGGCCAAGGCCTTCGGGGCCCGGCGCATCTTCGGCCTGGGACTGGTGGACAGCAAGCTGGCACTCATGAAGCAGCTGGGCGCCGACGAGGTCATCAACGTCAAGCGCACCAATCCGGTGCGCCACGTGCTCGCCGCCACCCGCGGCGAGGGTGTGGACGTGGCCCTGGAGATGACCGGCGCGCCCCCGGCCATCAACCAGGCCGTGGAGCTGCTGCGCCGCGGCGGGGTGATGGCCGCCTTCGGGCTGCCCGAGGGGCCGGTGTCGGTGAACTGGGGCGAGGGCGTCATCTTCAAGGGGCTGACCGTTTACGGCATCAACGGCCGGGAGATATTCAACACCTGGGAGGAGATGACCCCGCTGCTGGCCGAGCGCCGCGTCGATCCCCGCCCGGTGACGACGCACAAGTTCAAGCTCGACCAGTTCATCGAGGCGATGGAAACCAGCCTGGACCCCAGCATCGACGTCGGCAAGGTCGTGCTGACCCCGTGATCAAGGCTCTGCTCTTCGACTTCGACGGGTTGATAATCGACACGGAGACGCCCGACTACGAGGCTTGGCGGGAGTGCTTCGCCGAGCACGGCGCGGAGCTGACGTTGGCGGAATGGTCGGGCTGCATCGGCCGGGAGTACGGCTTCATCGACCCTCACGCCATGCTCGAGGAGCGCCTGGGTCGCGAGCTCGACCGCGCGGCGCTCAAAGCCAGGCGCAAGCAGCGTCTCAATGCAATGATCGCCGCCGAAGCCGTGCGCCCCGGCGTGGTTGAGTATCTCGACGCCGCGCGCGCGCGCGGCATCAGGAACGCGATAGCCTCCAGCGCGCCGCGCAGGTGGGTGACGCCCAAGCTCGAGGCCCGGGGCCTCGCCGGGAAGTTCGACTGCGTGAAATGCGAGGAGGACGCGCCGCGCGCCAAGCCCGCGCCGGACCTCTTCCTGGCGGCCGCCCGGGCGCTCGACGCCGGCCCCGCGGAGTGCATCGCCTTCGAGGACTCGCCCAACGGGGTCGCCGCGGCCCTCTCCGCGGGCATCTTCTGCGTGGCCGTGCCCAACCCGGTGACGCGGCAGCTCAAGATAAAGGGCGCGGACATCACCGTGGACTCGCTGGCCGACCTGCCCCTGGCGGAACTGCTGCGCAGGGCCGGCGCGTAGGTCCCGCCTCCCGACCGCGCCTCCCCTTAAACTCCCCGCGTGCTGCGATTCGATGACCTGGCAGGCCGGACCTGTCCTTGCGCTCCCCGCTGGCTTTGCTAGGCTGGCGCGCGAGAGCGGGGCGGCTTCTGCCCCGCACAGCAATAAGGGGATTTCTCACGTGACAAGCTCCAAAACGGGACCCATCAACGTTGGCGTCGCCGGCCTGGGCCGCAGCGGCTGGGACATCCACATCCGCACCCTCCGGGAGATGCCCGGGAAGTTCAAGGTCGCCGCGGTGCTCGACAACCTCGCCGAGCGGCGCAAGCAGGCCGCCGACGAGTTCGGCTGCGCGACCTACGAGAAGTACGAGCAGGTGCTGGCCGACAAGAACCTGGACCTGGTCATCGTGGCCATGCCCACCGACCTGCACGTGCCCTGGTCGATGGCCGCGCTGGAGGCCGGCAAGGACGTCGTCGTCGAGAAGCCGGTGAGCACCGACCTGGCCGAGTGCGACAAGCTGATTGCAGCCGAGAAGAAACTGGGCGGCTCAGTGACCGTCTTCCAGAACCGGCGCTATGCCGCCGGCTTCCTCAAGATCAAGGAGGTCGTCGAGAGCGGGGCCCTCGGCCGGGTCAACTTCATCCGCAACACCTCCGCCGGCTTCAGCCGTCGCTGGGACTGGCAGACCATCAAGAAGCTGGGCGGCGGGTCGCTGCGCAATACCGGCATCCACGCGCTCGACGCCATGATGGAGTTCTCCGGGCCGTCGGAGCCGGAGGTCTTCTGCACGATGGACCGGGTGCTGACCTCGGGCGACGCCGAGGACTGGGTCAAGCTGCTGCTCAAGGCCGAGGACGCGCCGCTGATCGAGCTCAATCTCTTTGCCAACTGCGCCTATCCGGAACCCTCCTGGCTGGTCCTGGGCCAGAAGGGCTCGCTGACCTCCTCGGACGACGGGCTCAAGTGGAAGGTGGTCAAGGGCTTCGACGAGCTCCCCGAGCGCAAACTGGACCTGGCCCCCACCGCGGACCGCAGCTACAACCGCGATAAGCTGGAGTTCGAGGAGCACTCCTGGACCGAGCCGACCGGCGCCCAGGACGAGAGCCAGCCGCGCTCGGCGGAAACCCGCTTTTACGACGACGTCTATGCCAACCTGCGCGAGGGCGCCGAGCAGAAGATCACCCTGGCCAGTGTCCGCCGGCGCATGGCGGTCGTTGACCACTGCCTGAAGAACTGCGGGGTGTAGCGGCGGCGAGAGTCCGGGGCGCCGGGAAGGATTGACACTTCCGGCCGTCGCCGATAGACTCGCGTTGCCATGGCGACCGCGAAATCTCTTCTGGACGAGCTCGAAAAGCTCAAGGCCCGGTACGCCGACGGCTCGGGCGCGCGCAAGCTGGAACTCCTGCGGATCATGGCGCGTCGCCGGCTTTCGACGGCCCGGGACGTGCTCCGGCTGCACGAGGTACTCTGCTTCCTGAGGGCCTATCCGGACGGCCCGGAGCTGCTCGCGCGGGTGGAGGCCATGCTGGGGCGGTTCGGGCGCAGGGCCGACCTGCGTCGGCATCGCCGGGGGCTGGAAAGCACCGGCGTGGCCGGCACGGTCATCGAGTACCCCTTCTACTGGGTCACGGCCCGGTGGCTGGCCCGCAAGTGGCCGGGGGCGCTGACCGTGAACTGGACCGACTTCAAGAAGAAGGCCGAGCTCGAGGGGCTCCTGCCGCTGCTCTTCCCCTATTGGACCTCGCCGGCGTTTGACGAGCTGGCCTTCACGCCGCGACAGTGGATACATCGTCTCAAGGGCGCGGGCGAGACGGACGCGACCTTCCTGATCCGTCGATTCAACGCTGTCAGGGCCGATGCCTTCAACGTGGAAAAGATGTACGAGGGGCTGGACATTCCCATCCGCCTGCGGCCCGGCCCGGGTACCCCCTCGCGCGGCTGCGAGCGGCACCAGGGGTCTCCGGTTTCGTTCCAGACCCGCCCGCTGGTCCGCAGCCGCCCGGAGCTCGCGAAAGAGATCCGGCGCCGGCCGGCGGCGGTGCGCTGGGCGACCCGGCGCGATGGGCGGGAGGTGGTGGACCTGGCCCGCTCGCTGATGGTCGCGCGCCAGCGGGACCTGGACCTCTTCGAGTACGGCAACCCGGACGACGTGAGGTTCGTGGACTGGGAGGAGGGGCTCAGGTTCGCCTTCATCGGGGCGATACCCGAGCGCCGGCTCATGCTGGAGTCGGTCCACGGGGCCATTACTCTGAAGAACGGCGTGCCCGTGGGGTACTGCACGGCCAGCGCGCTGTTCAACTCCGCGGAGGTGGCCTTTAACCTGTTCGACACCTTCCGCGGCGGGGAGTCCGCGCTGGTGTTCTGCCGGTTGCTGGCCTCGGTGCGGCACCTCTTCGGCTGCGACGCCTTCACCATGGACCCCTTCCAGTTGGGCTACGGCAATACCGAGGGCCTGAAGTCCGGGGCCTGGTGGTTCTACCAGAAGATGGGCTTCCGCCCGCTGGAGCCTGAGACCAAGGGGCTGATGGACCGGGAGCCCAAGCGGATGAAGAGGTCCCCCAAGTACCGGTCGGACCTGGCCACGCTCGGCCAGCTCGCCTCGGAGAACGCCTATTTCTTCCCGGGCAAGGCCCGGCTGGACGTGCTCGGCCGGCTGGCTCTCGGCAACGTGGCCCTGGCCGCCACGCGCCGCCTGACCGCCGTCTACGGCGCGGACCTGGAGAAGGCGGAGCGCGAATGCTCCCGCGCGGCGGCCAGGCTCCTGGCGCTGCGCTCGCTCAGAGGCTTCTCGCCCGGCGAGAGACTGGCCTGGAAACGCTGGGGCCCGCTGGTCACCGCGCTGCCCGAAATCCATGGCTGGAGTTCCGGCGCCAGGAAGGAACTCGTCCGCGTGGTCCGGGCCAAGGGAGGCCGGCGGGAATCTGACTTCGTGGCCCTTTTCGACGGGCACAAGCTCCTGAGGAAAGC
>CBDUSI010000144.1:0-9904 GCA_965370045.1 uncultured bacterium | reverse complement strand
CCGTCCGCCCCCCCCCCCCCTGGTTTTTCCGCCGTCATGCCCTACAATGCCCCCTTCGCAGCCGTTGAGCAGGAGAAGCGATGCCCAGGTTCCAGAAAGCGCCCGGCAAGTACGACTTCCCGGCCCAGGAGCGCACAACCCTCGAGTTCTGGGAGCGGGAACGGGTCTTCGAGAAGAGCCTGGAGCTCCGCGAGGGCGGGCCGGTCTTCGTCTTCTATGAGGGTCCGCCCACCGCCAACGGCACGCCCCACCCCGGCCACGTCCTGACCAGATGCATCAAGGACCTCTTCCCGCGCTACAAGACCATGCGCGGCTTCTCGGTGCCCCGCAAGGCCGGCTGGGACACCCACGGCCTGCCCGTGGAGATCGAGGTCGAGAAGCAACTGGGCATCAACGGCAAGAACCAGATCGAGGAGCTCGGCGTCCAGGAGTTCGTGGACAAGTGCCGCGAGTCGGTGTGGCGCTACAAGGCCGACTGGGAGAAGATGACCCGCCGGCTGGGCTTCTGGCTGGACCTCGAGAACGCCTACGTAACTTATCATAAAGAGTACGTGGAGAGCGTCTGGTGGGCACTCAAGGAGATCTGGAAAAAGGGCCTGCTCTACAAGGGCCACAAGATCGTCCCCTACTGCCCGCGCTGCGGGACGCCGCTCTCCAGCCACGAGGTGGCCCAGGGCTACAAGGAGGTCGACGACCTATCCATCTACGTGCGTTTTCGCGTCAAGGACGAGGAGAACACCAGCTTCCTGGCCTGGACGACCACGCCCTGGACGCTGCTCTCCAACGCGGCGGTCGCGGTGAACGCCGAGTTTGACTATGCATACGTCAAGATGCCCGACGGCGAGACGCTGATCATGGCCGAGGCGCTCGTCGAAAAAGTCATCGGCGAGGATGCCCAGATATTGAAGACCGTCAAGGGCGCCGCTCTGGCCGGTCGCGCGTACCAGCCGCTTTTCAATTTCGCCAAGCCCGAGGAGAAGTGCTGGTACGCGGTGGCCGCCGACTTCGTCAGCCTGGAGGACGGCACCGGCATCGTGCACATGGCCCCGGCCTTCGGCGAGGACGACTACCGGATCGGCCTCGAGAACGACCTGCCGGTCATCCAGCTGGTGGAGCCCGACGGCACGCTGCCCGCGGAGGTCACCCCCTGGGCCAGCACCTTCATCAAGGACGCCGACAAGGGGATCGTCCGCGACCTGGATGATCGCGGGCTGCTTTTCAAGCGCGAGAACTACCGCCACAACTACCCGCACTGCTGGCGCTGCGAGTCGCCGCTGATCTACTACGCGCGCAACAGCTGGTACATCCGCACCACCGCGGTCGCCGAGAAGATGCTGGCCAACAACGCGGCCATCAACTGGCTGCCCGAGCACATCCGCGAGGGCCGCTTCGGCGACTGGCTGAAGAACAACATCGACTGGGCGGTCAGCCGCGAGCGCTACTGGGGCACGCCGCTCAACGTGTGGACCTGCGAAGACTGCGGCACCCAGGACATGGTTGCCTCGATCGCCGAACTGCGCGAGAAGGCCGTCGACTCGGGCTCGGTGCCCGAGGACTTCGACCCCCACAAGCCGGGCATTGACGCCGTGAAGTTGAAGTGCCCGAAGTGCTCCGCGCAGATGACCCGCACTCCGGAGGTGGTGGACGCCTGGTTCGACGCCGGGGCCATGCCCTTCGCCCAGCACGGCGCGCCGCACCGCAAAACCGAAGACTTCAAGCGGGCCTTCCCCTGCGATTTCATCTCGGAAGCCATCGACCAGACCCGCGGGTGGTTCTACACCATGCTGGCCATCAGCACGATCTTACAGGACAGTCCGTACCCCCACCCCTACAAGACCTGCCTGGTGCTCGGCCACGTCTGCGACGAGCAGGGCTTCAAGATGTCCAAGTCCAAGGGCAACTACCTGGACCCCAACGAGATATTCGACACCAGCGGCGCCGACGCCATGCGCTGGTACTTCTACAGCGCCAACCATCCCTGGGTAAACACCCGCTTCTACAGGAAGGGCGTGGGCGAGCAGCAGCGCGAATTCCTCGTGAAGCTGCTCAACGTCTACAGCTTCTTCGTCATCTACGCCAACATCGACGGCTTCGAGCCCGCCGACGGCCTCGAGACTTTCCCCGGCTTGGCCGGCCCCTTCGCGGGCGGGAAGGGCTGGCGGCCGGCGCCGGAGCGCGCCGAGATCGACCGCTGGATGGCCTCGGAGCTCAACCTCGCCGCGCGCAAGGTTGCTGACGCGCTGGACGCTTACGACGTCAACGGCGCGGCGACCACGCTCTCCGCGCTGGTCGAGAGCCTCAGCAACTGGTACGTGCGCCGCAACCGGGACCGCTTCTGGAAGTCGACGCGGGACCAGGACAAGCTCGACGCCTACTGGACGCTGTACGAGAGCCTGGTAACCATCACCGGCCTGGCCGCGCCCTTCGTGCCATTCCTGACCGAGGACCTCTACCAGAACATGGTCCGCACCCAGTGGCCGGAGGAAAAGAGCCCCCAGAGCGTGCACTTGTGTGACTGGCCGGTGGCCGACGCGGCACTGATCGACGAGGAATTGGCAAAGCGCATGAAGCTGGCCCGCAACGTGGTCGCCCTGGGCCGCGCGGCGCGCGCCGGGGCCAAGATCAAGAACCGCCAGCCGCTGGCCGAGGCGGTGGTGGTGCTGGCCGACCCCTCGCGCGCCGAGGGACTCCTGGCGCTCTCGCGCATAGTTGAAGAGGAGCTCAACGTCAAGAAGCTGGTTCTGGAGGCCCACCCCGAGCACTACGTCACTTTCGAGGTGGTGCCCGACTTCAAGAAGGTGGGGCCCAAGTACGGCAAGCTCGCCCAGAAGATCCGCGGGGCGCTGGCCGGGCGCGACGGGGCCGAGTTCCGCAAGGAACTGCGCGAGGCCGGCAAGCTGGCCCTCTCCGTCGACGGGCAGGAGATCGAACTCGTCGAGGATGACTTGGAGCTCCGCGTCAGAGCGAAGGAGGGCTTCGCCGCGGCCGACGACGCCGGGGCGGTGGTGGCCCTGAACACCGAGATATCCCCCGAGCTGCGTGCCGAATGCCTGCGCCAGGAGGTGGTGGTGGCCATTCAGGCGGCGCGCAAGGAGCTGGACCTCAAGTACGAACAGCGCATCGAGACGGCCATTGCTCCGGAGAATGATGAGGTCGCCGCCGCGGTGAATGCCGACCCGGAGTACGTCAAGGCGCAGACCCTCAGCGACTCGCTGGACGTCGTGGCCGCCGAGGCCATCGGCGAGGGCGCCAGGAAGTCCCAGGTGGAAGGCGACGACTTCCTGGTCCGGGTCAAGCCCAAGGAGTAAAGCGTGGCCGAGAAGCTCCGCCTGGCAGTGCTCCTCTCCGGCAGCGGGACCACGCTGCAGAACTTCATTGATCTGGCCGCGGCCGGCGAGTTGCCCGGCGAGGTGGTCAAGGTGGTTTCTTCGCGACGCGATGCTTTCGGCCTGGAGCGCGCGGAGAAGGCGGGCATTCCCACGGCCGTCGTCCGCCGCAAGGACTTCGCCGAGCTCAGTGAGTTCTCCGCGGCGGTCTGGAAAGAGGTCGAAGCGGCCGGCGCCGACCTGGTGCTCTTCGCCGGCTACATGGTCAAGCTGGGCATCCCCGAAAGATGGACAGGACGAGTCTTGAACGTGCACCCCGCGCTCCTGCCGGCCTTCGGCGGCCAGGGGATGTACGGGCACTTCGTCCACGAGGCGGTGCTCGCGGCCGGCTGCAAGGTCACCGGGGCCACGGTGCACCTGGTTGACAACGAGTACGACCGCGGACCGATAGTAGTCCAGAAGGCCGTCGAGGTCTTTGATGACGACGACGCCGACTGCCTGGCCGAGCGGGTCCAGGCCGTCGAGCGCGAGATATACCCCCATGCAGTGCGCCTCTTCGCCGCGGGGCGCGTGGAGGTCCAGGGCGGCCACGTCCGGATACTGCCGGAGGCCGGCGCGTGAGCGTGCCCACCAAGCCCTGCGCCACCTGCGGCGAGCCGGTGGCCGACTCGGCCCTGGGTCGCGGCGCGGTGGAGAATGCCGCCGGCCGCCGCTACTGCTCGCCCTGCGCGGCCAAGCTCCAGAATGAAGGGGGGCCCGAGGCCGAGGCGATCAAGATCGTCCTCCCACGGCCCTCCTCGGCGCTCATCCGTGCGCTCGAGGAGCCGCTCCCGCCGCCGGCCCCGCCACCGCCTCCCCCTCCCGCCGCGCCCGCGCCCCGCAAGACGGCGACGCGCCGCGCCGCCCCTCGCAAGGAAGCCTCGCGGAGAAACTCGGTCCGCAAGAAGGCCAGCTCCAAACGCGCCCCGGCGCGCAAGGGCAGCTCCGCGCGCACCAAGCCCGCCCCGGCGCGCAAGAACAGCTCCAAGCGCACCAAGCCCGCCCGGCGGGAAGCGCCTGTTGACGTTGGCGGGGACACCGGCAGCACCCGGCGGGTCAGCCGGCGGTTGAGCTCCAAGGCGGTGCTGCCCTGGTACTTCAACATCACCCGCGGCCAGTTGATGGGCATCGGCGGCGGCGCCGTGGGGCTGGTGCTCCTGATTGTGCTGATCTGCGTGCTGGCCGGCGGCGACGAGAGCGCGCGCGGAACGAACATGAAACGCAACCCGGTCCCCTACGGCGGCGACCCCAGCCGGGCGATAGAGGCGGCCGAGAAGCTCCTGCTCCAGGGCAAGAAGCAGGAGGCCATCAAGCTCCTGGAGACGGCCAAGCAGCAAGCCATCAGGAACGGCCAGGACGGGCTGGTGCAGAAGATCAACCAGAGACTCTACGGCCTGAGGTTCAAGACGACGGCGCCTTGAGCCGCGCCAGCTCCGCGCACGAACCGATGCCACCCCCGCTCACCGACGAAAAGCTCTGCCGCCTGCTGGAGGCCGGAAGCGGCCGGCGCATGGCGCTGAAGATGACCCGCAACCGGGTCAGCTACGTGAGCTTCGAGGAAGTGACCCCCGGCGGCCGGCTGAAGCTCCGCCTGCAGCGCGCTTTTCTCTCCGCGCCGCGCAAAGTACTGGACTCCCTGGCCCGCTGGATGCGCACCTGCCGCGGGCGCTGCCCCCGCCCGGTGCGGGCCTTCATCAACTCCCAGGCCGAGGCCGACCCGCGCCCGCGGCGAGCGCGGGCGATTCGCACCGCCGGCCGGGTTTACGACCTGGCCGGCATCATGGATGAGGTCAACAGTGAGTGCTTCCGGGGACGGCTGGCCATGCGCATCACCTGGGGCCGGGCGGCGAGCCGCAAGCGCAGGGTCCACCAGCGGCAACTGGGCACCTGCGACCGCGAGCGCAACCTGGTCACTATCAGCCCGGTGCTCGACCAGGGGACGGTGCCCCGCTTCTTCGTGGCCTTCGTGGTCTTCCACGAGATGCTCCACGCCGTTGAGCCGGAGGACGCCGGGCGCGGCCACGACCGGGAGTTCCGCCGCGTGGAGCGCATGCATCCCGACTATCGCCGCGCCGCCCGCTGGCAGCGACGCAACCTCTCCCTCTTGATGCGCCCGCCGGGGACCGGCCGCGGCAAGCGGCGAAAGGAACCCGCCGGGCACTCCCAGGGACTGCTCTTCCAAGCTTCGCTTGCAGGCAGGCCCCCGCGAAGGGACAATCTGGACGCTCGGGAGGTCGCGGATGAACAGCAGAGAGAAGGCCCTGGCGCTGTTGGTGACGGCCCTGGTCCTGACGGTCAGCGCACTCGTGGTGCGCGAGTTCCGCCAGGCACCCCCGGCCGCGGTGACCGCTCCCGTGCCCCCGATAACGACGACGAAGCCGGGCTTCGGCCCCCGGCTGGACGCCGCGGTGCTGGAGCGCGCCAAGGCGGCCACGGTGTTCGTCCAGGTTCGCAACGTCAGCTACCTCGACGGCGCGGTCGCCGAGGAGGGCTCGGGCACGGGCTTCTTCATCAGTCCCGACGGCCGGGTGGCCACCAGCTGGCACGTGGTCTCGGCGCTGAAGAACCTGGGAGGCATCAGCGTCCCCTTGAGATCGGGCGACATAAAGGTCATCGTCCGCTCCGGCGCGCGCGACCAGAAGGTGCTGCCCGCGCGCCTCCTGGCCGCCGACAGCGCCGCGGACCTGGCGGTGCTCAAGGTTGACGCCGAGAACTGCCCCTGGCTGCCGCTGGGCGACTCCGCCGAGCTGGTCGAGACCGCGCCGCTGTGGGTGCTGGGCTTCCCGCTGGGCAAGCTCTTCTCGGTGCTGCAGCGCGGCCCGGAGCTGAGCGTCAACGGCGGGGCGGTCTCATCCCTGCGGCACAACGACCTCGGCGAGCTGCGGAGCGTGCAGTTCGACGCGGTGGTCATCAAGGGCAACTCCGGCGGGCCGGTGATCGCCCCCGATGGGCGGGTGATGGGCGTGGCCAACATGGCCCTGGGCACCTCGCGGGTCAACTTCGCGATACCCGTCGCCCGCCTGAAGAAGCTGCTGGCCGAGTGCCCCGCGGACAAGAAGGTCGGGGAGAGCTGCCTGCTGCGCGTCTCTTCCGAGCCGCAGGGCGCGAAGATCTGGCTGGACTCCCGACCGCTGGGCACCGCGCCGCTGGAGGTCCGCGTCCCCGGCGGCTGGGGCCGCGTGGTCGCCGCCCTGCCGGGCCGGCGCTCCTGGTCACAAAACCTCGCGATCTACGACGGCCGCAGGGTCCGGGCCAGGCTCGAGCCGCTGGCCGAGCTCAAGCTTCAGACTTTTCGCGCCGGCGCCGCGCCGGCCCGCGGGGGAACGCCCATGAAGCGCGGGGCGAAGGTCTTCGCGGAGGACTTCACCGACCGGAAGGCCGCCGACGATTGGAAGCAGGACACCGGCGGCTCCGACCAGCGCACCTGGTACGTGGAGCAGGGCGCGCTGCGCCAGTTCAGCGACGACGCGATGCTTCACGCGGTCTTCGCCGGCCAGGAGAAGTGGACCGATTACGCTTTCAGCGCCCGGGTGCGCATCGGCCCCAACCAGAAGGACGGGCGCGCCGGGCTGATCTTCCGCTCGACGGCCGACGGCTTCGCGCTCTTCCGGCTGCACCGGGCCAGCTCCAAGGTGCAGCTCGCCTACCACTCCAACGCGCCCTTCGGCTGGCGCATCCTGGACGAGCGCGAGCTGCCCTTCAAAGTCAAGGGCGACACCTGGTACGCCATGCAGGTGCAGGTGCTCGGCGACCAGATCGCCTGCCTGCTGGACGGCAAGGTGGTCCTGGCGGCCACCGTGCAGCAGCCGCTGGGCGGCAAGGTGGGCTTCTACTCGGTGGACAGCCGGGCGGCCTTCGACGACGCGCGGGTCACGCGGGTGAGCGCCGGGCAACGCAAGCCGGGCAGGAAGGCGCTGCTGCGCGCCTTCTGGTTCACCACCCAGTTCGCCGAGGACTGCGGCTACTGGCGGGCCTTTCGTGTGAACGCCCCGGCGGCCCCCTGGCCGGTCACCGCCGGGGGGTGCCTGCACCTCGACGAGAGCGCCACTGAGGCCGCGAACATGCTGACCCGCTACGACGTCCACGGCGACGTGCTGCTCAACGCTCTCGTCTCGGGCCGCTCGGGGTCCGTGGGCCTGGTCTTCCGCCGGAAGGGCAAGCGCTATTATCTATTCACGGTGAACCGCGCGCGGAGCAGCGCCCGGCTCTTCCTGGTGGACGGCGGGAAGAAGAAGCAACTGGCCGCCAGCGGCGACCCCTCGATGGTGCGCAACGCCCTGCGCATCTTCCAGGAGAGACCCGCGGCCCGGCAGGCAGCCGCCCGGCCGGGGGGCGCGCTGCTCAGGGACATCTTCTCCATGTTCGTGACCGCCCGGGGGAACCGCATCCGCGCGGGAGTCAACGGGCAGCCCCTCCTGGAGGCGGTCGACGGGACGCTCAGTAATGGCCGGATAGGCCTCTACGCCGACCGGACCCGGGGCATCTTCCACCGCCTGGACGTGGCCTCGGTGGGGCCGCAGCCCGTTCCCGCGCAGCCGCCTCCCCGGCAGCCGCCACGGCCCGCGCCGCACCAGAAGTCCCCCAAGAAACCGCCGCCTCGGGCGGGGAAGACCCCCTGGAAGGTAGGCCCATGTCATCGCTCAAGCAGCAGCTCCTGACCCGCGCCCGCAAGCTGGCCGGCTGGTTCGCGGCCGGACAGGTCGACCGGCCGTCCAGCGCCGACTGCGGCCGGTACGTGGACCGCATCGACGTGCGCGGCGGGCGCGGCGCGCGCATCGGCGAGCCGGTGCTGACCACCAACTGGACCACGGGGATGACGGTCATCGCCATGCTGATGGCCTGGAAGCGCACCGGCGAAAAGAGGTATCGGGAATCAGCCAGGTCGGCCGGCGAGTACCTCAAGTCGCTGCAGATCACCGACGCCCGGGACCGCAAGACGTTCGGGATGATCCGCGAGGTCACCCCCCAGACCCGACTGGTGCCACCCGCGCGACGCGCTGAGCGCCGCCTGGGCGCTGCTCCACCTGGGGGTGCTGGCCAGGGACGGTGAGGGGCTCTACCGCGCCAAGCTCTTCGCCGGGTGGTTTCGGAGCAACGCCCTGCGCAAGCGCTACCCGGCCTGGACCTGCCACGTAAACGGGCGAAAGCCTTACTGGCAGTTAGGCTCCTTTCACGGGGGCAGCCCGCTCTTCTTCTTCGACCTCTACGCGGCCACGCACGACAAGCAGTGGCTGAGCACCGGCCTGGGCATCGCCGACGCCTGGATGAGGATATTCCTCAAGAAGGACGGCTCCATCCGCATCGAGGTGGACCCGGATACCGGGCGGGACCTCACCGGCCGCGGCCCCAACCGGGCCCACGTCGGCTGGCAGGAGATGCACAAGTACAACGACGACTTCACGGCGCTGGCGCTGATGCGCGCGTACCTGCTCACCTGGAAGACCAGGTACCTCGACGCGGCCAGGAGGTACCTGGACTGGATCCTCCGCCAGCAGACGCCCAGCGGCGCCTTCGGCCGCCGTCCGGTGAGCAGCGCCGCGGCCAGCCTGGTCATCGAACTGCTGGACTTCGGACGCATAACCCGCGAGAAGAAATACCTGGAGGCCTGCCACCGCTCGCTGGACCACTTGCTCTCGCTGCAGGAGGTGAAGCGCAAGGACAAGCGCCTCCACGGCGGCTTCTACGGCACCGGCGCGGAGTACGCCCACGGGACCAGGAGCTCGCTCAACACCCGGACGGGCTGCTACGCCCTGGCCGCGCTGCTCAAGTTGGAGAGTCGCAGGAAGTACCTGGGCTACACCGCCTAGGGGCGAAACAGACTGGAGGGATGGCTTGGAAACGCCATCTGGGAAATGTCGGACTAAATGAAAAAGGAGGGCTCGGCCATGGCCGGCGAAGTGTCGAAGCGGAAGGGGCTCTTGGTTGCGTTCATTTTGCTCTGCACAGTCTGCCTGGGGCAGTTCGCCTACATCTTTTGGGACATCGCCAGAGCGGGGTCCAAGAAGCCCTCTCCTCCCTATATCACGGATCCCAGCGGCTTGCTCAAGTGGCTGGAGCCACCCAAGGGGATGAAGTTTTTTGGGTCCACGGATGGCGACCGTGGTGTCACCGCGTATGGAAAGGGCAATTTCGACGCGTGCTTCTGGCTGGACCTCAGCGACGAGGCCTTCTCAGGCAAGCGGACGGGTTACATAGAAACCCTGATCTCGGGCACCGCCCGGGGCCTTGCCAGACAGATCGCGGACCGCGTACCGGGAGGACACGTCGCTCGGCACTTTCCCGGCAGCGAAGCATTCAACCTTTCCGGGACGTACGTTGTAGCCTATCCCGGCGGCTGGGTCGTGGTGACCGCCGTATACATGAACCCACGGCGGGACGTCGCTGGCGGGCACCGCGAGAAGCCCGCGGACGCCGAGTTCGAAATGATCAAGGTCCGGGTGCATGGGTTCGGCGAGAGAGGCAGCAGATAGCGGCCCTCGACGCCCAACGGCCTGCTAGAGCATTTTAGCATTGAGTAACTCCGTAGCCGGAGTTTTGTA
>CBDUSI010000143.1:0-9995 GCA_965370045.1 uncultured bacterium | reverse complement strand
TCTGAACCATTCTGGCTCCAATCACGGCCGCCCCATTTTTCAACGGCCTGCTAGCCGGCGCGGGGGCGGGGGAGGGCGGTTACTTCCCGGGACGCTCCAGGGATATCCCGAAGCGCTTCATCTTCTTGTAGAGCGAGGCCGGGTAGATGCCCAGCGCCTTGGCGGCCTGGGCCTTGTTCCAGCCGGACTGCTCCAGGGCGCCCAGCAGCGCGCGCTCTTCCAGTTTCTTGAGGTTCAGCGTGTCGGGCTCCCGGGGGTCGGGCTCGGCGCCCGCGGAGAGAGGCGGGGGCAGGTCGGAGGGCGCGATCTCGCCGCCGCGGCACATGACCAGCGCGCGCTCGATGCAGTTTTCCAGTTCGCGGATGTTCCCCGGCCAGTCGTGGCGCGAGAGGGCTTCCATGGCTTTCGAAGAGAGCTCGGGCGGCACACGCCCGGCGCGCGCCGCCGATGCGGACAGGAAGCGCTCGGCCAGGAGCGGGATGTCCGCCAGGCGGTCGCGGAGCGGGGGCACGTCCAGGCGCACGACGTTGAGGCGGTAGTAGAGGTCCTGGCGCAGCTTGCCCTCGGTGACCGCGCCCTCCGGGTCGCGGTTGGTGGCCGCGACGATGCGTACGTCCACCTCGATGGGCTTCTCTCCGCCGACCCGCTCGAAGCTCTCGCCCTGCAGCACGCGCAGCAGCTTGGCCTGAACGTGCGCGCCCATCTCGGTGATCTCGTCGAGGAAGAGGGTGCCCCCGTCGGCGCGCTCGAAGCGCCCGGCGCGGCTCTTCTCCGCGCCGGTGAAGGCGCCGCGCTCGTGGCCGAAGAGCTCGGACTCCAGCAGGCTCTCGGTCAGCGCCGCGCAGTTGACCTTGACCAGCGGCCCTCCGGCCCGGGCGCTCTCGTAGTGGACCGCGTTGGCCACCAGTTCCTTGCCGGTGCCGGTCTCCCCGGTGATCAGCACCGTGGAGCTCGCGGCCGCCGCCCCGCGAATCATCTCCTTCAGCTGGTGCATCGCCGGGCTCTCGCCCAGGAGTTTCCCCAGCCCGCGCTCGGCCGAGAGGCGCTCGCGGAGCGAGCGGCGCTCGCGGAGCAGGCGGCCGTGCTCCACGGCTTTCTCGACTTCGACCAGCAGGCCGTCGAGGGAGAAGGGCTTGGGGAGGTAGTGGAATGCCCCTCGGCGCATGGCCTCCACGGCGGTGTCCACGCTGGCGTAGGCGGTGACTACCAGCACGGGGCAGTCCGGCTGGCGTTCGCGAGCGGTCTCCACGACTTTGAGGCCGCTGCCGTCGGGCAGGCGCAGGTCGGTGATGATCAGGTCGAACTCGCCAACGGCCAGGGATTCCAGGGCCTCCTCGACCGAGGGGACCGCGCCGACGTTGAAGCCCTCGTCCTCCAGCGCGCCGGCGAGCTGTTCGCGGACGGTGGAGTCGTCCTCGACGATCAGGACGCGGTGGGCCATGCCGGCCTGCTAAACCTCGGCGGCCGGCAGGCGCAGGATCGCCTGGGCGCCCCCGCCGGGTGTCGCTCGGAGATCGACGGATCCGGAGTGCAGTTCGGCGATGCGCTTGACGATGGCCAGGCCCAGCCCGGTGCCGTTGGGCTTGCCGGTCACGAAAGGCTTGAAGAGGGTTTCGACCTGGTCATCGTCCAGGCCCGAGCCGGTGTCGGTGATGGTCGTCTGGATGCCGCCGTCGTCGGTCTGGCGGGTCTCGACGCTCAGCCGGCCGGAGGCGGGCATGGCTTCCAGGGCGTTGACCAGGAGGTTGAGGAAGGCTCGTTTGAGGAGGTGCGCGTCGGCCTGGATCGCGGGGAGGTTCTCGGGCATCTGGCGGATGATCAGCACGTCCTGGTCGGCGGCCCGCGGGGCGATGAGGTGCAGGGCGCCCTCCAGCACCTGGTTGATCTCCAGCCGGTCCATCTCGACCTGCGGGCGTCCGGCGGAGTCCGTCACCCGGGTGACCGTTTCGCTGAGCGTGTTGATGGAGTGGATCAGGTGATCGGCAATGGACCCGACCTTGTCATCGCCCTTG
Organism: uncultured bacterium; assembly: GCA_965370045.1. Classification (GTDB taxonomy): domain Bacteria; phylum Planctomycetota; class SZUA-567; order JAKLDR01; family JAKLDR01; genus CAZONU01. Next base: position 7,983 of record CBDUSI010000143.1, on the reverse strand, counting down.
AGGAACTTCCTGAGCCGGGTGGCCGAGAGCATCATCCCGGCCAGGGGGTTCTTGACCTCGTGGGCCAGAGTGGCAGCCATCTGCTCCATGGCCACCGCCGCCGCGGGCCCGCTCTGCTGGGCCTCGAACTCCTTGAGCATCAGGCCGAGATGCTCGCGGCGCCAGGCGGCTTCCACCGCGGCGCCGGTATGGTGCCCGATCATTTCCAGGAACTCGATGAGGTCGGGGGTGAAGCGCCTCGCCTCGCGGCTGTTGACCTGGAGCAGACCCAGTATGCGGTCCTCGCAGCGCAGGGGCACCAGCGCCACCGACTCGTACCCGGCCGTGTTGCAGGTGTTCCTGGTTCCCGGTTCGAGCTTGCTGGTGCCCTGGCCGGAAAGCAGTTCGGTGGTGGAGTTGGTCCAGAAGCTGCCGCCTTCGGTGAAGATGGATTTCCCGGCGTCGGTGCGCCCGCGCAGGACCACCCCGCACATGCAGTCCAGTGTGGAGTGGCCGGTGGCCTCGCGGGCAATGCGGCCGTCGCATTCCATACGGCACAGGCGGTTTTCCTGCTCGATGAAGCTGTCGTCGAAGCCCAGGTAGGAGAAGTAGGGGAAATCGTCCTTGCGGTCGTGCACGCGCAGCCCCACCGCCTCGCAATTCGTGGCGTGGGATATCTCTTTGAGCACCGTCTTGGCCGCGGCCCGGAAATCGGCGGCGCCGCAGAGGGCCTCCAATATTCTGACGTAAATCCCAGCGAGGGAATCGGATGCGATCGCCTTGTTGCTCTCGATCAGCTTCACCCGGAGCCCTCCCTTTCTGCCGACCTCAGAATCAAGGTAACAGGTCGCATAACGCTGTCAACGCCAAAACCGGTCCCGGTGGAGAGGCGACGCAAGTGTCGGGCGTCAGCCGGTTCGTTCGCTGCATTCAGTCAGTATCCGGTCTACCGTTTCGACCAGGAGAGTGGTGTCGGTGGACTTGACTATGAACCCGGTTGCGCTCTTGAAGTCGGGATCGTCGCGGTAGCCGGCGTAGGAAGTGTTCACGATCACCGGCAGGTCGGGGAAGTTGGCCTGGAGTGACTTGAGTATCTCTCGCCCGCTGGGCGACATGCGGATGTCCAGGATTACCAGATCAGCCCAGCGCTGGTCTATTTCCTTGAGCGCGTCGGAGCCGTTCTTGAAGGTCCTGATCCGGTGCCCGGCGGCGGCAAGCGAGCGTTCATAGAGTTCGAGCCAGAGCTTGCTGTCGTCAACAATCACTATGTCGGCCATGCTCAGCCTCCAGGCGCTGTGTTCCTATGCTTGGTGTACCGGTCGTCCAAGCAAGTAGCTTGCCATTTGCGCCGGAATCGGGAGTGCGCCTGCGTATCTGGGAATACACATCGGTTTTGCGAGATAGCGCTGAGGCACGTCCGCCGTCGGCCGGACTGGAGGCGCCGAATATCATAGCCAATGGCTACTATAACACTGCTAAGGCGCAGCCTTCGGATATGGTTTGTGGCTCGGGTTCCGTGCTGCCGGGTATTGGCTCGTGCCCGCATTTGCCGTGCATGGCGGGTAAGGAGCTCGATTTCTTCCCCAGGCACCGGGGCCTATCCCGCTGGCACACGGCTTGCGTATTGAGACTGTTGAAGCTTGGAAAACGGATGGCGGCGGGGATGGCCGCTTCCAGAGCGCCGGAGGATTACGCCATGATCAGGAAGATTTCTCTCCCAGAGAACGATGATGACAGGCGGGGCGACAGGCGGGCGGAGTTCGAGGATGTGGCCCTCACCCATCTCGACTCGCTCTATCGCACCGCGTTGTGGATGACCCGCAGTCCCGATGCGGCCGAGGACCTGGTGCAGGAGACCTGCCTGCGGGCCTTCCGGTCCTTCAACACCTTCGCACGAAACACCAACTGCCGCGCCTGGCTGATGACCATCATGAACAACACCAACATCAACCGGTACCGCAAGTTGGCCAACTCCCCGGTGAAGGTCAGGTTCCACGACGTGGAGCCCTTCGTGGCCGCCGGTGGCCCGGCCAGCGGCCCGAGCGCCGGAGAAGGGGCCGCGGACCTCGGCGAGTCGCTCGCCGAGGAGGTCAAGCGTGCGGTCGAGAAGCTGCCCGACTGCTTCCGCAAGCCGGTGCTGCTCTCCGCGGTGGAGAACCTCAGTTACAAAGAGATCGCCCGGGTGCTGGATTGCCCCATCGGCACGGTGATGAGCAGAATCTCCCGCGGCCGCAAACTACTTAAGAAGGCGCTTGCCGGCTACGCGCGGGAGCAGGGCTACTCGATGGCACCGGCGTAAGGCGCCCGGCCGCCTCAGTCTTTGGGGTCTTCTTCCTCGGCCAGAATCCGGGCCGCTCCCATTTCGGAAATCTCGCCCGCGGCGGCGGCGGCGGCCAGTTCCTTGAGGCGCTGGGTTCCCGAGCCGCTTCCGGCGGCCCGCTCGGTGAGCAGCTCGGCGAGTGCGCGCCTGATGCGCCGGGCGGCGCGGGCGCGGCGGAGCTCCTCGCCCAGGTTGTCTTCGGCGAGGTGCCCGCAGTGCGACTCGAGGGCCGCGGCCAGTTCGGCGACGCCTTCGCCGGTGCGGGCGCTGGTTGCGATGACCGGCGCGGGCCAGTCCGGGGCACCGTCGAGTTCCCGGCGGGCGCGGGTCGGCGCGGCGACTGCCGAGAGCGTGGCGCGCAGCTCTTCGGCGTAAAGCTCCGCGCCGCCGAGGTCGCACTTGTTAACAGCGTAAACGTCGGCGATCTCCAGCACGCCCATCTTCAGCATCTGGATGTCGTCGCCCATGCCCGGGACCAGCACGACGACTACGGTATCGGCCAACTCGCCGACGGCCACCTCGCCCTGGCCGGCGCCCACGGTTTCGACCAGCACCGGAGCGTACCCGGCGGCGCCCAGCGCGCGCACCGCCGCGCTCACGGCCCGCGAGAGTCCCCCCGCGGAGCCACGGCTGGCCATGCTCCTGACGAAAACGCCCGCGGACAGGGTCTGCTCGCTCATCCGCACCCGGTCGCCGAGCACCGCGCCGCCGGTGAAGGGGCTGGTGGGGTCGACGCCCAGCACCGCGGGGCGCGAGCCGGCCCGGGCCAGCTCACCGGCCAGGCGGTCGAGCAGCGAGGACTTGCCGACTCCCGGCGAGCCGGTGACGCCCACTACCTGGGCGGCGGGGGCTTCGCCGGAGGGTATCTCCAGCTCGGGGTCGGTTTCGGCCAGGGTTATCAGGCGGGCGAGGGCGACGCGGTCGCCCGCGCGGGCCGCGGTCAGCAGTTCGGCGGGGTCCCGGGGGGCGGCCATGCGCGCGGGGCTGCTTCAGCCGCCCAGGCGCTCGCGGACGTACTCGACTATCTGGTCGGTGGGCGTGCCCGGCCCGAAAACGCGGTCCACGCCGAGCTTCTCCAGCTCGGGAACGTCTTCCGGAGGAATGATGCCGCCGCCGAAGAGGACCATGTCCTTGCGCCCGCGCTCGTCGAGGAGCTCGCGGACCCGCCCGAACATGGTGGTGTGCGCGCCGGAGAGGATGGAGAGTCCCACGCCGGCGACGTCCTCCTGGATGGCGGCCTCGACGATCTGCTCGGGGGTCTGGTGCAGCCCGGTGTAGATGACCTCCATGCCCGCTTCGGCCAGGGCCCGAGCCACGATCTTGACGCCGCGGTCGTGGCCGTCCAGGCCCGGCTTGCCGATCAGCAACCTGATGCGCTTCGCTTCGCTCATGCCGAGATCCTGTCCCGTATGGTGTATTCTCCAAATACCTCGCGGAGCACTCCGACCATCTCCCCGAGGGTGGCGTAGGCGTGGGCGCCCTCGACCAGCGAGGGCATGAGGTTCTCGCCCTTCTCGGCCGCCGCGCGCAGCGCCGCGAGCGCCTTCTCGACCCTGGCGTCGTCGCGTTTCTCCTTGAGCCTGGCGATGCGGGCCAACTGCTCCTTCTCGACCTCGGGGCCCACTCGGAGGAGTTCGATGGGGGTCTCTTCTCCGCCCTGGTAACAGTTGACCCCGACCACCTTGCGGCGGCCGTTCTCAACTTCGCGCTGATAGCGCGCCGCCGCGCCGGCGATCTCCCGCCGGAAGAACCCCGACTCGATGGCCTTGAACATGCCGCCGAGCCCTTCGATGCGCTCGAAGTAGGTCTCGGCCTCGGCCTCCAGGCGGTCGGTGAGCGCCTCCACGAAGTAGCTGCCGCCCAGCGGGTCGATCACCGCGGCGGCGCCCGACTCGCAAGCGATGACTTGCTGGGTGCGCAGCGCGATGCGCACGGCACCTTCGGTGGGCAGGGCGTAGCTCTCGTCCAGGCTGTTGGTGTGCAGCGACTGGGTGCCGCCCAGCACCGCGCCCATGCCCTGAAGCGCGGTGCGGACCACGTTGTTGTAGGGTTCCTGGGCGGTCAGCGAACAGCCCGCAGTCTGGGTGTGAAAGCGCAGCGACAGGCTCTTGGGGTTCCGGGCCCCGAAGTGCTCGCTCATGTGCCGGTACCAGATGCGTCGCGCGGCGCGGTACTTGGCGATCTCCTCGAAGAAGTCCAGGTGCGCGTTGAAGAAGAAGGAGAACCGCGGGACGAAGCTGTCGACTTCCAGCCCGCGGTCGATGCCCGCCTGGACGTAGGCGAAGCCGTCGGCCAGGGTGAAGGCCAGTTCCTGCGCGGCGGTCGAGCCCGCCTCGCGGATGTGATACCCGCTGATCGACACCGGGTACCACTGGGGAACTTCTCCGGCGCAGAACTCGAAAGTATCGACGACCAGGCGCATGGAGGGCTCCGGCGGGAATATCCAGGAGTTCTGCGCGTGGTACTCCTTGAGGATGTCGTTCTGGATGGTGCCGCGCAGATTCTTGCGGCTGACTCCCTGGTTGTCGGCGGCGGCCACGTAAAAGGCAAAGATCACCGCCGCCGGGCCGTTGATGGTCATCGAGGTGGAGACCTCGCCCATGGGGATGCCCTCGAAGAGGGTCTCCATGTCGGCCAGCGAGGCGACCGCGACTCCGCAGCGGCCCACTTCGCCTAGCGAGCGGGGATGGTCCGAGTCGTAACCCATCAGCGTGGGGAAATCAAAGGCGACGCTCAGCCCGGTCTGGCCGTTGGCCAGCAGGAACTTGTAGCGCCCGTTGGTTTCCCGGGCGGTGCCGAAGCCGGCGAACTGGCGCATGGTCCAGGTCCGCCCGCGGTACATGCTGGCGTGGATGCCCCGGGTGTAGGGCGGCTGGCCGGGGAAGCCAAGATTCTCAGCGTACTCGCCGGAGTCGGCGTCCGGCGGGTAGTAGAGCGGTTCGAGGGGCAGGCCGCTGATGGTGGTGTGCTCGGGCTGGAGCTGCCTGGAGCCTTCCAGGGCTCGGCGCCAGGCGGCCTCGCCTCTGTCCGCGGATTCGTCGGGGCGCTTCTTGCTCATTGGGCGGCGATTATACGCTGGAATTCGCGGATTTCAAGAGGCACTCGTTTCCGAAAATGGCGGATTGCGGAGGACGGCCCCAGGTGGCGGAAATGCACTTGAAGGCGGTTTTTTGAGGCAATAGAGTAATGTCCGCCACGGTCAGCCGATCATCCTTTTGTTTGAGAGGGGATTCAAATCATGGCGGGCAAGAGCAGCATCTTCGGAGTCGTGGGTTCCGGCATCATGGGGCGGGGCATCGCCGAGCTGGCCGCGGCCCGGGGCGGCTTCGAGAAAGTGATCCTGTACGACATCGTCCAGGAGCAGCTCGACGCGGTGCTCAAGGGCATTGACAAGGGCCTCTCCAAGCTGGTCGAGAAGGGCAAGATCGACGAGGCCGCCAAGATGAAAACACTTGGCTGCATCGCGATCACCACCGACGCCGGCGAGCTGGCCGGCTGCGGCTTCGTGGTCGAGGCCGTGCCCGAGTCTCTGGAGATCAAGAAGAAGGTCTTCGACAGCCTCTCGGGGGTGCTCGCCGACGACGCGATCATCGCCTCGAACACCTCCTCGATTCCCATCACCCGGCTGGCCGCTTCGGTCAAGAGACCTGAGAACTTCATCGGCATGCACTTCATGAACCCGGTGCCGCGCATGAAGGGCCTGGAGATCATCAGGGGCCTCTACACCTCGAAAGAGACCTGCGAGGCCACCCTGGCGCTGGGCGCCACGTTCGCCAAGCAGATCACTTTCTCGAAGGACCGCGCCGGGTTCGTGATCAACCGCATCCTGATCCCCATGCTCAACGACGCCGTCCTGGGTCTGGACGCGGGCCTCGCGACGGTCGAAAGCGTTGACAAGTATTTCAAGGCCGAGGGCGGCCCCAAGCACCCCATGGGCCCCTTTATGCTTTCGGACCTCATCGGCCTGGACACCATTGAGCACATCCTGGAAGTGCTGGCGGCCGAGCTCGATGATGCCTTCGCGCCGAGCGCGCTGCTTTCCAAGCTGGTCAAGGCGGGTGCCTGCGGCCAGAAGACCGGCAAGGGCTTCTACATCTGGGAGCGGGGCAAGCCGCCGGCCTTCAATCCCCAAGTCGCCGAGCTCCAAGGGAAGAAGGCCGACGCTGGGGACGCCGCGCTCGTCGGCAGGCGCGCCTGGCTGGTGATGATCAACGAAGCCGTGAGGGTCGTGGAGGAGGGCACCAGCACGGTCGCCGACGTCGACCGCGGCTGCCGCTTCTGCCTGAACCATCCCCAGGGCATCCTCGCCGCGCTCGACGGGCTGGGCCTGGCCGCGGCCCGCTCGGGCCTCCAGGAAATGGAGAAGCAGTTCGGTGGCGCCTACAAGCCGGCGCCGCTGCTGAGGCGCCTGGTCGAGGCCGGTTTCGGAGGCAAAGAAGCCGGTCAGGGCGTTTACGCCTGGGAGGGCGGCGAGATTGCCGGCACCAACCAGGTCCTCGAAGCCTATCTGGCAGGCCGTTGAAAAGGGAGCGTAGAATGGCAGACGAAGAGGTCTTCTCCGGCGCGGGCGGATACGCCAGGCTCACCAGGACAACGGCCGGGGGCAAGACCGGCGCGCTGCTGGAGATAAGTAACCCCAACAGCAAGGTCAACACCGTGCCGCCGGAGGCGCTGGCGGAAATCGGCGGGGCGCTGGACGCCGTCGAAGCGGATGCGGACGTCAAGTTCGTGGTTTTCCACGGCGGCGAGGGCAAGGTACACGCTGGCGCTGACGTGACTATGTTCGCCGGGGGCCTGGCCGAAGACGAAGACCCGCCGAACTACGCGGCGGTCAACGAGTACCTCAAGCAGGGCGCCGCGCTGGACGTGCGCATCAAGCGGCTTTCGGCGGAGCGGACCACCGTGTCGATCATGCACGGCGAGCGCTTCGGCGGATCGGTGGAGTGGCCGCTGATGGCCAGCTACTGCGTGGCCGAGGCGGGGGCCGGCATACAGTTCTCCGAGGTCAATATCGGCATCCTGCCCGGCTGGGACGGGGTGCTCAACGTACTGCTCAAGTCCGGCCCGACCAACGCCCTCTACATGGGCGCCACCGGCGCGCGGCTGGACGCCGGCCAGATGGAGGAGGCCGGCATCGTCGACGACGTGACTGATTCCGACAAGCTGATGGTCAAGGCCCTGGAACTGGCCGCCGAGGCGCCGCCGGTCGCCGAGCGGGGCGGGGTCAAGGGGCTGGTCGCGACGGGGGAGTTCTTCAAGCTGCTCTCGGACCGGCTGAACGTGGGGCGTTACCAGGCGCTTCGCGACGAGGTCGCCGGCCAGCAGGGCGAGATGGAGCCCAAGGAGTTCTCCAGGCACGTTGACAAGCAGCTGGCCGGACTGGGCAAGCCCTGCGCGCCGCTGGCGGTCGAGTCGGTCTTTGGCCTGGTGGCCAAGGCCGCCGGCGTTGACCCGGCGGACCTCGACGCCGTCGAGAAGCTGGCTTTCGAAGAGGCCGCCCGCTGCGGCGAGCTGATGCGCACCCGCGACCGGGTGATCGGCATCGACTCGATCCTCAGGGCCCGGGAGAACCCACTCAACAAGATTGCCATATTCACCAGGAGCTAGCAGGCCGTTGAAAAATGGAGCCGTCGTGATTGGGGGCAGAATGGTTCAGATTCGAGGAGGGGTTCCGAAGTCGATGC
>CBDUSI010000142.1:0-10146 GCA_965370045.1 uncultured bacterium | reverse complement strand
GGGCGGCGCGCCAGGCGGGCATCAACGTGCCCCAGAAGACCATCGACAAGGGCATCGAGTACATGAAGAAGAGCCAGTGCGCCGACGGGGGCATCGCCTACTCCCTGGGGCAGCGCTCCAGCCGTCCGGCGCTGAGCGTGGCCGGGGTGATGGTCTTCTGTGGCCTGGGAAAGCGCGAGAGCCGCGAGGCCCGCAAGTCCATCGCCTACATGCGCAAGATGATGACAGGCCGCGTCAGGAGCTACCGGGGACTGACCAGCTTCGACCACTACACCACGCTGTACCTGGGCCAGGGCCTGTTCCAGGCCGGCGACCCGGACTGGTCCAAACATTATCCCAAGCTCCGCGACGAGCTGATCAAGCGCCAGAGCCACGACGGCAGCTGGAGCTCGAACTACGGCCCGGCCTTCGGCACGGCCTGCTACGCGCTGGTTCTGGCCATCCCCTACCAGTACCTGCCGACTTTCCAGCGCTGAGCGCTGGCCCCGCGCGGAACGCGGCTGTTGACATCTCCCGTCGTCGGGATGATAATCAGCCCGAAGGGAGTACGCCCAATGACCGGAAAACGCCTTTCTCTGCTCGCCGCCGCCCTGCTGGTCCCCTGCCTGTCGCTGGCCGGCGAGCCCGCTCCCAAGAAGGAGCCCAAGCCCAAGACCAAGGCCGAGCCCAAGGTGCGCGGCACCGGCTCGTCCGCGCGCCTGGAGGTCACCCCCAAGGCGGCCCGCGCGATCAGCAAAGCCTGCGACTTCCTGGCCAAGCTGCAGGGCAAGGACGGCTCCTTCGAGGGCCGCGGCGGGCAGCACCGCGCGGCGATGACCGGGCTGGTGGGCCTGACCCTGCTGGCCGCCGGCCACGTGCCCGGCCGCGGCAAGCACGCCAAGACTGTCGAGAAGGCCGCGCGCTTCCTGCTTAAACTCCAAGATAGAGAGGGCTGCTACGCCGACGTCGGCGGTCGGAGCATGCACGGCCACGGCTACGCCCTGCACTTCATGGCCGAAGTTTACGGGATGAGTGCCAACCGCGACTTGGCCCGCAAGCTGCGCAAGAGCGTCAAGAAGGGCGTGCGCCTCACCGCCAAGTGCCAGAGCCCGGAGGGCGGCTGGATCTACCAGCCGGTGGCCCGGGGGCACGAGGGCTCCATCACCATCACCCAGGTGCAGGCCATCTGGGCGGCGCGCCAGGCGGGCATCAACGTGCCCCAGAAGACCATCGACAAGGGCATTAACTACATGAAGAAGAGCCAGCAGCGCGACGGGGGCATCTCCTACCGCCTGGGCATGGGCGGATCGCGGCCGGCGCTGAGCGTGGCCGGGGTGATGGTCTTCTGCGGCCTGGGCCGGCGCGAGACCAAGGAGGCCCGCAAGGCCATCGGCTACATGCGCAAGATGATGAAGGGCAACGTCAGGAGCTACCGGGGGCTGACCAGCTTCGACCACTACACCACTCTGTACCTGGGTCAGGGCCTGTTCCAGGCCGGCGACCCGGACTGGTCCAAGCACTACCCCAAGCTCCGCGACGAGTTGATCAAGCGCCAGAGCCACGATGGCAGCTGGAGCTCGAACTACGGCCCGGCCTTCGGCACGGCCTGCTACGGGCTGGTTCTGGCCATTCCGTACCAGTACCTGCCCACTTTCCAGCGCTGAGCGCACCGGGGTATTGACCTGGACCTGCTTGCCGGGGTATGATATATAGTAGCAGCCGAAGGGAGTCTGAGCCCATGAAGAGAAGTCTGCGCGTGCTCATCGTTTTAGTCCTGGCGTTGCCCCTGGCCTCTTCGGCCGGCGAGCCCGCCCCCAAGAAAGAGCCCAAGCCTAAGCCCAAGGCCGAGCCCAAGGTGCGCGGCACCGGCTCGTCCGCGCGCCTGGAGGTTACCCCCAAGGCCGCCCGCGCGATCAGCAGGGCCTGCGACTACCTGGCCAAGCAGCAGAGCAAGGACGGCTCATTCGGGACGGGTCGCAGCCACCGCGCGGCCATGACCGGGCTGGCCGGGCTGGCCCTCCTGTCGGCGGGCCACGTGCCCGGGCGCGGCAAGCACGCCAAGGTCGTCGAGAAGGCCGCACGCTTCCTGCTTAAACTCCAAGATAGAGAGGGCTGCTACGCCGACGTCGGCGGCCGGAGCATGCACGGCCACGGTTACGCCCTGCACTTCATGGCCGAGGTTTACGGGATGAGTGCCAACCGCGACTTGGCCCGCAAGCTGCGCAAGAGCGTCAAGAAGGGCGTGCGCCTCACCGCCAAGTGCCAGAGCCCGGAGGGCGGCTGGATCTACCAGCCGGTGGCCCGGGGGCACGAGGGCTCCATCACCATCACCCAGGTGCAGGCCATCTGGGCGGCGCGCCAGGCGGGCATCAACGTGCCCCAGAAGACCATCGACAAGGGCATTGAGTACATGAGGAAGAGCCAGTGTGCCGACGGGGGCATCGCTTACTCCATGGGCGGGCGGAGCAGCCGTCCGGCGCTGAGCGCCGCCGGGGTGATGGTCTTCTGCGGCCTGGGCCGGCGCGAGACCAAGGAGGCGCGCAAGGCCATCGCCTACATGCGCAGGATGATGAAGTCCGGCCGGGGGAGGGGTTCCTTCCCGCACTACACCGACCTCTACGTGGGCCAGGGCCTGTTCCAGGCCGGCGACCCGGACTGGTCCAAGTACTACCCCAAGCTTCGTGACTCGATCATCAAGGCCCAGGCGGCCAACGGGAGCATCACCCGCGGGCGCTCGAGCTATGGGGGGGCCTACAGCACGGCCTGCGAGGTGCTGGTACTGGCCATTCCCTACCAGTACCTGCCCACCTTCCAGCGTTAGGCGAGAGGAGGAGCCCGTCATGGCCAAGTACCTGGTGCACTCCCCGGCCCTGGCCAGCCGCCGGATCGGCGAGGAGGAGGTCATCGTCTCGCCGCGGGCCGGCAAGGTCTGGTCGCTGAACCCCGCCGGCGCGCTGGTCTGGGAACTGGCCGACGGTTCCCAGGAGACGGAGAAGATCGCCGCGATGCTCTCCCGCTGCCGGAAGCTGTCGGTCCCCGCCGCCGTCGAGGAGTTGGAGCGCTTCACCGAGTCGCTGGTGGAGATCGGCCTCTTGGAGTGGCGCGAGGCCCCCGGGGCCGAGAGCAAGCGCTCGCGCCGCGCCGCCCAACACCCGCCCGCGGAACTCTCCGATGCGCCGGAGCTGATCCACGAGGAGCAGCTCCAGGTGCTGGCCGGCGCGTGCGACAGCAGTCACAGCGGCCAGGGGGCGGCCTGCATGCTCTTCGGATCCTGCGCCAGCGGCTTCAGTTGATCGCCGCCGGCGCTTGGGACGGAAACGCGCGGGGGCGCCGCTTGCGGCGCCCCCGGTCTTTCCGCTGCGGGAAGGTCTATTTCAGGACGCCCACTAGTTCGCGCTTGTAGCGCTTGGCGTTCCTGACTCCGCCGCCGGCGACGCCCGCCTTGGCGAGCGCCTTGGCGATGCCCTGCGCGCGGGTGGAGCCGTCCTTGTAGACGGAGAACTTCTCCTTCCAGGCGCTCTTCTTGCCCTCGGTCGGCAGGCGGCCGATGAGCCGCCCCAGGCCGGCGGGGTCGTAGCCGGCGCGGGCGGCCCATTCGGCGCCCAGCCTGTCGGCTTCCGCCTCGGCCTTCTTGCCGTGGTTGTTGTTCACGATCCCGTTGATGCCCGCGTCGATGACGCCCTTGAAGCCGGGGTAGCTCTTGGCTATCTCGCTGCGGTCCGCGAGGTTCGCGGCGGTTCCCTCTATGAAGGCGCTCCTCCGGCGCTTGCTGCGCAGCATCTCCAGGGTGTGCTTCTTGGCCACGTGAACCAGTTCGTGGCCCAGGACACCGGCCAGCTCGCTTTCGTCCTGGCAGACCTTCAGCAGTCCGGTGGTCACGAACATGTAGCCGCCGGGACAGGCGTAGGCGTTGGGCACGTCGTTCTTGAGGATCAGCAGCCGGGGCAGGACGTCCGGGCGCTCGCCGTAGGAGGAGACGGTGCTGGCCACCAGGTTGACGTATTCGGTGGCCCTGGCGTCCTCGACGACATCGTAGGCGGCCGCCAGTTGGGCCGCGACGGTGCCGCCGACCTCCAGCTCCTCCTTCCAGGTGAAGGGCTTGTTGGCCTGCCCGAACTTGACTACGGACTTGAGGCCCTGTCCGATCTGCTCGGCGGTGCAGCCCGCGACCAGGATCGCGGCGCACAGCCCGCCGGCGGCGGCGATGGAGAGAGGCGAGCGCTTCATTTCTGCTCCTCCTCTCCGGCGAAGTCGCCGACCCGGCCCTCGCGCTGGAACTTCTCCAGCTTATCGAGGTCCAGCTTCATCTTGTCCATGCGCTCCTCGACGACCTTGCGGCCCTTCTCGAGGTTGTTCTTCTTGGTGTATTCCTTGCCCAGCGGGCCCAGCGCCCGGGTGCCGGCGGTGAAGGTCGGATCCTTGCTGCCCGGCAGCCACTTCCAGCCGGAGCCCTGCTTCCTGACGTCCGCGGGGCGCTTGCGGGCCAGGTCGCGGCTGCGGACGTAGCCGGTCTTGTCTCCGCTTTTGACCTTGTCCCACTTCTTGCCCTTCTTCAGGCGTTCGAGCTTCTCCCGGTGGTAGAGCCGCTTGACCAGCTTGCCCTTGTAGGTGTCGGGCTTGTCGACCATGCGGGTGTTCCTGACCTTGACGTAGACCGTCTCGGCCAGCGCGCCCGCCACCGCGGCGGCCACCACCGCCATGGCGACCAGCACGGCCCGCGGCACTTTGCGAAGTTTCATTGCGAATCCTCCAGACCTTCCTTGACTGCTTTCAACTCCAGAACCCGGACCTCGGCGCTGCGCCCCTTCACCCTGACGGAGCCCAGCTCCTCGAATTCGAACTTATCGCGCAGACCTCTGGCGAAATCGGCGGTGACCACTATGCGCACCCCGAACTCCTTGGTGAGTTGCTCCACCCGGCTGGCCAAATTTACCGTGTCGCCGATGGCCGTGTACTCCATGCGCCGGTCCGAGCCCACCGTGCCGACCACCGCCGGGCCGGTGTGCAGGCCGATGCCGATGTCGAAAACCGGCTTGCCCTCGGCGGCCAAACGCACCTTGAGCTCCTCCTGGGCCGTGACCATGGCCAGCGCCGCGCGGGCGGTGCGCTCGGCGTGGTCGGGCACCGCCTGGGGCGCTCCCCAGAAGGCCATTATCCCGTCGCCCAGATATTTTGACAAGGTCCCGCCGGTGCCCATTATAGCGTCGGTCATGGCCGCCAGATACACGTCCAGGAGCTCGACCACCTGCTCGGGCTCCAGCTTCTCGCTCATCGGCGTGAAGCCGCGCACGTCGCAGAACATCATGGTGATCTCACGGCGGCGGCCCATCCCCGGGCGCAGGTCGTCGAGGTTCTTGGAGACCTCGGCCAGCACCTCGGGCGAGAGGAACCGCGAGAAGGCCCGCCGGAAGCGGCGCACCTGGCGGCCCTCCACCAGGTAGCCGGCCAGCAGTGAGCCCCCGAAAGACAGCCCGGCGCCGATCTGCGGCGCGATCAGGGCGATCCAGAGGTGCAGTCGCGAATAGAGCAGGTAGGCGCCGGCCAGATACCCGCCGGCCAGCAGGACGTAAGCCCCCGTGCCGCGCAGCGCGGCCTGCCAGCCGCGGCCCGGGAAGGCCAGGGCCACCAGCATGGCCAGCGCCAGCGCGATGACCGCGGTCCAGAGCCCGCCGGCCCGGCGCACGCTCTCTCCCCGGACCAGGTTCTCGATGGCCGCGGCGTGGATGTACATGCCGGGCTCCCGTCCCACCGACGTGAGCCGGAACTCGTGGGTGCCGGCCGCGCTGCAGCCGATGAGCACGATCTTGTCCTTGAAGAGCCTCTCCGGGGCGTCCAGGTTCTTGCCCTTGCGGGCGCTGTCCAGCAGCCAGCCGGCCGAGGTCCCGCGGTAGCGGGCGGTTTGGCTCTCCTCCAGGCCGACGCTGGGACCGTACCAGAAGACCGTCCGGCGCCCCCCGGCGTCGAGCTGAAACCCGCGCCCGCCGAGGCGGAGCAGCCCGGGCTTCAACTCCGGCTTCTCGCCCAGGTAAGCCGCGGCGGCGGCCATCGAGAGCGTGGGCCAGGACCGGCCGCCGTAGTTGAACGCGGGGCTGACCGCCCGGGTGATCTTGTCCTGGTCCACTTCCAGGTTGACGGAGCCCAGGCCGCGGGCGGCCCCTCGCAGTTCCTTGAGCGGCCAAGTGGACTCGTGCGCCTCAGTCAGCCCTAGGCGGGCCTTCCCGAGAGAGAGCCGTGCGCTCTCGGCGTCGGGCAGGATCTCGAACTCACCGGCCACGCGCTGCTTCTTGCGAACCGGCTTGAGGTTGCAGGCCAGGATCACGTTCCCGGCCTCCCGGCAGGCCTCCACCAGATCCTGAGTCTCGGCGCCCTCGCCGACGCCGCCGGTGAAGAGCAGGTCGATCACGATCACCCGTGGCTTGCCGCGGGCGATGAAGTTCACCAGGTCGGCATGTACCGTCCTGGGCCACTCGGCGAAGCGGCGGTCATCGAGCAACTTCGTGAAGCGCTGGACGCTGAGTTCGTCGTAGGTGACTATCTCCACGAGTTCGCTGCGTCCGCCGGGCGCACCGGAACGCACCCGCGCGTCGTAGCTGGCCAACTCGGTTTCGTCCAGCCGCCCGGACCAGAGCAGCCCCATCGCGGCCAGGAATGCGCACAGGCCGATAAGGGCGGCACGCAGCAGGCGGTGGCGCTCCAGGAACTTGAGCGCCGCGCCCCCGGCCACCGGCCTCAGGACGGAGCTGTCGCGGGCGCTGTCCTTCTTTCCCATTGCCAGAAACGATAGCCGCACGGCGCGCGGCGGGCAAGCCGAAAACGCTAGCAGGCCGTTGAAAAATGGGGCGTCGTGACGACAGGCGCTCCCGAGCGATGCGAGGCCCGAGGGTAAGTGCGATGCCTCTGGCATCGTGCGAATCCCGAGAACGAAGCAGCGCGACGGGACCGCCTGTCGCCCTTCGGGTTGGGACATAACGGCCCATCTCCTTCGTCGAGAACCCGAAGACGATGCTCAGGCATCGACTTCGGAACCCCTGCTCGAATCTGAACCATTCTGCCCCCAATCACGACTGCTCCATTTTTCAACGGACTGCTAGGCGCGCTCGGCGGCTCTATAGACTGCCTGCGGCGTTTTCAGCCGTCGAGTTGCTCGCGCTCGGCGAGGATGGCCGCGACCTTCTTCTCCACTGCGGCGCTGAGCGGCTCGGGCTGGTGGTTAGCCATGATGTCCTTGACCCGCTGGTTGAGCTTGGCCAGCAGCGTCTTGGCGCCGGCCGTCTTCCAGGCCTCGTAGGAGTCGCGCTCGAAGAACTGCGGCTGCCAGATGCTTTTCCGGAAGTTCTCGAAGGTATGCTCGCTCTCCAGGAAGTTCCCGCGGGGTCCGATCTCGTGGATGAGGTCCAGGGCCAGGGTGCGCTGGTTGACCTCGATGCCCCGGGCGATGTGGTTGGTGTACTCGATGACCTCGTCGCAGAGGACGATGAGCTCCATGCAGGCGGTCAGCCCGGTGTTGAGGTATCCCACGTCGTGGACCAGGTTGTTGCCGGAGAGGCGCGCCAGCAGTATCTCGTAGGCGGCCTCGGCGGCGGCCTGGCCGTCGAGACTCTTGGCGTCGCTGGCCCCGGCCAGTCCCCAGACCGGCAGCCCGTAGTGGTGGCCGAGGGCCGCGAAGGCCGCGAAGGCCAGGTGGAACTCGGGTGCGCCATAGGTGAACAGGCTGGTGCGCATGTCCATCACCGAAACGTTGCCGCCGTAGACGTAGGGCGAGCCGGGCGCGGCCGACTGCAGAATCGTCAGGGCCGCCAGGGTCTCGGCATTGGCCAGGGCCAGCGACCCCGCCAGAGTCACCGGCCCGGTGGCCCCGGCCATCATCCCGCTGGGCACGGTCACCGGAAGCGACTTCTCGGCGCAGAAGAGGATCATCTCCATGGCGTCGCGGGTGTAGACCAGCGGGCTGACCGGCTCGGTGTAGAGCAGGCAGCGCGGCTGCACGCGGAGGAGGTCGGCGTCGCCGCCGGCCGTCGCCAGGGCGATCTCGTAGATGGGCGCGATGTCCTTCCGGCCCTGGGCGGTGAAGACGATGGGCTTGGTGGTGCCCTCCTGCAGGGCCGCGTACTGGTGGACGAAGGAGCTGGTCCCCGGGCGCTCCTGGGCGATGCCCATGGACATCACGAAGTCCATGTTGGGCAGCGCGTCGCAGAGCCGGGCGATGGTCCTGATCGAGTCGCGATCCGTGGTCTTGAGCTCGCCAGTCTCGGGGTCGACGTAGGTGGGCGTGTCCGAACCGGTGCCGAACCAGGTGCGGTCCGCGCCCAGGTCCACGGCGGGCTCGGCCTTGCGGTTGTAGAGCAGCACCCGCTCCGGCGCGGCCGCCAGGGCCTCCTTGACCAGAGCGGGTGGGATGCGCACCCGGTCGCCGGTGACCGCCGCGCCCCGCCCGGCCAGGAGCTTGCGGACGCCCTCGTGCTCCAGGACGATGCCGGTGCGCGAGAGGATTTCCAGGCTGGCCAGGTGGATGTCCTCGATCTGCTGTTCGTCCAGCACCTGAAGGCGCATTCCCAGGCGGAGATCGGTCGATTTTGCGCTCATAACCCAGCCCTCCATCAAAGTGGTACGGTCCATGCGGCCAGTTTAGTGAGGGGGCCGCGGTCGGCAAGGATACAACTGGACTGGCTTCATTGGCAGCGCGCACCGGTCCGGGGGGCGGCTCCGGCGCGCCGGTCCGACCTGCCTTTGACACCCCGGGGCTACCGCCCTATACTCCCCTCGTCGGCCGGAGGCGCCGAACGCCACGACCGGAGAAGCCGATGGTAAAGATAATCTTCGTAACCTGCCCGCCCGAGCGGGCCAACGAGATCGCCAGCCACCTCTTGAGCCAGCGGGTCTGCGCCTGCGTGAGCGTCGTGCCCGGCGTCGAGAGCCGCTACTGGTGGGAGGGCCAGCTGGAAACCGCCCAGGAGTCGCTGCTGATCATCAAGTGCGCCGCCGAGCTGGTGGACACCGTGGTCGAGAAGGTCAAGGAGGTTCACCCCTACCAGGTGCCCGAGGTGGTGGCCCTTACGGTCGAGGGCGGCAACCCCGACTACCTGGCCTGGGTTTGCGGCGACCCCCGCGTCGGCGGGGAGGCCATGAGGGGCATGCCGCCGTTCGCCAGCCGCCAGGAGGTCACCGCGGCGGCGCTGGCTCCCGGCAAGGTGGCGGCCGCGCCCAAGCCCGCGACCGCCCCCGCCAAGGCCGCGAAACCCGCCCCCGCGGGCGACCTGCCCGCCCCGGACGAGGAGGTCCGCGAGCGGGTCGGCATGATGAAAGTTATTCTGTTAGGTCCCCCGGGGGTCGGCAAGGGCACCCAGGCCAAGATGCTGGCCAAGCGCTACGGGCTCAAGCACATTTCCACCGGCGATCTCTTCCTCAAGGCCGTCCGTGGCGGCACCGACCTGGGCAAGGAGGTTCGCAAGTACACCATCGCCGGCAAGCTGGTGCCCGACGGGACCACCAACATCATGGTCAAGAAGGAGCTCGGCGAGGTCAAGGAGACCGGCTACATTCTGGACGGCTTCCCGCGCACCCTGGCCCAGGCCGAGAGCCTGGCCGAGAGCGAGCAGATGGACCACGTCTTCTACCTCAACGCCCCGCAGGAGGTGCTGATCAGCCGGCTGACCAAGCGCTTCTACTGCGACTGCGGAGACAGCTACGGCCCGGATCGCCCCCCGGCGGTGCAGGGCTTGTGCGACAGCTGCGGGGGGATGCTTTATCAACGTGAAGATGACAAGCCCAGGAACGTGCTGACCCGCCTGGAGGAGTACAACTCCAAGACGCGGGAGCTCTTGCGCTTCTATCGGGACAAGCTGCATCCGGTGGATGGTTCGCTGCGCGCCGGCGAGGTCACCAGGCAGCTCTGCAAGCAGCTGGAAAAGTAGTAGGCGATCTGCTAGGGACCGTCGCGCGCCTGGGGCAACCGCTTTTTCACCACACGGGACACGCCGGCGGAATCGGCGGAGGGACGCACCGCTCCAGAGGAGCGGGCCGGCCCGGAGCGGCGAGCGACTTCAAGCGAGCCGTCGCCACCGATGGCGACTAAAGCCTGAGCCATGGATGGCGGATATGTTAAGGCGCCTTCTCCCGCGTTTCCGGGTACACGTACCGATCCCCGGGCTGCGCCCGGGGCTTCCGGTA
>CBDUSI010000141.1:0-10212 GCA_965370045.1 uncultured bacterium | reverse complement strand
GCGGAGTCGGTCCCCGGCCAGACGCGGAGGTACGCGCCGGCCGGCGCCCAGAGCTTGAGCCCCGCGATGGTCAGTAACCCGGCGCCCAGCAGCACCGCGGCCGGTCCCAAGGCCGCCGCCGTGGCTCCGCGCAGACGCAGCCTGCGAGCCACGCGCCCCAAGAGCTCCTCGAACTCGGTGATGCTCATCGTCCGGGCTTCTCCCCTTGCCGCAATACTTAACGCAACTCGGATGCCGCCGGACGGTCCAATCGCGTCGGAATCGGGTTTTCTAAGAGGCCCAATAAGGCGGCTTGTGGTCAAACCCCGATCTCGACCCGGCTCGCCTGTCGGTCCTGTGTACAAGTCCCCCGTCGAAAGGGCGCGAACCTGGACAGACCGGCGGGCGACCGCGCGGCTCGCAGAGCGCCGGAGAGGCGCGCAGGGCACCTCCAGACGCCTGAAATGAGGCGGCGGCGAGGCTTGATACGCGTCGCATCTTCGCCCCGCGGAACCTTTTCCACTTGACTCCGGCCCCCGGCGGATTAGATTTTTTCGTGAAGGCCGGCTCCTTTAACCGTCCCTACTGTGTGGAGTCGGCCGGAGGTGCGCCCGGCGGGTCGAAAGGCGACCCGCGCCGCGCCTCCCGCGCGGAAGCCGCCACGCAGCGAACGGGCCGGAACAGGGGTCCTACGCCGGCGGCAGCGCAAACGGGGAGGGCGCAGCCATGATACTACGTTCCATCGTACTTACCGCGGCACTGATTGCCGGGCTGGGCCTGGCCGCCCGGGCGGGCACCGCCGGCAAGGTCGAAGACCGGGACCAGATCCCGGAGCTCATAGCCCAGGCCTCCGCCGGCCTGACCGGGAAGCGGCTGGAGGCCATCCGCAAGTTGGGGGCCATCAGCGACGAGGCGCGCCTGGCGCGCTTCAGCGTTCTCGATCTCCTCCTGAGCATCCTCAAGGACAACGACAACAACCCGCGGGTGCGCGGCGCCGCGGCCGAGGCCCTGGCCCGGCTCATCCGCTTCGTGCCGACCTTCACCGACAAGGCGTTGCGACCGCTGGTCGCGCGAATGCAGGACAGCGTCAAGGAGTCGCTGTACGTCCGGCTCAAGATCGTCGAGGCTATGAGTGGCTTCCTGGACGCCGACGCGGTGGGCCACCGCATGGCCTTCGGGGCGATGATGCGCATCGCCAAGGCGCGCAGCGACCAGCCCGCGCTGGTCGCCGCGGTGCTGCGCACCCTGGGGCGCACCGGCTACTCCAAGGCCCTGCCGGAGGTCGTCGCCGCGCTCCAGCACCCGAACGACCAGGTCAAGGCCGCCGCGCTGCTGGCCCTCAAGGACCTCCTGGCCAAGACGTCCCGGACCGGCCATCTCAACGACGTGGTCACCCAACTGGTGGCCATCGTCAGCAACGAGAAGGTCCCGGTCAAGATCCGCATCGCGGCCATGCAGGCGCTGGTCAGCACCTTGAAGACGGGCATCCCCGTCAGCCGGATTTCGGGACCGCTGGTCGCGGTGCTGAACAAGACCCGCGACCCGGACCTGGCCGTCGCGGTGGTCGAGATCCTGGCCCAGGTGCCCGAGAAGGCCTCGGTGGCCGCCCTCAAGACAGCCTACGACACCTTCCTGAACACGCCCAACGCGAGGGGCTACCTCAACGTGCGCGCCATGATCGCCTCCGCGCTGGGCGAGTACTTCCACCCCATGTCCAAGGCGGACGCGGCCACCGGCCAGCAGGTAGCGCTGCTGCTGATCAAGATATGCCAGAAGGAGCCACCGGGCGTCAACAAGGCCGTCAAGGCGGCGATCCAGTCCCTGGGCCTGATGCTCAGCAAGAAGTACGACCGCGTCGCGGCGGTGGACGACCTCATCAAGGCGATGGCCACCGACAAAGCGGTGTCCCGGGACGCCCACAACAGCCTGAAGCTGATCACCAACACCGACCAGGGCGCCGACGCCAAGAAGTGGCGGGAGTGGTTCAAGAAGAACAAGAGCAAGCTGTAGGCCCCAGACGAGGCGCGGGGGCCGGGACAGCAACCGGAGGGGGAGAAGGGGAGAGTTCCATGAAGGGCAAGAGTCTATTGACGTTGGCCGCGCTGGCGGTGCTGGCCAGCGGGTGCGTCTACCAGGACCCGAAGGGCATCACCCAGCCGTCGGCGACCTACAAGCAGGCCGAGGCGCTCTACCTCGTGCGGAAGTTCCCCGAGGCCCGGGCCAAGTTCCGCCAGGTGGTCAATAGCTCGCGGTCGGTGAACGACAAGAAGTGGGCGCTGGAGGCGCGCTTCTACGCCGCGCGCTGCGCGCAGCTCACCGGGCATTTCTCCGAGGCGGTGCGGGCCTACAACCAACTGCTGCGCGCGCCCAAGTACACCCGCCTGGACGTCCGCGCCCTGGCCGCCCGCGCGGACCTCAGCCTGGAGACCCGCGACTACAAGGGCGCGGCCCGCGACTACGGGCGGGCCCGCAAGCTCTTCGAGAAGAACTCCTACATCTTCCCCAAGGGCAGCAACTGGGGCATCCTCGTCGACCGCCAGAAGCTGCTCTTCGGAGAGGGCAACGCCTACTGGTGCCTGCGCCAGTACCGCGACTCCGACCAGATATTCGACCTCTACCTAGTCGACTACGGCAAGAAGGGCCGCTTCATCGACGACGTCAAGTCCCGCCACACCAAGTTCAGCCCCAAGCACACCAGGACCACTTTCTACGTGCTGGTCGGCGGGATATTCACGGTCCGCAGCCAGGCCGACACCGTGGCCAGGAAGGTCCGCGCCAAGGGCTTCCGCAAGGTGGTGCTCGAGCGGCGCTCCGGAGGCAGCGGCATGGTCTACACCGTGCGGGTGGGCACCTTCGACAGCCGCCAGGAGGCCCACGCCCTCAAGCGGGAGATGCTGGGCGCCGGTTTCCGTTCGCTCGAGGTGAGGCCCTAGCAGGCCGCCTCGATTTCGCCGGTCAGGGAAGTGAAGGCCCAGCCCCAGTCCCGACCGGCCAAGCCCCGGCCCGAATCGAAATCCAGCGCGCCCCCGTCGCCGACGGCGGGAGCGCCGGACACGCCGCTGATGCGCCAGTACCTGCGCGTCAAGGCCGAGCACCCCGACAAGATCCTCTTCTTCCGGATGGGCGACTTCTACGAGATGTTCTTCGAGGACGCGGTCACCGCCAGCCGCGCCCTGGGCATCACCCTGACCAGCCGGGACAAGGGCCCGAATCCCGTGCCCATGGCCGGGGTGCCCCACCACGCCGCGGAGGGCTACATCGCCCGGCTGATCGCCGATGGCCACAAGGTAGCGGTCTGCGACCAGATGGAGCCGCCCCAGAAGGGCAAGAAGCTGGTCCGCCGGGAGATCACCCGGGTCATCACCCCGGGGACCATGCTCTCCGAGGAGCTCTTGAAGTCCGGGCGCAACAACTTCCTGTGCTCGCTGGTCCGCGAGGGGGCCACGGTCGGCCTGGCCGCGCTGGACCTCTCCACCGGGGAGTTCTCCTGCGCCGAACTGCCCGGCGAGATACTTCCCGACGAACTCCACCGCCTCTCGCCCGCGGAGCTGCTGGTCCCCGCCGGCGCCGCCGGCGACGAAGAGGCCCCGGCCTACGGCCCCGACACCGAGCGCGAGATTCCCGTCACCGAGTGGCCCCGCCAGGAGTTCGAGAAGGCCCGCGCGCGAGCGCGCCTCCTGGCCCACTTCGGGGTCAAGAACCTGGAGGCCTACGGCTGCGAGAAGATGCCCCTGGCCCAGTCGGCCGCCGGCGCGGTGCTCTCATATCTCGAAGCCAACCGCCAGGCGGACCTGCCTCACGTGCGCGCGCTCTCGGTGCGCGGCCAGGCCGACTGCCTGGGCCTGGACCGCTGGCCGGTGCGCAACCTCGAGCTGGTCGAGACCAGCCGCGAGGGCGCCAGGCAGCACAGCCTGCTGGGCTGCCTGGACGCCACGCTGACCCCCATGGGCGCGCGCCTGCTGCGCGGCTGGCTGCTCTGGCCGCTGCTGGACGTTGAGGCCATTCGCGCGCGGCTCGACGCGGTGGGCGAGCTGGCCGCCGGCAACGTGATGCGCGAGGCGGTCCGCGAGACGCTCGGCGAGGTGCGCGACCTCGAGCGCCTTTCGTCGCGGGCCGCGGCCCGCCGGGCCGGACCCCGCGATCTCCTTTCCCTGGCCGGGGGGCTGGCGCGCGCCCCGCGCATCGCCGGGGACCTCGCACCCGCCGCGGGCGCCAAGCTCCGGGCGCTGGCCGACTCGCTGGCCGCGCGCATCGCGGCGGCCGAGCGCATCGCGCAGGTCATCGACCCCCAGGCCCCCGCGCGCATCGACGCCGGCGGCGTCGTCCGCGCCGGCGTCGACGCCGAACTGGACAGGCTCCGCGAGCTGCACTCGGGGGGCAAGCGCTGGATGGCCGAGTTCGAGCGCTCCGAGAAGAAGCGCACCGGCATCTCCTCGCTGAAGATCGGCTACAACGCGGTCTTCGGCTACTACATCGACGTCACCAAGCGAAACCTCGAGCTGGTGCCCGAGAACTACCGCCGGCGGCAGACCCTGGCCGGCTCCGAGCGCTTCACCACCGACGAGCTGGCCGCGCGCGAGGCGGAGATACTGGAGGCCGAGGGAAAGATCGCCGAGCTGGAGAAGACCATCTTCGCGGGACTGCTGGAGGAAGTCATCGCCGCCGTCCCCGAAGTTCAGGAGACCGCCCGCGCGCTGGCCGAGCTGGACTGCCTGGCCTCGCTGGCGGAGGTCGCCGCCCGGCACGGCTACGTGCGCCCCGTCGTCACCGAGGGTGAGGCGATAAAGATCCGCGACGGCCGGCACCCCACGCTGGAAACCGCGCTGGCCCGCGGCGAGTGCGTGCCCAACGACATCGAAGTGGACCGGTCCAGGAAGCAGCTGCTGGTCATCACCGGCCCGAACATGGCGGGGAAGAGCACCTACATCCGCCAGGCGGGGCTGCTGGTGATCATGGCCCAGATGGGCTCTTTCGTGCCCGCCGAGAGCGCCGAGATCGGCGTGGCCGACCGCATCTTCACCCGGGTGGGCCCCTCCGACGACATCTCCCGGGGGCAGAGCACCTTCATGGTGGAGATGACCGAGACGGCCTTCATCCTCAACAACCTCACCGCGCGGTCGCTGATAATCCTCGACGAGGTCGGCCGAGGGACCAGCACCTTCGACGGGCTGGCCACCGCCTGGGCCGTCGCCGAGTACCTCCACGAGCACGGGGCGCGCCCGCGGACCATGTTCGCCACCCACTTCCACGAGCTGACCGAGCTGGCCGGGGCCTTCCCGCGCGTCGTGAACCTCAACGTCGCGGTGAAGGAATGGGGCGACCGCATCACCTTCGTGCACCGCATCGTGCCCGGCGCGGCGCCCAAGAGCTACGGCATCCACGTGGCCAAGCTGGCCGGCCTGCCCGAGGAGGCCGTGCAGCGCGCCCGCGAAGTGCTGGACGTCCTCGAGGGTCGGGAGTACGGCGCGGGCGACGACCCGGTAATTGCCGCCAAGCGCCGCAGGCGGGAGAGCAAGGTCCAGCAGCCCACACTCTTTGGCCCGCCGCCCTCGCGGACGGTCGAGCGCCTGCTCGAACTCGACCCCGAGGGCCTCACGCCGCTGGAAGCCCAGCAGGAACTCGCCAAGCTCAAGGATATGGCGGAAAGGGAGTAAGCGGAAGGCTACTCCGCCTCCGGTACGCGCTTTATCCGCGGATCGGTGAAGACGTCGCCCTCGTCGCGGCTGCTTGAGCTGAACTCCGAGACGATGGCCCCCTCCTCGCCGGACTGGAACCAGTGCAGCGTGTCCGGCGACACGGTGTACTGCTCGCCGGGTTTCAACTCCACCTCGTGAAGAACAGTGTAGTAATCCTCGTCGCCGGCCGGCGGGCGGCGCGCGGGGTGGGGCGTCGCCTCGCCCGGCAGATACAGCCACACACTGCCCCAGCGGCAGCGGAAGGTCTCGGTCTTGCCAGGGTCGCCGCCGGCCGGGGGATGGCGGTGCTCCGGGCAGGTCTGCCCCGGGAAGAGCACCAGTTCCTTGGCGCAGTAGCGATCGTTGTTGACGTAGACTACCAGTTCCACCCCGGTGCGGGCCAGGTCGCCCAGGCCCAGCTCGGCGACCTCGATGCTTTCCCGCTCCTTGGGAGCCAGGACGATGCCCGCCGCAGCGAGCATCCTCGCGGCGCGCTCGCGGGCTTCGGCCACCTGACGGCTGCCGGTCATGGCGATCTCTTCTCCTCTCGACTCACCCGGCGCAGCTGGGACCCCGCCAGAGCGACTTCTCCCCATAGATACATCCCCGCGCCCGCGCTGTCAATGCGCCGCTGAGTCCTCTCCGCGAAACTGAGAAGACAGAAGCATTGAGGAGCGGATTCCGCCGGCTCTCGCCGTCGCTTGCAGACGTTTCGCCGCCGCGTATAAACTAGGGACAGGCAATAACCGGATGGGAGGCCGAAGCGCATGACCGACTACCTGAGGGGCTCGCTGGAGGACTACCTGGACGCGGCGACCGCGGGACAGCCCACGCCGGGGGGCGGGTCGGTCTCCGCGCTGGCCGGGGCGCTGGGCGCGTCGATGGCCGCCATGGCCGGGAACTTCACCACCGGCAAGAAGAAGTTCGCCGGCGTCGAGCCCGAGGTCAACGAGCTGCTCGAGACGCTTTCCGGCGCGCGGCACCGCCTGCAGGATCTGGTCCAAAAGGACACCGAGGCCTACGCCGGGGTCGGCGCGGCATTCAAGCTGCCGCGCAAGACCGACGAGGAGAAGGCCGCCCGGAAGTCGGCGGTGGCCGCGGCCTGCCGCGGGGCCATGGCCGTTCCGCTGGACGCGGTGCGCGCCTGCCGCGAGGCGCTGGTCGCCGCGCGCCGCCTGGGCGAGATCGCCAACCCCAACCTGATCACCGACGTGGGCGTGGCCGCCCTGCTGCTCGAAGCCGCGGCCGAGGGCGCGGCGCTCAACGTGCGCGTCAACCTGCCCTCCATCAACGACAGCGCGACCGCCGAGCAGGTCGGCGCGGAGCTCCAGAAGGCCCTGGGCGAGTGCGCCGGGCTCGCCAGGGAGACCATGGACCTGGTTAATGCGGCGATGGCCAAGGGGGCCGGATGAGGAAAGGGCTGTTCGCGGGCCTGCTGGTCGCAGCGCTGGCGGCCGGCTGCACGCCCGCTTCCAGGCAAGACACCGCGGCCGCTCGCCGGCGCCTGACGCTCGCCGGCGTGGTCGACGAGGCCGATGCCATGGCCTGGAGCGGCCAAGTGGAGCTCGCGGCGCTGGCGCAGCTGCTCGGTTGCCGGATAGAGGTCGGCGCGAAGCGTTACCTCCCCTCCCACGATGAGTTGTGCAAGAGCCCGGCAAAGTACCGGGGTACGCCGGTGGGTTTCAGCGGCAAGCTGGTCGCGGTCGAGAAGTTTTCCCCTCTTGATGAAGGCGCGCGACTCGGAGCGCTTTACAAGGGGGTGGTCCTGCTGGCCGACGGGGCGCTGGTGGCCTTCCGCTGCAAGGCGCCCACTCGTGACAACACGACTTTCCCGACAGTAGAAGTCCCCAGGATAAACACACCGGTCAAGCTGGCCGGCCGTTTCCTCAAGCGCTGGGTGGCGATGGACGCCAGGGGCAAGGACTACGTAGTCATGCCCCTGGTCGCCGCGCATTCGGTCACGAAGCTGGCTGGTCCGGAGGCCGATAAGCTGGCCCGCACCCGGCTGGGCCCCGGCAAGCTGCCACTCAAGGAGCTTCACGCGCCTGAGGTCTGGAGCCGCCCGGTGGTCGAGCTGGCCGCCAACGGCGCGCTGCGCCTGGACGGGAAGCTCATCGGCTGGCGGAAGCTCGAGGAGACGCTGGCTATCGAGGCCGCCAGGTATCGCAACCCGCTGGGCGACTCGTCGCTGGCCGTGGTGGTGCTGGCCGACCCGCGCGCGCCGAAGCCCGCCGCCGACAAACTCAGAAAGCTGCCCAAGAGCATGGGCGCCAAGTGCATCTTTCGCACCCTGGCCGCCCCCACGAAGTAGCGCCAGCAAGGAGAGCTCCATGATCCGCGACTTCCTTCAGAAGACCATCTCCGACCTCGTGGCCATCCCCAGCCCCAGCGGGCAGGAGGAGGCCGCCTCCGACTACGTGTTCCGGCACCTGGAGGAGGCCGGCCTCTCGCCCCAGCGCGACGAGGACGCCAACGTCTGGGTGGAGGTCGGCTCGGGCAAGGGGCTGCTGCACGTCAACGGGCACCTGGACACGGTGGTGCCCGTCGACGGCTGGAAGACCGACCCCCTCAAGGCGCACCTCGACGGCGACAACCTCCACGGCCTGGGCGCCACCGACTGCAAGGGCGGGCTGGCCTCCATGCTGTACCTGGCCCCGCGAGTGAAACCCAATGTCCGCACAATCTTCAGCTGGACGGTCTGCGAAGAGGGCACCGGGCACGACAAGGCCAACGGCGCGCGGCGCATGTCCGAGATGGGCGGCGACTGGGTGCTGATAACCGAGCCCACCACCACGCTCGACGGCCCCAACCTGAGCCTGGGCACCCAGGGCCACGCCCGCGGAACGGCCAACTTCCCCGGCAAGGCGGCGCACAGCTCCCGCCCGGACCTGGGCGAGAACGCCATCTACAAGGCGGCCCGCTTCTGCCTGGAGATCGACAAGCTCAACGAGGAGTTCAAGACGGTCCAGGTCTACCAACAGGTATTCGCCCGCCCCTCGATAGCCGCCACCATGATCTCCGGCGGCAAGCTGAGCAACATCATCCCCGACGCCTGCGAGGTGATCGTCAGCCGGCGGCTGGCTCCCGGCGAGAAGCTCGAGGACTTCCAGGTCGAACTGGAGAAGCTCCTGGCCGGCACCGGCGCCACCTTCGATGCCGCCAGCGATGGCCCCTGCGCGATGGTCGACCTGGAAGGCCAACTCTTCGCCACGGCCCGCAAGGCGGTGGTCGACCTCCTGGGCGAAGAGCGGCTCTCGTGGCAGCGCGGCCGCAACGACGCGATCCTGTTCACGGCCAAGGGTCTGGACACGCTGACCATCGGTCCCGGGCTCATCGGCCAGCCGCACACGGCCAACGAGTACATCAACCTGCCCACCGCCGTCGACTCCACGCGCCTGCTCGAGAAGACCATCAACGAACTGCCGGACAAGGCCTAGCGCGCGGCCGCTTCACCCGGGACCGTCGCGGGTTCTGCAACTCTTTTTACCGCCAAGACGCCAAGGCGAGCAACTATTCTCACCACCAAGACACAAAGGCACCAAGTTGGAGCTTGGTTCGCGGGAGAGCGCATCAGTTCCGCGAGCGGCCTCCGCCGCGTCCAAGGTCGCACAGTTCTTCGCTTCTTGGTGTTCTTGGTGTTCTTGGTGTCTTGGTGGTTGATTTGCTCTCGCCCAGTGCATATGCCGCCGGTGTACCAGCAGCGTCCGAGCGGCGCGGGCGGCCTGCTTGAGGTCCGGGCTGGCCACGAAGATCAGCAATCGGTTGATCGCCAGCGCCGCGCCGGCCTGGGCGGCCGTTCTTCTCGCCGTCGGATATGCCCTGTCCCAACTCTTTGCGTAAAGGAAAGCCCAGCGCGTTACGTCAATCTCGGTCTGCCCCGTTTCCCGCGCGATCCTGTGGTAGTCGTCCCCGTGTGCCACGCGATTGGCGGCGTAGGTTATTCGCCGCACGATCTCCTCCGGCGGCGGGTCGTCGGTGAGCCAGCGGGGCATGTTGTGCGCCGCGTTCCCAAACGATGGCTTTTGCCCTCCCTGGCAAATCGTGGGGTTCCGCCCTCCTGGCGTGGTTTCGGCAAGCGACTCGTCTCCCGTCGGGGGCGCAAGGCCCCGCTCCGGGAGACGACGGCTTCTCCCCCCGCTTCGCCGTCGTTCGACGTGTCTGCGGTGTATCAATAACTCTCTGGCCGCGTTCTCGGCGGCGGTTTCATCGTTGCCCTTGAGCAGCGTGCACAGGCCCTTGATGGTCTGGCCCTCGGCTTCGGCGAGGCGCAGTTTCTCGGCGCGCTCGTAAAGCGGCCCCCATATCTCGGGGTGGTCAATGCTGAACGTAACCAGGTCGCCAACACCGGCGCCGGTAGCCGTGGCGACGGCCTCCCACTCCGCGCCCCGGGCCTTCAGCCGCGCGGCGTCGATCAGGACTTCCCGCGGGAAGGGAAGGTCTTTGCTCTTGGCGTCCTTGATCAAGGTCAATAGCCCTTCTTGGCGTCTTGGCGGTTAAGAAAGTAGTACCCCCTCATAAGTACTATGAGCACCTGTCCACGAAGCCGCACGGCGCAAGC
>CBDUSI010000140.1:0-10338 GCA_965370045.1 uncultured bacterium | reverse complement strand
GGTCCATTTGAGCGGCCGCCGGCCGCGGCGGCCGGAGGAGTTGTTGGCTATGGCGCGCCATCGCGAGAAGCCCAAGTCGCTCGGACCCGTTATCGGCATCGTTTTGTGCCTGGGAGCCATAGGCGGCTTCCTGCTGCTGTACATGGCCGGGGTCTTCAATCCCAGGAATAAGGACGGCGATCTCAAGCCGCCGGCCCAAGCCAATGGGACGACCAAGACCCCGATCAAGAAAACCGAAAACGGCGGCACGACGCGCACTCCGACTCCCGCGGTCCCCGGGCAGATACTCGTCGATTTCTCGGGGAGCTTCACCAGGGAGGGCGATACCCGCAGGGTTGTCTACAAGTGCCCTCACTGCAAGAAAGAGGTGCTGGACGTCATGATTCCCAAGTGTCCGCACCTGGAGTGCGCCAAGAGCATCAAGTGGCCCACGAAGGTCCCCTGCGGGTTCTGCGGAGGCCCCCAGAGCGGAGGGGTCTGCAAGACATGCAAAGGCACCGGCAAGTGCCCGATATGCGGCAATCAGCCGCGGATGCTCTATGACGTCAGGCGGCCGTGCGACGCCTGCAACACCACCGGCAAATGCCCGGACTGTGAGGGCACGACCAAGACCTGCACCTTCTGCGAGGGCGGGTACTACTACCCGGCCAAGCCCAAGCTTCCGCCCAAGAAGACCGGAGGCGACGATCCGCCCGTCCCCAAACCAAAGGAGAAGTAGCACTTACGACGTCCTTCGGCCTGCGGATCGAACCCGTACATGGCCCATAATTAGGGTGCAGGGCCATTCGCCCGGAGCCGATATATATATGTCAATGCGCGGGAAGCTGACCCTGGAGGGAAGCCGGCCGTGCAGAAAGGGCGCACTTGGGGAGGCAGTCTGAGTTGCCCGAGCAAGACGAAGACCTAAACATTTCCAATCTGCTGCAGGCGCAACGTGAACTCCTGCTGGGGCCGGCTCAGTCGGGACAGGCTCCCGGCCCAGCGGCCGGCGGGCCGGCCGGCGGCGAGGCCGATGAAGACGCTTTTGTCAACATCAAGCACTACGCTTTCCTGGTCTACGGTCGCAAGTGGTGGGTCCTGCTGGTCACTGCCGTGGTCTTCGTGGCCGCCGGGGCGTATTCCTACCTGCGCCCCAAGGTCTACGAGGCCAGGGCCGAGGTGGTGCTTAACGAGAGTCTGATCAGCAGTGACAGCCTGTTCAACCGCCGGGCCGTATATTACGACCCTGAGGCCCTGGCCAAACTGGCCGAGAAGGAGCAGGTAGTCAAGATCGCCGATGGCAAGGTCATCGAAGAGTTGAAGAGGGTCCGCGACGATCCGGACATCAAGTTGAAGCCCCGGGAGCGCGTTGAGCTGGAAGCGGCCATAGCCGAACCCGTCGGCGTCGGTCAGATAATCCCGCCCCGGGTGGGCAAGTACACGGTCACGCTGACCGGCCGGCACCAGGGCGCCGAAAGCAAGGTGATCGCGAAGATGCTGGCCCGCACCAAGGCCAAGGCCCTGGCCCTGGCCTTGATCGAGTACTTCCAGGCGGCGGTCGGCGGCGGTCGGCGGATCAAGGACCTCAAGACGCTCATCAAGAGCAACGACGAGCAGCTGAAGAGTATCTCCCAGCAGCTCGCCACGGCGTTGGTGCCCGAGGGAAGCCTGCCTCCCGGCGTGCTCAGCATGCTGGACTTCATCCAGAGGCAGAAGCGGGAGCGGATGCGGACCCAGGTGACCATCACGGAGGTGAACCAGCGCATAGCCGAGATCGAGAAGCTCATGGGCAAGTCCGGGGAGGCGAGAGTCAACGTCAGCCCGGAGCTGCAGGCCAAGCTGCTCAGGCTGCACACCGAGCGCGCCCAGATGGAGGAGCGCTACAAGGAAGACCACCCCAAGCTCAAGCGCAAGAAGGCCGAGATCTCGGCGCTCGAGAGGTTCATGACCGAGCGGAAGTTCGACACCACCATGAGTACCAGCAGAGGCCATGGCACCTTGCGGAACGAGTTCGACAGGGCCGTGATCGAGAAGCGCAGCCTCGAAGCCCGCGAGAAGGCGCTGTCGGAAAACATCGCCAGGGCCTCCGAGCGGCTGGCAGGCAAGGGGGCCTCCGAGGCGGCCCTGGAGTACGAGAGGCTGGTGCGCGAGCACCGCTCCCTGGAGGGAATGAGCGACGACCTGCGCCGCAAGCTGCGCGAGGCCGAGCTGACCGCCATGACCGGGAAGGGCCAGTCCGACAAGAGAATCATCGAGTTGAACAAGGTGACCGGGGCGGTGCCGACCGGAGCGACCACGGCCCAGACCGTGGGCTTCGCGGTGGTGCTCGGCCTGGTGATGGGCGTGCTCCTGGCCCTGCTGCTGGAACACCTGGACGACACCGTGCGCAGCGAGGTATCCGCGCGGCGGGCCACCAACCTGCCGGTGATCGCCAGGTTGCCGCGCTTCGAGGGATCCGACCAGAAGCGCTTTATCTCATCCAGCGCGCCGCGTTCCGACGTGGCCGAGACCTTCAAGTTCTTTCACAACCACGTCCGCTACACCGGGCCCAACGCGCCCGAGAAGTGCCTGCAGATAACCAGTCCGGGGCCGGAAGAGGGCAAGAGCTACGTGGCCGTCAACCTGGCGCTCAGCTTCGCCTCCGAGGGCAACCGGGTGTGCTTCGTGGACGCCGACCTGCGCAGGAGCCGGACCCACGAACGGGTCAACGCCTTGCGGCCCAGCGGGAGCATGGACGATGGGCTCTGCGGCTACCTGGAGGGCCGGCTGGCCTATGAGGACGTGCTGCTGGCGTCCGAGAACGAGAACCTCTCGCTGATCCTCGCCGGCGGCCGGGCCACCAACCCACCGCGCCTGCTGCGCTCCGAGCGCATGCACGAGCTGATCGAGCGCCTCCAGGCGGAGTACGACGTGGTGATCGTCGACGCGCCTCCGGTGCTGCCGGTGGTCGACGCGGCCATACTCTCCAGCCTGGCCCGGGCCACGCTGCTGGTGGTGCGCTTCGCGCACACCCACCAGGGTGACCTCGCCGAGGCGGCCAGCCGGCTGGCCCACGTCAACGCGCCGCTGGTCGGGGTGGTCGTCAACGGCGTACACGGCAGCGGTGCCGGCTACTACTACGGTGGCTACCGCTACCGTTACCGCTACCGCTACGGAACCGGTTACGGCTACGGCGGCTATGGCGGCTAGCGCCGCCGCGAACAGCTCATTCCGCGCGTAGTGTTCCCTTCGGGCTAACCCGTGTAGTTCAGAAGCACGCCCAGGCACTCCCGTGGCTTGTTGATGATCGTGTCGTAAGCCTTCTCCGCTTCCGAGATATGGAACTCGTGGGTTACCAGGCGGTCGACGTTCAGTTTTCCATCGCCGATCATGCGCAGGACCTCGGCGCAGTTGCGCTCCTCGGTCCAGCGTACGTGGCTGTGAGGGATGTGCTCGGCCTCCTCTTCGTGGTGCGGGTCATAGCGGCCGGATCCGGCGGCGCGGGCAATCAGCAGGCGCGCTTCTCTCTTGAAGAAGTCGCCACGCGGGAAGTCCTGCTTGACGCCGCCGACGATCGAGACCGCGCCCTTGTCGCGTATCAGGCTCATGGCCATGAGCAGATCGCGGTTGCTGTTGGAGCTTCCCGAACAGATCAGCGCGGCGTCGAACCCGCCGGGGCGTCCCGGAGCATCTGGCGCGCCGCCGAGTTCGACGGCGATCTTCTTGGCCCTCTCGACATCGTCCTCACCACCGGCATTGACGGTGCCGTGGGTGCCCAGTTCAGTGGCCAGGTCGAGGAGATTGTCCGCGCGGCTCAGGCACACCGTGCGGTATCCGGCGGCCTCGGCGATCTGCGCGGTGAGCTGGCCGATAAGGCCCATGCCGATGATGGCCACGGTGTCGCCGAAGCTCAGTTCGCAGACCCTCAGCCCGTTCAGGCCGAAGGTGCTCATGCCCGCGAAGGCCGCCTGGCGCGGCGTGACGCCTTCGGGCGCGGGGCACAGCAGCGTCTCGGGCATGCAGCAGGCGGACTGGTGGTCGGCGAAGCCCCCGCCGTAGCACCCGACCAGATCGCCGACGCCGAAGAGTGTTGCGCCTTCCCCGGCCTCGCGGACGATTCCGCTGTTGGAGTAGCCGATAGGGCGGGCTTCGGCGGTTCCCGGTTCGCGCTGGTGCATGATCTGCGAGGTCTCGGTGCCCGCGCTGATGATCGAGTACTGCGTGTCGGTGATGCAGTACCTGGGCTTGAGCTGCGGCTCAGGCTCTTCCCAGATCGAGATATTGCCACCCGGTTCCACCCAGATCTTCTTCATTGGTTTCCTCCGGTTATGCGACTGGCCGCAGGTGATTCTCCTGCCGGACCGGGAACGATTTGCTCAACCCGCACCACCAGCACGAGTGTTTCGCCGGGTTCGAAATCGACCTCGACGATGAGCTTGTGTTCCGAGCAGTCCACCTTCAACGGGCGACCTTCCAGCACCTCCTCGACCCTCAGTTCGCCCAGCCTGTTGGCCCGGCCCAGTGCGTCTGCATCGATGACCACGCGCCCTCGCAGTCGGCGGGGGCCGCGGTTGCCGGCCGTGAAGAAGAGCGCTCCCGGCTCCGCACCGAAGCGCTCCAGCCACAGCCCCTCGGCGCGTGCGTGAGTTACCGGCTGCCAACCCGCCTGGGCCACCCGCGAGATGACCGGGATGTACTTCTTATAGAGCTCCCGCTCGTGCTCGGCCCGGGCGCTGCCCGGGCACATGCCGAAGATGAGCAACTTGCGCAGCACCGCCTCCAACCCTTGAGAGTCCTTGGGCTGCCAGCTGCCCAGGAAGCTCACCGGCTTGCCGCACACCAGCATGCGCATGACCGAGAGGCGCTCTTCGTCATAGTCGACCACGTGCCGTTCGCGGACGTGCACGTCCACCCAGCGGCCGCAGTACATCATGGAATGTTCGAGGTTTATGTTGGACATCACCAGTCCGCCGCGATCGCGGATCATCGTGGCGTGGTGGCGCGCGAAGCTCCAGTCGTGGAAACCCACCACCTGGCAGACCTCGCCGGAGGCCGGGTCGAAGGTCAGCGGCAGGCTCGAATGCCTGAAGTGCTCCCGCCGGAAGTTGAGCCGCCGGAATCCCGACCAGTCGTCCAGCGAGTCCCAGGCGTAGTTGCGCGGCCCGCGATACTGGGGGTCTGACCAGCGGTCCATCCAGCGGAACTGCCATTCGGTGGCCAGGCTCGCGCGGTTGGGCTCGGGCAACTCCGGATCGAGGTTCATGGGCAGGGACCAGGCCTCGTAGGTGTAGATGTTGCGCTCGAGCTTGCCCTGATGGTTCACCACGTAGCTGGCCAGTGCCGCGCGGGCTCCTTCCTCGGGCGGGGCACCGCAGTACTGGTTGCCGGCCGGCTCGCCGTGACCTCCGGGCACCTCGCCAGCGGCCTGGGTCTTGAGCAGATGCAGCTCGTCATCGGCGGACAGCTCCTGGCCACACTTGTGGAACCAGCTCCAGGGCTCGCGCCAGTGGAAGACGGTCGCGCCCAGGCCCTTGGCCCGCGCGGCGTCCTCCTCGGTGAGCTCGCCGTTGGTCCACTGGAAGTCATCTTCGAGATAGACGAGGCCGAAGTCCTCGGGGTTATCGGGGAGCGGCCCGCGCGAGGCCTTGGGGAAGCCCGAGAAGTTGCCGTGCCGTACGGCTTTGGTCTCGAAGAGCTCCGGGAAGAACTGGTAGTAGCGCTCCGCGGCCGAGCGGATGCCCCATCCGGGGTCCACGGGATGGATGACGAACCGGAAACCTGCCTTGCCCGGGAACTTCTCGGTGGCTGGGGTCAGGCCCAGCGAGAAGGTGATCGACAGCCCGTTGGTCGAGGCCCGCATCAGGAAGACTCGCGGCTCATGCAGCGGATATGCCAGCGCCAGGCCCAAATCGTCCATGGAGACCGCGCAGAAGGGCAGCTTGTTAATTGCGATGTCGCAGGGCTCGTGATCCTCGTTACTGAACGACTCTCCCCTCTTGCCGAGGTAGTGAAGCTCTCCGGGGCGGTTGGGATAGCTCCGGCCGTCCTCCATCTTCCGGCCGCAAGCGGCGGTGTTGTGCCACCTCCAGCCGGCCAGCTTGACCGGGAGCGTGAAAGAGACGCGCACGGCTCGGTCCTGTCCGCTGTGGTCGCTGATCTGGCCGGCGACGTCGATGTAGGCGCCGCCCTTGAAGGTGGCGGAGAGATCAAGCGCCGCGTCGGGGACGGTCCCCTTGAAGCGAAGCTCATCGCCTTGGGTCGAAAGCTCGCCCGCGGCCCGGCCCAGGTCGCGCACCAGCCCGTTCGGGCGGACTACCTCCTCGACGCTGAACCCGCCCGGTCCCGAGAGGGGCTGCTGGCGGGTCAATAAGAGCACCTCTCCTACGCGCCCGTCGGGCCGGAACCCAACGGTCAGGCTCCCGGCCTTGACCTGAAGTTCGCTCATCGGGGGCGCTGTTCTTCGGTCGGAAGTGGTCCCCATTTACTGGCTCCCGCGGGTTCCTTTTTGAGTGCGTTCTTGCACATCCGAGCCCGGCGCACTCGCGGCGCGGCCCGCTACTTCTTCTTTTTCGCCTCGGTCTTTCGCTCCGCGGGAGGCGCAGGGCTTCGACCGGCGGGTCGCGGAAGAACTCTCCTCCGGGCACCAATGAAGGCGGATGCGCGCGGGAGTTTCTCTTGGCCGGGCCTGGGGCTGAGATCTCCGATTATCTTCCGCGCGGCGGTGGCCCGTTCGATGTCGGCGTCCATGGCGGCCGCCTTCAGGTAAGGCGCGATGCGATGGGCCGCGGAGCGCAGGGCGGTGTTGGCCTCCTGCCTCTTATCGTAGCGTTCATCGCCAAGCTGTCGAATCAGGGCCTTGATCCGGGCAGCTTCCTCGGCCTCCAGTTCCGGCGGGTTATACCAGGCGTCGAGAGCGCGGAAGAAAGCCCGGACCGAATTGATGAGCTCGGCGGAGGATTTCGCCTCGGCGGGGGAGATGAGTTCCCGGTGGGAGGCGATGGGGGACTTCTTCTCTTCCTCGCCCGCCTTGGGCCGGACGGGGGGCTTCAGGAAGAACAGGTATGTCTTGCCCTTCCGGAGGGCAAACTCCTTGGGAGGGAGCTTCATGCCCACCGTCGCCCGGCCGCACTTGCGGTAGTATGCGTTGAAGTGAGTGACCAGAGAGCGCCAATCGACGTACAACGCGCCCAGCCGCACCCTCAACTGCTTCCCGCCCGGGCTTCCCCGGAGAACCTCGGTAACCGCGACCGTCACGGTCTGGTCTATCTCGACTTTGCCGATCCAGGCGTCGGCCCCCACCCGGGACTGGTTCCCGTCCCAGCCTTTGCCCTCGATCTTGCCGGCCTCTACCACTCTGCCCACTATCACTAGCGCGCTAGTGTGCGCGGCCTTCTGGCCGTCTTCCCACCTGCCGGCTGAGTAGATGTGCGCCTTCTGAGCGGCCAGGGCCGGTGACGCCGAGAGCAGGACGAGCAGAAACCCTACTACCAATACCAGAAGCATCGATTTCTTGCGCATTAGACACAGCCTTTCCTACAGAACGCCGAAGGAATTCGCAGCGGTGCACGTCATCCTCGCCGCCGCGTAAAACCGGGATTCCATCGATGACTTGCCTTGAGGCCACACACGGAGCAGTCTTCTTCCTCGGTTTGGTCTCGCCGGGTTTGCCCTTCGCCGGGCGTTTCGCCGAGGCGAACGCCTCTGTAATCCGGGTTGATCCTCTTCAGAGCCTGATGTATCTTCTCCCGCACCCAGGGGAAGGGCTCCACGGCCAGCGCAGTCGTCAGCGCCTTTACAGAGCTTTTGTCCTTGAGGTGTCCAAGCGCCTCGGCGGCGTAGCCCCGGAAGTTCTCGTCGAACCTGACGGTCAGCCACTCGCGCATGCGGGGAATGATGCTCTTGTCTCCCAGTTGACCCAGGGAAAGCGCCGCGTTGTGCTTGAGCGGCCAGTAGTCGCCGGCCACGTGCTTGCGCAGGGCGGGAATCAGCGCGGGGTCGCCGATTTGCCCGGCGGCGCGCGCCGCGGGTATCAGCGTGTCGCCGTTCTCCTTGCGCATCTTGTGGGTGAGGACCTTCTTGATTACCTCCGCCGCGGCCTTGTCCCCCTTTCCCAGCCTGCCGATGACCCGGACCGTGCCGTAGCGCGGGCCCCATTTGTGCGAGCACTCCTTGCACTCCAGGACCTTGATCAGCCCGGGCAGGAACTCCTTCCAACCGGCCTCCGCGGCGATGTAGCCGATGACCGTGCCGCCGATGCACCAGGACCCCAGTCGGCCCCAGCCCTCGTTCTTCTTGTCCTTGCGCGGATCCCACTTGACGCGCTTGCCCTCCCGGTCATTGAGGATGTCCAGCAGTATCGGACGGGCCTTCTCGGGATTGGCCAGGTACATGCCGTTGAAGGCCAGCAGCTTGTCGTTGGGGTTGACGACGTTGTAGGCCACCTTCTTGAAGGCTTCGAAGGTGCGCGGGTCGGCATGGATGACAGCGGCGCGCATCACCTTCCGGAACTTCCTGCCGTCCTTGGCGGCGGCAAGGACCTCCTGGAGTGCGGGCAGCTCGCGCTTGAGCGGCTGGCCGTTCCAGCGATCCATAGTCTCCTCTACGGGAAGCCCGGTCGGGAGTCCCGTGAACTGTCCGAGCTTCTCCTTCTCAACGGTCCGATTACCTTCGCCGGTCGCCGGGACGGCCTCGACCAGAAGCGATCTGCAAACGCAGTCCGCCCACTTCGAACCCGCGGCGATGATCTCGTAGGTGTAGGGCGCCTTTTCGACGACCGTCACGTTCCTGCGGCCCTTGCCCGCCGGGTCGTCCCACACGTAGGTGACCTTCAGGGCCGATCCCTTCGCGAGGTTGCCGCGCACGGTGATCTTGTTCTTCCCGGGCTGCAGCTGGGGCAGGGCCAGAATGTTCTGCTGCACGGAGGTTCCGAATGATATCTCCTCGACGCGACAGTCCTCGGGCTTGCCCTTGGCCACGAGTTCCAGCTTCAGACGGTAGGCGTAGCGTCCGAAGGGGGAGTTGAGGTCCTTGGGCGCGCGGCCCTTCTCGGTAACCGGGAACTTCTCGCAGATGGGTACGGACAACTGCTTCGCGCCGACGACGTCGGGCGGGCATTCCCAGAGCGGGGCCCAGGTCTTGCCGCCGTCGAGCGAGAGGTGCAGCCGGATACTGTCCTCGGCGCTCTTGCGCCGGACCTTAATCGTCACCGCGGCGTCGGAGACGATGTATGGAGTCCTGAAGTGCCAGACGGCGCTGGCCGGCTTGCCCGCGGCCTTGGGTTGGAGCTTGCCCGGACGCATGCCGGT
Source organism: uncultured bacterium (assembly GCA_965370045.1). Classification (GTDB taxonomy): domain Bacteria; phylum Planctomycetota; class SZUA-567; order JAKLDR01; family JAKLDR01; genus CAZONU01. The sequence continues at coordinate 1,075 of CBDUSI010000140.1, read as the reverse complement.
CATGGGTTCGGCCAAGCCCTTGGCCCATTCCGGCGTGGACAGGTCGGGCTTGTAGGTCCAGCGACCGTTGCCGAACTTGAACGGATAATAGGGCCCGCGTTCGGAGCTGGGCACCTTCTTCTCCATCCGGTCTCCCTTCGGGACCGCGTTATTCTGATACGGCTTCTTCCAGTTGCCCCAGATGCGCTCGAACTTCTCGCCGGGCCTGAGGGCCAGCTCCATGCGGTGCGCCGCGAAGTAAGTGTGCCCGTTGCCCGGCAGACCGTACTGGTAGTAGAAGGAGTACCACTGGCTGGAGAGCTCATCCGCGCTCAGCAGGCGCCGGTAGGAGCGGTGCCAGGCTACCGCGCTGTGGGAAACGTCCAGCAGGTGCCAGCGTTCGACCTTGTCGAAGTCCCGGTACTGCAAGCCTACTACAGTGTGGCCGCCGCGGGCTACCTTCTCGGCGCGATATCCCAGGGCGCGCCAGACCATCTCGACCACCCGGGCCTGTCCGCCGCACCAGTGCGAGCCGTAGACGTTGAGCAGCTTGGCCGGGTCGTGGATGCAGGGGTTCTTCTCGAGGCGACGGGCCAGCCGCTCTGCGGGCGCTCCGACGTCCTTGCTGGTAAAGGTCATCCAGCGACGCACCCAGCGGTAGACGGCCAGGGCCTTCTCATGGTCGGTCTTGGCGCCCGAGAGCCGGATTACGTCCAGGCCGAATCGGCGCGAGTCAGAGGCGTCGGGCCAGCGATCACAGCTCACCCAGGCGTCAGTTGCCGCGGGCTTCCGGCAGAGAAACGCCCCCGGGGTTACTTCGGGCGCGCGCCAGTGGGCGATATCCCTGCTGAGCGGGACGTCCTTCCAGTGTCGGCTGAGCAGCTGGAAGAACGGGTCCTTCTCCAGAGATTCGGCGGCGGGCGCATGATCGGCCGCGGGCAAGGCCAGCGTCACCAGTAGAGCCGCCACCATCGACAACAATCGAACAGTGCGCATTGCATGCCTCCGTGAGTGTCCAATGACCTCGTCCCCAGCCGGGCGGGCCTAGGCCCTGTCTGACAATCGCCTGAAGTATAGGCGGATCATGGCCAGCTTG
>CBDUSI010000139.1:0-10347 GCA_965370045.1 uncultured bacterium | reverse complement strand
TCAAGCTGGCCATGATCCGCCTATACTTCAGGCGATTGTCAGACAGGGCCTAGCACAAAGACCACGCCTGCATTCTGGCCCGGACGGAGCCCCCAGTCGGTCGGCACCAAGGAACGTTCAGCGGACTGGGTTTCACCCGGCTTCAGGTTAACGTAATTCTGCAGAAGGGGCCTCATGATACGGTGGGGGACACCGCCCTCAAATTGACGCCTCTTGCCGGCGACGCTTACCGTCAGTTCCTCCAAGGGCTGCCAGAGCCTCCACCCGGCAGATAGACCGAGAATCTTGGCCGGCCTAGTCCCAACATTGCGGACGTAAACGCGGAACACGATGGGCTCCCCGGAGTGCTTGTGCGGAGGAATGGGAGCAGCTGGTCTAGCGGTCCCCCTAGAAGTCTCCCGAAGGGAAATGCCAGCTTGCAGACCATTCACCACCTTGCCCCAGGATATCTTCTCCGCCTTCCGCACCTCGAACTTGCAGGTCAGGGGCTGAAATGATACACGCGTGCGGTCACGCTTGATCTTCGACTTGTCCCCTTGATATGTGTAGTTCTTGAAGGTGACCTCTGCCGAATACTTGCCCGGCGGAAGCGCAGAGAGTTTGGCTCTGAAGTAGACAGTGCGGGATATGTCACCACGCCGAGCCAGACCGGGCATGCCGTCTGGATATGTGATTCCTATGTAGCGCACGTACTTGACGGGGATCTTGATCGTGTTGCCCTTTATCGACACGGCTCCTGGTTGAAAGAACTCGTATTTCGAAACCGTCCTGGACAATCGGCCAACGAGGGAGACAGGATCCCCTGCCCGCTGTGGCGCGGGGACACCGTGCTTCTGCTTGTAGTCCGCAGCCAGCTGGAACATTGCGACATAGGACCAACCTACGTTTCGTAAGCGGTGGCAGGTGAGCAACCCACTGCGCTCTTCCTTGTCCGGTGCAAGCAGGTAGAAGTAGACGTTGCGGGCGGAGTTTGTCGTTATGGGGTATGGGGCGGTCTCTTTCTTCTTGCCGTTTCCCGCCTTCCTGGCGGCGTCCTTACTGCAGCCTGCCATGCCCCCGAGAAGAAGAGCCGCTGCAAGGAGCCCGAATCTGCGCATTCTCTTCCGTCTCATAGCCTACCTCCACCCTTCCGGTCCATAGGTATTATAGCCCAGCAAGCCCTGTGGTCACAAGGGCTTGGTGAAAGCGTTCAGGAGGAGTTTCCCTGCTTGGCCAAAGTCGGGAAAAATGAGAATTTCACGGGCCGAGACTGCGTGACTTACGGCCCGCGCCGCCCGGCTTCGTGGACAGGTGCTCATAGTACTTATGAGGGGGTACTTTTTCTAACCGCCAAGACGCGGAGAGCTATTGAACCGCCAAGACGCCAAGAAGGACCAGTAACCTTGATCGCGGATAACAGACCAGGTCCATCGGCAGACGCTCCCCGCGAGGGAGAGGAACCTCGTTCTCCGAGCCTTGGCGCCTTGGCGGTTGAAAAAGATGTTCCCTTCCCCCGGGAAGTCCTGATCGACGCCGCGCGAATGCGCGCGCGGGGCGCGTCCTGGGAACTGATCGCCGAAAGTACTGGAACCAGCATCGGCGACCTGGTTACGTTCAGCATTGACCATCCCGAGGTCTGGGGGCCGCTGTCAGAACGCGCGGAGAAGCTGCGCCTCGCCGAAGCCGAGGGCGAGACCCTCGCGGGACTTTGTATGTTGCTGAAAAGCGACGACGAAACCGCCGCCGAGAAGGCCGCGCGCGAACTCTTGATACACCGCCGCCACGTCGAGCGAAGACGTTATCAACCACCAAGACACAAAGACACCAAGAACCTTGAGGGCTCCAACGCGGCGGAAGCCGCTCGCGAAGCCAGCGCGCTCTCCCGCGACCCGGGCTCCAACTTGGTGCCTTGGTGCCTTGGTGGTGAAAAGGAAGCGCCGGAAGAACTGCGGCGCCGCATCACCTATGCGACGCACCGCGTGGCCCACGGCGCCGACTACATCACGATTGCCGGCGAAGTCGGCCACCCCCGGGAAGAAGTAACCCGCTGGGCCTTCATCTACGCGAAAGCCTGGGACAAAGCCTATCCAACAGCGAGAAGGACCGCCGCCCAGTTCGGCGCATCACTGGCGATTAACAGGCTGCTCGACTTCGTAGTCGGCTTCGACCCCAAGCTCGCCGCCCGCGCGGGACGGACGCTGCTGGTTCACAGGCGCCACATGCATTGGGCAAGAGCAAATCAACCACCAAGACACCAAGACACGAAGAACCTTGAGGGCTTGAACGCGGCGGAAGACGCTCGCGAAGGCTGCGCGCTCTCCCGCGACCCGGGCTCCAACTTGATGCCTTGGTGCCTTGGTGGTGAAAGTGGTTGGTCCCCCCGCGACGGGCCCTGAGCGCGGCTCCGGGCCTCAGGCGCCGGCGACCTCGCCCTGGGGAGACACGCCGGTTACATCGGTCAGGCCCTCGAAGGCGCTGAAGACCAAGCGGGTGGCCAGGCTCTCGCCGCCGGCCAGGTGCAGCAGGCGCTCGCCGCGCTCGCGGGCACCGGGCAGGCTGCTGAAGGGCTCGATGGCCACGCCGTAGGTCCGCCCGTGGGCGGGATAGCCCGTCGCGCCGCCGCACTCGCGCCAGATCCAGGCGAATGGAAAAGTCTCCAGGTCCCAGGCCAGCGCCGCGCCGAGCTTGAGTTCGCGGTTGACGATCGCCGCCCAGCCGGCTTTCAACTGGTCGAGGTAGAACATCTCGCTGGTCCCGGCCCCCTCGGGCGGGCAGAGCGAGAGGTCCTGGCCATCGTGCTCCGGCCAGCCGGCCGGCTCGCGATCGGTAGTCAGCGAGCGCGCCGCGGGGGCGAATATCTTCGTTCCGCCGGCCATTAGCGGCGGGCCGAAGATAGGATGATGCCCCCACATGAAGTCCACCGGCTCGCCGGAGTAGTTGGTGGCGGTCTCCTCCAGCACCAGCGCCGCCCGGTCGGCGGACATGCGCATGACCCGCTCGATGCGCAGGGGCATCAGGTGGCATTCGAGGGTCAGGCGGGCGATGGCTTCCTCACCGCCGGACTCGAGGACCTCGCAGTTCCAGGCGCGGTTGACCGCCTCGCCGTGGAAGGGCATGGTGACCTCACCGACCTGCGTCGGGGCGCTGCCGTGCGGGAATATCTCCGGCCAGCCACCCGGCGAGCGCGCCCGGTAGAGGTACAGCGGGTCGGTTACCACCGGGCTGTCATCCTTGTGGATCACCCCGCGCGGGGCCTGGCAGAGAATCTCAACGCCGCGCGGCTTGAAGAACGCCGAGAGAATCCACCCGCCGTAGCCGGGCAGCGAGGTGACTCGCAAGAGGTCGTTCTCGATGACCAGCTCGCGCCAGCCGGCTCTCTCGGTGGAATATGTTGCGATGGCTTGGCTCATGGGTCGCGGCTCCTAGCGGCAGATCATCCCGGCGTAGGCCACCACGTTGGAATGGTCGCCGCTGACCACCCCGCTGTGGGTGTAGTTCACCAGCTGGCACTCGCCGGCACCGAGTTCCTTCGCGGCCCAAAGCATGGCCGCCACCGGCGCGGCCCCGCACATGCTGATCCGCTCGCGACGCACGGTCGAAAGCAGCCCCTCCGGGTCCATGGCGCTCACCCGCTCCAGGGCCTTTTCGTCCTGCCGTCGCGCGGACTCGGCGCTCTCGAAGTGGGTCATGTCGCTGGAGGCGACTATCAATACGTCATTGCCGCAACCCTTGATCACCTCGGCCAACGCCGTCCCCAGGGATTCCAGGGTTCCGGCGTCGTGCGTGCCTATGACCACCGGCAATATTCTCGCGCTGCCGTTCAGCTTCTGGATGAAGGGGACCTGCACCTCCAGGGAGTGCTCCCCGAAATGAGCTTCGTGGTCGGCCTCGGCCGACGGACACTTCTCGATGAGCGCGGCGGCCAGTTCCTCGTCGACGGGGACGCGGCCCAGCGGCGTGGCCCACTCCCCTTCGGCCCAGGCCGAGACCTCCGCACCCCGGCCGCCGTGGTTAGGCGAGAGGACTATAACGCGGCCGGGCACGACGACCCGCGCGTAGACCGCCCCGGCGCAGCCTCCCGAGTAGACGTAGCCCGCGTGGGGCGCGACGATGCCGATGGCCTTGCCGGCTTCAACGTCTTTGGGAATGCAACGGTCCAGTTCGGTGAGCAGCCCCTTCTCGGTGCCGGCGTAAAACTGCCCGGCGACGGCGGGGCTGCGGGTGGTCACTCAACCTTCTCCGGCGGCTTGGAGCCGTCGAACGGAGCGATCCAGATTTCGCCGGCCTTGGCCTCGACGTTGCCACTCCCCCACGCGCCGCTGATGCTCACGGTACCTGCTTCGACTTTGACGACTACCGTCTTGCCATATTGCAGGGACACTTGCGCGCGGCCGAGCGGCAGTGCTATCACCTTGACCCCGAAAACCTTCAGCGGCAGGTCCTTGGAGTCTAACCCGGCGATAGTGACCGCCCCGAGCTTCAGCGTCGCCTCGGGATCGAAGTGCAGTCGGCTCTTCTCGTGCAAGGTCAGCTCGCCGCCCGCAGTCAGCTTCATCACTACTTTGCCACCCGCGTCGGTGCGGACCTGGCTGCCGATCGGTATGTGCAGCGGTAGTTCGTCGGTGGTGCCGCCATCCTTGGCCTTGATGAACACCCAGGCATTGCGCTGGCCGGTCACCGTGGCCGCAACGGCGTCGCCGTCCCCCTTGGTCACCGCCGCGTGTATCCAGGCGGCGACCAGCACCACCACTATCACCGCGCCGGCGGCGATCAGCGATATCTTGGTGCGCCGGGCGGCGGCCTGCTGCTCCTGCTTCTTCTTGGCGGGGTCGCCGAGCTTGTCGAGCACGCCCTTGACGAAGAGCTCGCTGGGCCGCAGGTCCTCCAGGGAAGTCTTCACCCGGGTGGTGAACTGCTCCTGGCGGTGCTTCTCGGCCTGGCACTCCTCGCAGCTCTTGATGTGTTTCTCGACCTCGGAGAGCTCCTCGGGAGCGAGTTCCCCGTCGATGAGCCCCGGCAGGCGTTCCTTGACTTCCTGGCAGTTCATTCCTGGTCCTCCGCAAACTCCGGGAAGGCGTGCCGAAGGCCCTTGCGCAGCATCAGATTCGCGCGGTGCAAGCGCTTGCGCAGGGCCTCCCGCCGCAATCCCAGGCGGTCAGCCATCTCCTCGTAGTCCAGGTTCTCGATGTACTTCATGGCCGCCACCTGGGCGTAGTCCTCCGGCAGGCCGGCGATGGCCTCGATGACCTGTTCCCGGGCTTCCTGCATTCGGAACTTGTGGCTTATAGATGGGTCGTCGCTGGGCATCTCGATATTAGGGGAATCCGGCTCGCTGGAGTGGTCGGAGAGCTCCATGCGCCGGCTCCGGCGCCGGGCCACGTCGCGGGCCAGGTTCACGGCGATGCGCCGTATCCAGCCGCGAAAGGCGGCCGGGTCGGCAAGCTCGGCCAGGCGGTTGTAGGCTTTGACGAAGGCCTCCTGGGCGATGTCCTCGGCGTCGGACTTCCGGGGCGCCTCGCGCAAGGCCACGGCGTAGACCGCGCCCATGTAACGGCGGATGAGCGCCTCGAAGCTGGCGCGGTTGCCGGACAGCGTCCGGCGCACCAGCTCGGCGTCTTCCGGCCCGGTCTGCTCGTTGTTGCTGGCGACCATTGCCTCCGATACTACGCCGGCAGCCCGGGGGCGTCAAGGGAGGGGGATGGAAACGATTCTCTGGCTCCTACATGTCGAAAAGAGTCCCCGGCCCGAGGAGCCCCGCCGGGTCCAGCGCGCGCTTGACCCGGCGCATCTCCTCGACCCCCTCGGAGCCGTACATGATTTCGAGAAAGGGCTTCTTGAGCTTGCCTATGCCGTGCTCCGCCGACACCGTCCCGCCCAGCGCGACCGCCTTGCGGGCCAGCTCCAGGTAGAGCTCCTTGACCCGGGCGTACTCCTCCATGTTGGTGGGCAGGACGTTGACGTGCAGGTGGTTCTCGCCGACGTGGCCGAAAATGAGATAGCGCAGGCCGGTCTCGCCGAACGCCCCGTGATACGCGGCCATCATCTCGCCCAGCGCCGCCGAGGGGACGGCCATGTCCGTGCCCACCTTGGTCAGATCCGGGAACTCCCGCTGGGCGCGGCCGATCAGCGAGTTGACCGCCTCGGGCAGCGCGTGACGGAAGGCGGCCAGCCGGGCCCGCTCACGTTCGTCCAGACCCGCCCAGGCTTCCTCCGAGTCAGCGCCGTATTCTTCGAGCAAGCCGGCCAGCGCCTCCAGGGCGTCGTCCTCCTCGGCGGCGGCGCAGCCGACCTCCACCAGCACCGCGGCGTCGGCGGCTTCCGGGAAAGCGGGTATCTCCGAGTCGGCGCCGTCTTCCGCGCGTTTCTCGCGGAGCAACTGCAGAGAACGGCCGTCGAAGTACTCGATGGCCTGCACTCCCCCGGGCGGCGCGGTGCCGGCCTCGGTCTCGCCGCGGGCGGCGCGGACGAAGTCGAGAGCTTTCTCTTCGTCCGGGAAGAAGCCCAGCAGCGAGAGCACGGTTTCCGGCAGCTTCTCCAGGGCGAGCGTTGCTTCCGTAATCACTCCCAGCGTGCCCTCGCTGCCCACGAAGAGGTCCACGAGGTCCATGCCGGGAGCGGCATAGTATCCGGCGGCGCTCTTTATCCCCGGCATTTTCACGTTGGCAACGGGAATCTTCAGCACCTCGCCGCCGGCCAGCCCGATCTCGAAGCCCTCCGGACCCGCGGCGCACTCGCCGCGCTCGGGCGCCAGCACCTCCCCGCAGGCCAGGACGACACGCAGGCTTTTCACATAGCGCCGCACCGCGCCCCACTTGTAGGTGCGGCCACCGGAGGCGTTGGCGGCCACGGCCCCGGCGATCCGCGCGGTGGTCTCCGTGGGGTTGGGGGGAAAGAAGAGTCGCCCGGGGTGCCCGGCCAGCTTCTCACCAAGAGCTTCGAGAGAAAGCCCCGGCCCGCAGCGGGCGATCCAGTGGCCTTCGGCGTCCTCCTCCACGTTAAGAGAGTCCATCCGCTCGGTGCTGAGCGCGGCACCGCCGGCGGGCACGGCCCCGGCGACGATCCCGGTGCGCCCGCTGGAAATCGTGACCGGCGTTTCCTCGGCAGCGCACTTCTTCAACAGCTCGCAGACGTCGGCCTCGCACCGGGGAAATGCCAGCATTTCCGCGCGGCCCTGGAGCCGGGACTCGTCGGTGAGGTGCCCGGCAAAGCGCTCGGTGATCCCGGCGCCCTCGACGACCTCCATCGGGGGAGCGTCCGCCGGGCGGGGCGGCGGCGGCTCAGCCTTGATGCGGTTCGAGGCCATCGCTGCTATCTCCTGACCGCTCTGAAGCCGAGTTCCGCGAGGACCAGCGCCAGGGCCAGCAGGCTGAGCCACGGCGCGGCGGGGGTCAGGCCCCGTCCCGAGGCGCGGGCGAACCGCAGGCCGCCGAGTTCCGACGGCGAGTTGACCGTGCGTCCGCCGGCCAGGCGGGCCAGCTCATTGATCCGGGCGCGGTCGATGCCCACCCGGTCGAGTTCCCTCGGATGAGAGAGCGGGAAGAGCCCCCGGGCCAGCTCACCGCCCTCGTGGAGCGCGGTGGCGGCGACCTCGCGCGCTCCGGTGGCGAGCGCGAAGCGCGCCGCGTAGCGCGAGGGCGACTCCTGCAGGAGCGGCAGGGCGGCCTCGATCCCTCGCACCCGGGCGATGGGCTTGAGCTTCGCGAGCGGCTTCCCTCCCTCGTCCCGGGCGAAGAGCGCCAGCCGGAACATCCCGTCTCTTTCGCGGCTGAGAGAAAGCCGGCAGCCGTCACGTCCTGAGCGCCCGGCGGCCCAGCGGGCCAGCGCCCCCGCGAAGCGCTTGCCTTCCGCTTCGCCGAGCAGGCCCTTCCCCCAGGGATCGCCCAGGCTCGAAGCGAAACAGGCCGCCCTGCCCCGGCCGCGCTCCCAGGCCAGGAGCAGCGGCTCCCGGCCGCGACCGCCCGGCGCCGGAGCTTCGAGGGCGACCCAGGCGTCCTTCTTAGCCGACACCCGGTTGCGGCCTTCGAGAATCGGGAGCCCGCCGAGCAACTCGCCCAGGGGGTGATTACCGGTGGTGGCCGAGAAGGAACCCTTGAGTATCCTGGCCTTTCTCGTCGTGTTGATGTCCCGCCGGAAGATGTTGGCGAGGTCCTCGAGCCTGGCGGGCCGGTAGAAGCGGCCGCGGCCCAGCCTGGCCAGCCTGGTGAGCAGCCTGGTGTCCTCGTCGCGCGAGCCCGTGCCCACCGTGGACAGGGTGGCGCCTCGACCGGCGAGCGCCTTGGCGAGTCCTTCGAGCTTCCGGACCTGACGCCTGCGCTCCCGCTTGGAGCCGACCAGCAGGCCGTCCGAGAGCAGGATGATGTGCCGCGCGACCCGCGGGTCGCGGGCCCGCCCGAGCAGCTCGACCGCCCGCCCCAGCGCGGCGGCCAGGTTGGTGGAGCCGCGGACCTCGATCTTCTTCACGGCCGCGCGCAGGCGGCCCGCGGCCCCGGCGTCGGCGGGGTTCTCCGGCCCGGCGAGGAGCACCGGCTCCTGGGCGAAGGCCACCAGCGTCAGGCGGTCGGCCGCTCCGAAGGAGTCCGGATTGATTACCTTCAGGACCGCGTCCTTGACGAAGTCGAGCTTCTTCTTCCCGCCCCTCTCGGCGATCTTCTGCCCCATGCTCCCGGAGCGGTCCAGCACCAGCACGGCGAAGAGCCCGCGATCATCGGGGGGGATCATCGAGGCGGGCAGGACGCGTTCCAGCTTTCCGGCGTCGTCGTAACCGCCCGCAGCGTAAGACCCCGGCCCGCCGAGCACCACCAGTCCGCCGCCGCGCTTGACGTATTCGGCCAGGCGCGAGCACTCCCGGGCCTGCTCGCCGAAGGACTCACGCGGCACGTCGTCGATGAAGATCGCGTCGAAACCGCCGAGCTTCTGTGGCAGCGCGCCCGCGGTCAGCGGCGTGGCATCGAACCCCGCCGCGCCCAGCAGCTGGGGGGCAGCCGAGGACCGCCCCTTGGCAAGGACAACCCCGACGCGCAGCTTGCTCAGCACCCGCACCAGGGCGCGCGCCGAGTTGTTGGCGCTCTCCGCGTCCTGGCGCGCGCCGAGCGTCGCGGTGTATTCGAGGAGCCCGCCCTCGGGGGCCCGCTCCTCGAAGCGCGCCAGGCTGGCGCCGCGGCCGCGCGCGGGCAGCGCGAGGTTCTCGGTGCCCACTTGCTTCCGCGCTCCGCCCCGGACGGTCCGCGTCAAGGTCACCTTCACCGGGCCGGACGCGGTGCCCGTGATCCGCACCGAAACCGAGAAGCGCTCTCCGGGGCGGACCTCCGCCGGCGCGTCGAGCTCGGCCAGCGCCGCATCCGGCCCCTCAGGCCCGGCGGGGAGCATCACCAGCGCGGGCGAGAGCTCGCCCCAGCGCAGCGCGGCCCGGCGATCCCCGAGCGCGCAGGCCAGCCCGTCGGTCACGACCAGCAGCGGCTCGCCGGGCCGCAGCCGCTCGCGCGCGAAGGCCAGGGCCGCGGCGAAGTCCGTTCCGGACTCGTCGGGCACCAGCTCCCCCAGGGTCTCTGGCGACTCCTCGCGCGCCGAGAGCGCAAAGGACCCGTAGCTTACCTCGAAGCGATCCGCGAGGGCGCGGCCGGCCGCGAGCGCCGCGCGCGAAGACTGCCGGCGTGCCGCTCCCATGCTGGCCGAGCGGTCCAACATCACCAGCGCCCGGGGGCGCCCGCCGGAACGCACCAGCAGAGCACCCGCGCCCAACGCCAGAAGGACCGCCGCCGCCGAGCGCAGCGCCAGCGCAAGCTTGCCGGACCGCCCGCGACGCACGGCCACGACCCAGCCGGCGACCAGCACCGCCGCCGCGGGTAGCGCCGCGAGCATGAGCCAGGGGGCACGAGTTTCCACGAGTTCGATTATTGCCTCCGTCGCGGGTTTCTGCAAGACCTCGGGGGCAGACTCGCCCGGAAGCAAGAGAGCAACTCCCGTGCCGCCCGGAGAAGACATCGTAACCCGCCAGATCGTGGGACTTGCGCATCACGGTTGTGTCCAGCGCGGTACGGGATGTACATGCTCCCTTCAGGGCGAGGAGCAGGTTGTACAGGAATGTACGTAAGCATATACGAAACAGCTCGTTAGAGACGCGCGGTTTCCCGGGTTTTTTGCGGTTCAAGAACCGGGACTGCGTCCGATTTTCTAAGTAGGCCCTCCAGGGAAGGAGGGCTGGCGCCAGGGTGCGTCCGGCGCGCGGGCGGGGTGACTGCGAATCGCCCCCTCCTCAGCTCGGTCGGACGCGATGCTAGCAGGCCGTTGAAAAATGGAGCAGTCGTGATTGGGGACAGAATGGTTCAGATTCGAGGAGGGGTTCCGAAGTCGATGCCTGAGCATCGTCTT
>CBDUSI010000138.1:0-10459 GCA_965370045.1 uncultured bacterium | reverse complement strand
TCCGGCTACGGAGTTACTCAATGCTAAAATGCTCTAGCAGGCCGTTGAAAAATGGGGCGTCGTGACGGCAGGCGCTCGCCCAGCGATGCGAGGCCCGAGGGTGAGCGCGATGCCTCTGGCATCGTGTGAATCCCGAGAACGAAGCAGCGCGACGGGACCGCCTGCCGCCGGCGGGGTTGGGGCATAACGGCCCGTCTTCCTTGGCGAGAACCCGAAGACGATGCTTGGGCATCGACTTCGGAACCCCTCCTCGAATCTGAACCATTCTGCCCCCAATCACGACTGCTCCATTTTTCAACGGCCTGCTAGGCGTTCAGCTCAGCGCCACTACTGTCAGGGCTATCAGGTTATTGATCGCGTGCACCGCAATCGGCACGTAGAGCGAGCGGGTGCGCTCGTAGACGAAAGCGGTGATCATCCCGATGATGAAGATCGGCGGGAAGGCTATGGGCTCCCCATGCACGATCATGAAGGCCAGGGACGAGAGCACCGCGGCCCACAAGGAACCCAAGTTCTTCTTCAAGCCCGTGTACATACAGCCCCGGAAGACGACTTCCTCGGCAATCGGCACCAGCAGTCCGGCGCAGAGCATCACCGCTATCCAGGGGCCGACGCCGCGCAGCTCCGTAAGCTGAACGGCCACCTTCTGCTCGAACTGCATGCCGTAGAGCCGCAGTAACATGTCATAGCTTATCGTGACCACGTAGGCCAAGGCCAGTCCGAAGGGCACCCACAGCCAGACGCGCAGCTCTTCGGGGAACCTCAGCCCCAGCCCCTCGCGGACCGAGCCGTAGAGCCGCCAGGCGGCCGCGGCCACTATCCCGGTGAGCACCAGCTCGGCGGCGGTGCCCAGGACCAGCAGGGGGAGAATCTCGGTGAGGCTCCGCCGCCCGGTCACCAGCATGTAGGCCACTACCCCGGCCATCTGCAGCGCGACGAAGAGTCCCAGAGCGATCAGCCCGTGCCACCAGCGGAAGCCGACTTCGGGAGGCTTCTCTTCGGGCACCAGCCGGGCCATCGGCGGCGCCTCCGCGAGGGGCGGCGCCTCGCCGTCGTCCGGCGCGTCCCCGGCGAAAAAAAGCGCCGCCGGCACGAGCAGCATGCCGGCGGCGATAAGCGTTTCGATCATCGGTTGGTGGGGAGGGGCTACTCCTCCCCCTCGCCGAGCACGCCCTTGAGCAGCTTCATGGCTCCGGCCAGCTCCTCCTCGGAGTCCTCGGGGATCTCCGCGGGGTCGAAGGCCAGGTAGCCGCGGTAACCGCCGTCGGCCAGCACCTCAATGGACTGGGCGATGGGCACGAAGCCATCGCCGAACTCCGAGGGGGCCACCGCGGTGCGCTCCTCGTAGTATTCGTAGTCGGCCAGGTGGACGTGCTTGATGTGGTCGCAGAGCGAGTCGAAGGTGTCGGCCACCGGCTCCAGCCCGCGCACCGTCTCGGGCACGTTCCAGAGGGCCTGCAGGCGCGGGGAGTAGACCTGCTTGATGATCTCGCGCAGGAAGCGGCTGTTGCGGAAAGTGCCGAACGTTTCGACCAGCAGCGTGGCAGAACGCTGCTCGGCGAAGCTGGCCGCCTCGGCCAGGCAGTCGGATATATAATCAGCGGCCCCGGCCACCTCGATGCTGGTCGGAATCTCGCCGCCGAAGATGCGCACGTAGGGCGTGGCCAAAACGTCAGCAATCTCGATGTAGCGCTCCAGCTCCTGGAGGGCCTTCCGGCGGGCCTCCGGGTCGGCGGCGTGGAAAGACACCGGCGTGCCCAGGCAGGCGATGCCCAGGCCGCTGTCGCTGAATATCTCGCGGACCTTGCGCAGGTCGCTCTCGCCGGCCTCCAGCTCGACCCCGTGCTTGCAGCCCGCGCCGGCGGAGAGCTCCACCCCGGCGTAGCCGTACTTCAGCCCGGCGTCCACCAGTTGCTGGGCGCTCCACTGCGGGGCGACCGCGGAGGTCAGGCAGATCTTGAACCCGCCGACGGTGACCGGATCCGCGGGGGGCGCGACCTTCTTCTTGGTGGTCCTCTTGGCCATGTGTGATTCCCTTCAGAACTGCCCTGAAATTACGGACCTCCGGCGCGTTCCGGAGGCGGGAGTATTCTACGGAAGCGCCGCCCCCCTGTCAAGCCGCGTGGCGGGCGGGAGTTAGGAGCGCAGGCCGGCCTCGGACGAAAGAACGGCGTCCTTATCTGAAAGGCTCGAAAAATCCCGCGAAAGGGGCCGCAGTCACCTTCGCCGACTGATGAGGTAGAGCAGGGTCAACAGCGCCTGGATCGCGGCGGCCACGTAGGTCAGCGCCGCGGCGCTGAGCACCTTGCGGGCGCCGGGCAGCTCGTCCTCGGCGAGCACCCCGGAGGCCGAGAGCAGCCGGAGCGCCCGACGGCTGGCGTTGAGCTCCACGGGAAGGGTGACCATCGTGAAGACCACTACCGAACCGTAGAGGAAGATGGCGATCAGCTGCAGGGTCCCGCCCAGAGTGGACTCCCCCGGCGCGCCCCGGCCCAGGAACATGCCCCCGATGAACATCATCATGGCCAGCCCCGGCCCGAAGCGGGCGATGGGCGCGATGCCGGTGCGGAAGACCAGCGCCCAGTAGTTCTCGGCGTGCTGCACCGCGTGCCCGGCCTCGTGGGCGGCGATGCCCACCGCGGCCACCGACTCGCCCCGGAATACCGCCGTGCTCAGACGCAGCACCCGGCCGCGGGGGTCGTAGTGGTCCGACAGCTTCCCGGGAATCTCCTCGACGGGCACGGATTCCAGCCCGTGGGCGTTGAGGATGCTCCGCGCCGCCCAGGCGCCGGAGACGCCCCCGCGGGTGGCCACCTTGCTGTACTTGGCGAAGGTCATCTTGACCCTGGCGCTGGCCCACAGGGCCAGGATCAGCCCGGGGATCGCATAGAGGAAGTAGATGGGATCGAAGAAAATCACTTCGTTTTACTCCTGCTTCGACTGGTAGTCCTCGATGGCCTTGTGCAGCCCGTCAGCGGCCAGGTTGGAGCAGTGCATCTTCTGGGGAGGCAGGCCGTCGAGCTCCCCGGCCACGTCGTCGCGGGTGATGGCCATGGCCTGGTCCAGGGTTTTGCCCTTGGCCATCTCGGTGGTTATAGAACTGGTGGCGATGGCCGCCCCGCAGCCCAGGGTCTGAAACTTGATGTCGGCGATGCTGCCGTCGGCGACCTTGATGGATATCTTCATCATGTCGCCGCAGACCGGGTTGCCGACCTCGCCGACGCCGTCGGCGTCCTCGACGACCCCCACGTTGCGGGGGTTGTTGAAGTGGTCCATGACCTTCGCGCTGTACGCCACGGCGAACGCCTCCTTCAATTCACTTAACCGCTGGTCGCCGGTTTATATTCTCGCACGCCGAGGACCGGAAGTCAATAGGGATGCCCCCGACCCAAAGAGATTCGCCTTGCGCAGCGGGCACGCCACCGGATAATCGAGCCGAAGCCCGTTTCGTCCAGGAGGTCGACATGCAGTCGCGAAGCAAGCACCGGCCAGCCGGGCGCACCTTTCTGGCGCTGGCGGTTGCCCTGCCGCTCCTGGGCTGCGTCCGGTCGCGGCCCGGCTCCGAAGTGACCCTGGCGGTCACTCAACCCAAAAGCGATACCGGCACGATGCACTACGCCGAGCGCGTGGAAATTCGCGCCGGTCGCGGCCAAGCCATCGTACTGAAGACGGACGTGGAAAAGGGCGTCCTGGCGCCCCTGATCGAGAAGCAGGTCGGCGCGGGGCCGAAGCACACTCTCCTGCTGGGCTGGACCTCCTGGGGCGGCGGGATGCAGACGATTCATGCGCTGCTCGTCGAGAGAACCGACGCCGGCGTCGTCCTCCACGACCAGCTGGCGGTAACCACCGGCCGCAGATCCGCCGGGGTGTTTGTGGCAACCAAGGGCGCCGAACCCCGCATCGGCATCCCCGAGCCACGCAAAGGAATCCACAGACCATCGGACTGGAAGATCAGCTTCGGCGGCAAGACGCTCGACCTCAAGGCCATCAGGGCGCTGCCCTACGCCGCTGAGGGTATCCCCCGTGACGCGCTGCATTACGGGCCACCCTTCCACAGGAGAACAATCCCGCCCAAATCGCGCGTAGTCTGGTTCACCATCGAGAAGGGCAAATTCCTGCCCCCGCCAAGACAGCACAGTAAGTAAGGGGCCTCACCCCGCCCGGACCCCAGGACTTCGCCGAAAGTTGGGTGACCGCCGAAACGCTCAACGCCGAGGGGGCCGCACCGTTCTTCCCCTGCTACTTGCCCTTCGCGCGCAGCGCGGCGTCGACGCTCATGAAGACGTCGCCGCGGTTCTTGTCGATGGAATTCCGCGAACCTTTCCCGGCCTGGCGAGGTCATACCGGTTGAAGAACGTGGCCCGCGGAAAGGAGCAAGCTATGCGTTGCGCGCTGTTGATACCGGCCGCTCTCGTGCTGCTGGGGACCACGACGCCGGCCGGCGAGGGCCGCGAAGAACCCAACCGGACGCTCAAGGGCATCTCCGCCCAGATGCACAAGGTCAAGGACAAGCTCGAAGCCGAGCACCACGGCGCCAGGGTGCGCCTCACCCAGCAGGAGATACTCAAGCGCCTCGACGAACTCATCAAGAAGATCGAGGAGGCGCAGCAGCCCCCGAACGACGGCAAGCCCGACCCCGGAAAGGAGCCCAAGCCCCAGCGGGGCCCCAAGCGGACCTCCGCCAACCCCAACAACCAGGGGCGACCTCAACCCGGCAGCGCGCAGAACCCCAGCAGCCCGATGCAGGAGGAGTTCCTGACCTCCGGCGGCAAGCCGCCGACCGGGATGCACAAGACCAGGGCCGAGCTTTCCGCCGTCGGCGGCAAGTGGGGAGAGCTTCCCGCCAAGCTCCGGCGCAGAATCATACAGGTAAGGAGCGCCGAGTTTCCCGACCGCTACCGGCGGATGATCGAAATCTATCTCATGGCCATCGCCGAGGAGGATGAGCGTTAGGCGAAACTCTTGGGCAGAGGGAAAGGGCGCGGTCCGCGGCGGCGAGCGGGTCGCGCCTTTTATTTTCGAAAGACCGGCGGCCATTCGGGCATAGAGTTATTGACAGTGGTCCCGCAGGATGGAGAGAGCCCATGATCAGGAAGCTGCTCGCTGTGTGCTCCGTCCTGGCCCTTCTGGGATGCAGCAGGCCGGACGCAACGGTGAAGCGCGCGGCGGCGCGGGGCGATCTCGACGGTCACTTCAATGCTCACATCGCCGATCTGATGACCGCGCCGGAGATCACCACCGGTGCCTGGGACGGGAAAGTGCCGTCGAGCTCTTCCCCGAACAAGAAATGGGCAGCATACGCGAAGCGCGGCACTGTTTACGTTAGGAAGACTGGCGCGAAGCAAGGCGTAAAGGTAGTTGGAACAATCCGAACCGTCGGCTTCTTCTGGGGCCGATCCGAGAAGAA
The DNA here is from genome assembly GCA_965370045.1 of uncultured bacterium. GTDB lineage: Bacteria > Planctomycetota > SZUA-567 > JAKLDR01 > JAKLDR01 > CAZONU01. Next base: position 5,052 of record CBDUSI010000138.1, on the reverse strand, counting down.
CCCGACGCTCATCATCAACAACTACCGCGTCAGCAACCAGACCACCTGTCACTCATTCAGGCCCACGGAGGGCAAGCTGGTCGACATCTCCGCCAAGGCGTTCAAGGTCTTTGACCCCGAGGACACGTTCGGCAACATCCATGCCGTTGCCATCGCCTGCTCCCCCGACAGCCAGCAAGCCCTTCTCAAGGTGGTCGGTTGGGCCGACAGAGGCAGGAGCGGCTACTACTGCGTATCTACCACCGATGGCCGGGTGATGCGCAGCTTCGCCCGCGCCTGCGACATCCCCTACCTGTGGTGGAAATGACGCCCGCCCTACTTGCCCTCCGCGCGCAGCGCGGCGTCGACGCACTATTCTGAAAACGGCCGCGCCGGTATCGACGTCGAACGCCTCCCCGAAACTAACTGGACGCTTCAGCTTGGCTGTCGCCTTCAGGGCCTCGCCGCCGCGCGCGCCGCAGGTCGCAAAAGAAATCGCCGCCCCCGCGAGGACGGCGAAAAGCGTTCCGAATCTCATGGATACCTCTCCTGGCAGGCCGTGGCGCCGCCGCTTACCGCCGGGTGGCCTCGGCCAGCTCGCGGACGAAGCTGCCCAGCCGGCGCATGAGGTCGGGAGTGCCGGCGTTCTCTTCCATGAGCCGCACGATGGCGCTGCCCACCACCACCCCGTCGGCGGCCTTCGCGGCGGTCGCGACCATCTCCGGCGTGCTGATTCCGAAGCCCACCGCCACGGGTTTGTCGGTGTGGCTCTTGATACGCGCCAGGAACTCGTCAAGGCCCGGGGGCAGCGCCTCGCGCGCGCCGGTGACCCCGGTGAGACTGACGGCGTAGAGGAAGCCGCTGGTGTGCTCGGCGATCATCTTGATGCGCTCGTCCGGGGTGGTCGGCGCGACCAGGCACACCCGGTCGAGGCCCACCTCCCGGCAGGCGGCGTCCAGATCGCCGGCCTCCTCCGGCAGCAGATCGGCGACCAGCAGGCCGTCGACCCCCGCGGCGGCGGCCTCGCGCGCCAGGCGTTCGGCGCCGAAGCGCAGCACCGGGTTGTAGTAGCCGAAGAGCACGAAGGGCGTCTTGATGCCCTGGCCGCGCAGGTCGGCGACCATGTCGATGATTCGCGAGAGGCTGGCGCCCGCGGCCAGCGCCCGCGCGCTGGCCCGCTGAATCACCGGGCCGTCGGCAATCGGGTCGGAGAAGGGCACGCCCAGCTCGATGATGTCCGCGCCGTTCTCCGCGAGGACGCGGATCACGTCGGAGCTGGCCTCCAGGTGAGGGTCGCCGCACGTCACGTAGGGGATGAAGGCCGCCCGGTTGCGCTCCGCCAGCGAGGCGAAGCAGTCGCTTATGCGGCTCACGGCAGGCCCCCCGCCCCCAGGGCCCGGACCGGGCCCAGGTCGTCGGCGGCCGCCTGCATCTCGTTCCGCCGGCGCAGGAACTCCTCGGCGCCCTCGGCGTCCTTGTCGCCGCGCCCGGAGAGGCAGAGCAGCACGATGCCGCCGGCGGGAATCTGCTCGGCCACGTCGGCCAGCCGCGCCAGGGCGTGGGCGCTCTCCATGGCCGGGATGATGCCCTCGGTGCGGGCCAGGTCCTCGAAGGCGGTCAGGGCCTCGTCGTCGGTGGCGGTGAGGTATGTCGCCCGGCCGCTCTCGGCCAGGTAGCAGTGCTCCGGGCCGACCGCGGGGTAGTCCAGCCCGGCGGCCAGGGAGTGGGTCGGGCGGATCTGGCCGTCCTCGTCGTCGAGCAGGCAAGTGTAGGCGCCGTGCAGCACCCCGGGCCGCCCGGCCAGGATCGCCGCCGCGTGCCGCCGGGTGGTCAGCCCATCGCCGGCGGCCTCCACCCCGAAGAGCTTGACGTCCGCGTCGTTCAGGAACGCCGAGAAAATGCCCAGGGCGTTGGAGCCGCCGCCCACGCAGGCCAGCACCGCGTCGGGCAGGCGCGCCTCGCGCTCCAGGAGCTGCTCGCGGGCCTCGCGGCCGATCACCGTCTGGAACTCGCGGACTATCAGCGGATAGGGGTGCGGCCCGGCGGTGGAGCCCACCACGTAGTGGGTCCCGCCCACGTTGGTGACCCAGTCGCGCAGGGCCTCGTTCATGGCGTCCTTGAGCGTGCGGCTGCCGGAGCTCACCGGCACCACCGTGGCGCCCAGGAGGCGCATCCGGAAGACGTTGAGCCGCTGGCGCTCGATGTCCTTCTCGCCCATGTAGACCGCGCAGGCCATCCCGAAGAAGGCCGCGGCGGTGGCGGTGGCCACCCCGTGTTGCCCCGCGCCGGTCTCGGCGATCAACCGGGTCTTGCCCATGCGCTTGGCCAGCAGCACCTGGCCCAGGGTGTTATTGATCTTGTGCGCGCCGGTGTGGCAGAGGTCCTCGCGCTTGAGGTAGACGCGCGCGCCGGCCAGCGCCGAGAGGTTGGCCGCGTAGTACAGCGGCGTGGGCCGGCCGGCGTAGTCGGCGAGGTAGCGGCCCAGCTCCGCCTGGAAGTCGGGATCGTCGCGGGCCTCGGTGAAGGCCGCCTCCAGCTCGTCGAGCGCCGGGACCAGCGTCTCGGGCACGAAGCGCCCGCCGAACCGGCCGTAGCGCCCCCGCGAGTCGGGCATCTTGCTCTCGCCAATCATAAGACCTGCTTACCCCCCAATGACTTCGTCAACACGGCACCAGCGGGACCGCGCCATTCTATTGAAGGCCGGGACGGGAAGCAAGCGACGATGGCCGGGGGGCCGGGCGAGGGAGGACTCCGAGTTCAGGGATTGCCGCCCGGGGCGCGGGCAGGGTCATAGGTTGGTAACATTCACTTCTGGGAGCTTTTCGAGTTCGTCTTGCCCTTCTTCTTCCTGCCCTTCGGCGCGGTGAGCTTCTTGCGTTCTGCCTCCAGCGCCTGGGCCGAGTCGCGCAGATCGTCCAGGTAACGCGCCTCGGCCGCCGCCTCGGCCGCCAGTCGCCGGCGCTCGGCGAAGGCGTCGTATTGTCCGTGCGCCCATTCGAGCGCTTCCTCGTGCCTCACCGAGCCCGCGTCGGCCAGGACCGGCAGTTCGGTGTCCCGGAGGAACTTGTCCAGGACTCCCTCCCATTCCAGCATCCTGATGTCCCGGCGCCGCTGGGCGCGGAACTCGGCCTGGTCCAGGAACATGACCACGATGCGGTTGAGAGTGTCGATTTCCTTCTCGGCCAGGTAGTTCTTGGCCGTCGTCACGTCGCGCTTCAAGACCCGGCTACCGCTCCAGGCGCTGATCCCCATATTGGCCTTGCCCGCGTCGGCGCGCCGCCGGACGATCTCGGCGGCGGTCATGCCGGCGACAGCGTAGTGCATCTTGTTCTGCATCGTGGCGAAGAAGGCCTGCGTCTCCTCTTCCCCCTCCACGTAGTCGGGCGCGAGCGAGAATATCTCCCGGATGCGCTGGTAGACCCGCTTCTCGCTGGCCCGGATGTCGCGGATGCGGGCTAGCAGCTCGTCGAAGTGGTCGGCCAGCCTGTCGCGGCCCTTCAGGCGGTCGTCGTCCAGCGTGAAGCCCTTGACCAGGTACTCGCGCAGGCGCTCGGTCGCCCACTGGCGGAACTGCACGCCCCGAGGCGAGCGCACCCGGTAGCCGACAGCCAGGATCATGTCGAGGTTGTAGTGGTCCACCAGCCGTTCGACCTGCCTGCCTCCCTCGGTTTGAACTATTCGATATTGTCGAATAGTTGCCTCGGGCAGAAGCTCACCGTCGCCGTAAACGCCCTTGATGTGGTGGCTTACCGTGTTTACCCCGATCTGGTAGAGGTCGGAGAGAAGGCGTTGGGACAGCCAAACGGTTTCGCCCTCCAGCCGGACTTGAATGCGGCCCCGGCCATCGTCGGTCTGGTAGACGATCACTTCCCCGCCGGGCGGGAGGGGCGTGTTCCCGCTCATTTGGTCACCTCCGCGAGGAGGTTGGCCGGATTCCAGATGCGCTTAGCCAGTTCCCGCAGCAGATCCTGACGGCCGGTCATATCAGTCCTCCACCCCCCCCACGACTCCCACTATAATATCTACCGACTCAAAAAGAAAGCTTTTTCAACAGGCCCGGTGTCACCCAGGCCCCCAGAACGCTCATTCCTCCTGTTCGACCTCGCTGGACCCTTTCACCCCTTCACCTTTCAGCTTGTCGAACACCCAACCTGCCACCAAGTAGCAAAACCCATGAAAGAAGATGCCAGCCGCAACGAAGCCAAATCGCGCAATTGCACTCACCTCCACCCTAAGAGCAAACACGCCACCTGCGTACAAGACGGCCGGAACGATAAACAAACCTGATTTATGTTGGTTGCCTTTAGTTGGAGGAATAGAGGCCCACCAGAGGTTCAGTAGGTCCAATGCTAATCCAATCATCAGCAATCCCACTCCGGCTATGTTAAGCCACATGTGCTATCCTTCCGTAGGCGGAAAGTACCTGCTCTGTTTCCATAATAATCCGGGGACATAACACTAATTTTCCTCCTGCCGGTTCCGGGCCCTTTCTCCATTTCAGTATGTCGCCCCGCGCGGAGGAAGTCAAGACAACAGCTTGAGTTTCGAGGTGGGGTTGCGGGTTGAAGGTGGCCGGTTGTCAGAAGCCGAGAGCGAGCATCGGAGTCAAAAACAGCCTTTTCGACGCTTGTAACCGTCACTTATACAGCCACTTGCATTTTCTCTGTATTATTCTGTATTATCTGCTTGACATTCTGTCGGCGTCGGTGTATAATATAGCAGTTGTCGGTGGCCGGTGACCAGTTATCGGGGGAGAGGACTTCGTGATAAAGGACACCGCCAGCCGGGAAATCCCCTTCCCGCGCGAGGTGCTTATCGACGCTGCGCGCCTGTTCGCGCGGGGCGCGGAGTGGGAGGCTATCGCCACTGCTACCGGCGCCGCTGTTGGCGACCTGGTTACGTTCTCCATCGACCATCCCGAGGTCTGGGGGCCATTGTTCGAGCGCGCGGAGAAGCTGCGCCTCGCGGAAGCCGAGGGCGAGACCATCAAGGGCTTGTGCATGCTGCTCAAGGGCGATGACGAAACCGCCGCCGAGAACGCGGCCCGCGAACTCTTGATACATCGCCGCCATG
>CBDUSI010000137.1:0-10891 GCA_965370045.1 uncultured bacterium | reverse complement strand
GAGTTCACCAAGAACCAGATCCTGGTGCAGGCCGGCATCTCGGTGCTGGCCCAAGCCAACGTGGCTTCCCAGAGCGTACTGCAGCTTCTGGGGTAGTGGAGCTCCGAGAAGGAACTCGGGGCAGGATTTGACACGGAGGTAAGAAACGATGTCTCTCTTGAGAATTAACAACAACATAGCTGCAATGAACACGCAGCGCAACCTGAGCGTGAACAGCTTCAATCTGAGCAAGAGTCTCCAGAAGCTGTCCAGCGGTTTCAGGATCAACGTGGCGGCCGATGGCCCGGCGGACCTGGTAATCAGCGAGAGTCTGCGGGCGCAGATCGGCGGCCTCAAGGCGGCCATCCGCAACAGCCAGGAGGCGGCCAATTACCTGGGCATCGCCGAGGGAGCGCTCAAGGAGGTCAGCGACCTGCTGGTTTCCATGCGCGGGCTGGCGGTGCACGCGGCCAACTCCGGCGTGGTCACTGACGAGCAGATCGCCGCCGACCAGGCTGAGGTAGACAACGCCCTGGCAACCATCAACCGCATCAACGCTGCGACCCGTTTCGCGGGCCAGTCGATTTTCGATGGCGCCGCCCACGTCTTCCACATCGGCGAGGGTGGTGGCGACACCGACAGGGTTAGCATCACCATAGACATGGTTTCGGTTGACGCGCTCGGTGGGCTGGGAACCATTTCAGGCATTGCCGGCACAGCCGCCAACCGACTGTCGCTGGATGCGGCGGGAGCCATTGCCAACATCGACTCGGCCATCACAATCGTGGCTTCGCTGCGTGGTGAACTGGGCGCGTTCCAGAAGAACACGCTCATGACCAACATCAACAGCCTCAGTGTGGCTCTGGAGAACGTCACGGCGACCGAAAGCTTCGTCCGTGACGCCAACATGGCGTCCGAGACCAGCGAGTTCACCAAGAACCAGATCCTGGTGCAGGCTGGCATCTCGGTGCTGGCTCAGGCCAACGTGGCCTCCCAGAGCGTGCTGGCGCTGCTTAGGTAGCGGTGTTCCAGTCGCTTACGGACGGCCATCGCGGCTAAAGGCCGGCCGAGTTCGGCCGATAATGTAAGGGGAGCCCTGCGTGAAGGGGCACCCGCCGGCCGAACCGGGATGTAGCCGGAGGATTGGAGGTGGTTCAAATGGCAGGAGTTGCAGGCGTGAACGTCTCGCGCACTGGCCTGCCAGAGCAGGGCGCGAGCCCGCCGCCCGCTGTTCAGCGGATGGTGAGGGCAGCTGCTCGGAGCCTTTCCGGGGCAATAAGACTCCGGATCTTCCAGCCTACGGGCCGGTTTTACGCGGAGGTTGTAGACCCTGATACCCGAGAGGTTGTGAAGACGGTTCCGCCGATGGAGATGCTCAAGGTCATGGCCAGATTGCATAAGACCCTGGGCCTCCTGGTGGACCGAAAGGGCTAGAGGCAAGCATCGGCCCCGGCGGGTTTCAATCCCGCCGGGGCCCTGCATTTTCGGGGCAGGGGCTCGAGCAGCAGAGGAGGCCGGACGTGGCAGGCGCTAACGACAAGACCAAAGAGTATCTCAAGACTCAGATCCAGACCGCCAGCCGCGAGCAGCTCATTCTCATGCTCTACGACGGAGCTATTCGCTTCGGGGGACAGGCCCGGGACCGCATCGTCACGCAGGACTGGGAGGGCTGCCACGATCTCTTGATCCGCGCGCAGAACATCATCCTCGAACTGCTCTACGCCCTGGACCGCAAGGCCGGCGGGGAGGTCGCCGACAACCTGGCCAGCCTTTACACGTATTGCTACAACCGCCTGGTGGAGGCCAACATTCACCACGTGCCCGAGAAGATCGACGAGTGCACCAGCATCCTCAAGGGGCTTCGCGAAGCCTGGGCCCAGGCCATCGATATGCTCAAGCAGAACCCCGAGGCCGCCGGCGCGACTCCGGCGGGCGGCCAGGTGAGCGTCAGCGGCTGAGGGCCGGCCGCGTTCCTTCAGTCTCCTGAAGAGTGACGACCGCGCTCAGCTGCGGCGTCCAGTTGCCAGGAGACGACGTCCCCGGTTTCCAGAAAGATAATTAGAGAGGTCCAGCTAGTCGCCGGCCATTGCGGTGATGTCGTGCTTGTCCGGCTGCCCGGCGTCGGACTCGGAGTCGGGTTCGCCTGCCCGTACGTCGAGCACCTCGGAGTGGGTGAACCTCCTGAAATGCTCGGCGATGTCCTCGCGGGCCAGCACGGTGACGCCCGCCTCCGCCTCCGTGCCCTTGCGGCACAGCAGGCCCAGGTCGATTACGGCGCCCAGCGCGGAGCTTGGGATCCTGCGCAGGTGGCGGAGATCGACCACCAGGTGGGGCTGGCCGGTCTGGAGCAGCGAGAGGCACGCGCCGCGGAAGGCATCGGTGTCGTTGAGGCTGAGATAGTCGACGTGCAGGCGGAGCACCGCCTTATCTTCTTCGGGAAACTCTGACAGGCTGAACAAGCCGTCGCGCATGCCACGTCCCCCGATGCACGGCCGAAAACGGCGCCACTGTCCCCGTGTGACCGATTGTCTGTCCGCAAGCTATATGCCGCATAACCCATTGTGCATAGCGAAACCGGCTGGAGCTCTTAACAGTGTATGGATACATATGTTACAAGATGAGGCTGAGATTTGATCCTGTTGAAGATAGTGAATATGTGACTCCTGACGTTACCCATGCGTATCGCTGAGCGGGGCGAACGCGTAGCGGCGTTACGAATTCGAAGCGTGTGTTGTGGGCTGTTCGCTGCTGGCGGCGACATGCCGCAGGAGGCATCAAAGGACGAGGCAGATTGCGGGCGTGCGGTAACGCAGCGCGACCGGGCGTCTCGGGGCAGCAGGCCGTCAAGCCTCGGGCCCCGGGAGGGGTTGGGCGGCTCAGGCGTTGACAACCCGGCTCTTCAACATATAATCCCGCGCCCGTTGTTATCCTCATACCGGGAAGGAGCCGCAGTGCCTGATAAGGAAGAGGCCAAGAAGCCCGCCGCCGCGAAGAAGCCGGCGAAGAAGAAGCCCGCGAAGAAGAAGTCCGCCAAGGCCAAGGGGACCCGCCAGCCGCGCGGCAAGAAGCTGGTCATCGTCGAGTCGCCGGCCAAGGCCCGGACCATCAGCCGCTACCTGGGCGAGGAGTACGGGGTACAGGCCTCCATGGGCCACGTCCGCGACCTGCCCAAGAAGGAGTTCGGCGTCGACGTCGAGGATGATTTCAAGCCCAAGTACGTGACCCTCCGCGGCAAGAACATCACCGCATTGCGCAAGGCCGCGCGCAGCGCGCCGGCGGTGTACCTGGCCCCCGACCCCGACCGCGAGGGCGAGGCCATCGCCTGGCATCTTCTGGAGGTGCTGGAGATTCCCAAGGAGCGCGCCTTCCGGGTCAGCTTCAACGAGATAACCGAGAAGGCCATCCTCCAGGCGTTCGAGAAGCCCGGGAAGATCGACGCTGACCGCGTCGACGCCCAGCAGGCCCGGCGGATACTTGACCGCATCGTGGGCTACCGGCTGAGCCCGGTGCTCTGGAAGAAGATCGCCAAGGGCCTTTCGGCCGGCCGGGTGCAGTCGGTGGCCCTGCGGCTCACTGTCGAGCGCGAGAAGGAGATCCGCGCTTTTAACATTGAGGAGTACTGGCGGGTCGCCGCCAAACTGCTGGCCGACGGGGAGCGCGAGCAGCACCTGGACGCCGAGCTCCGCGAGATCGACGGCGCCGCGCCCAAGATTACCAACGAGGAGCAGGCCGGCAAGCTCGTCGAGGACATGAATACCTGCGCCTGGACGGTCAAGGCGGTCAACCGCAAGAAGGTGCGTTCCAAGGCCCCGCCACCCTTCACCACCAGCCTGATGCAGCAGGCCGCCAGCGTGCAGCTGGGCTTCACCGCGCGCAAGACCATGACCATCGCCCAGCAGCTCTACGAGGGCATCGAGCTCGGCGGCGCCGGCGCGGTGGGTCTGATAACCTACATGCGCACCGACTCGTTCCGGGTGGCCGACGGCGCCCTGGCCCAGGCCCGGGAGATCATCGGCGCGAAGTTCGGCGCCGACTACCTGCCGGCCAAGCCCAATACCTACCGCTCGCGGCGCGGCGCCCAGGAGGCCCACGAGGCGGTCCGGCCCACCTCCCCGGAGCTGCTGCCGGATGAGATCGAGAAGCACCTCAACTCCGACCAGGCCAAGCTCTACCGCCTGATCTGGAACCGCTTCATCGCCAGCCAGATGTCCCCGGCGCGCTACGACGTCTGCCTGGTGGACATCGTCGCCGGGCGCGACGGCGGCGCGGAGTACCTCTTCCGCGCCAAGGGCCGGCACGTGGAGTTCAACGGCCACACCGTGCTCAGCCACTCGGCGGCCGGCGAGGGCCGCGACAAGCGCGAGCTGCCCATCCCCGACCTCTCGACCGGGCAGGGGCTCAAGGTCGAGGAGCTGGTGCCCTCACAGCACTTCACCCAGCCGCCGCCGCGCTACACCGAGGCCTCGCTGATCAAGACCCTGGAGAAGGAGGGCATCGGCCGGCCCAGCACCTACGCCACGATCATCTCCACCATCCAGGACCGCGGCTACGTGCGCCGCGAGCGCCGCCAGCTGATCCCCAGCGAGCTGGGCATCATCGTCTCCGACGCGCTCAGCAAGCACTTCCCCACGGTTATGGACGTGGGCTTCACCCGGATCATGGAGGACAAGCTCGACTCCATCGAGGGTGGCGAGGCCAAGTGGACCGAGGTGCTCAGCGAGTTCTACGGGCCCTTTGCCAAGGAACTGGCCGAAGCCGAAGAGAAGATGGAGAAGTTCAAGGGCGCCGAGCCGGATGAGCCGGTGGCCTGCGAGAAGTGCGGCAAGCCCATGGTCATCCGCGTGGGCAAGACCGGTCGCTTCCTGGGCTGCTCGGGCTTCCCGGATTGCCGCAGCGCCAAGCCGCTGGACGGCGAGGCCCGGCCCGAGCCGGTGGAGACCGAATACAAGTGCCCGCGCTGCGAGAAGCACCTGCTGCTCCGCGTGGGCCGCCGCGGGAAGTTCTTCGCCTGCTCCGGCTACCCCGACTGCCGCTACACCGCCAACATCGGCGCCGACGGCAAGCCGGTGGTCCTGCCCGAGACCGACGAGACCTGCCCCAAGTGCGGCAAGCAGCTGGTGGCCCGCACCGGGCGGCGCGGGCCCTTCCTGGCCTGCCCGGGATACCCCAAGTGCCGCTACGCCAAGAGCCTGGGGGGACCGGCCGCGGGGCTGCCGGAGGTCGACCAGAAGTGCGACAAGTGCGACCGGCCGATGATCGCCAAGTGGGGACGCCGCGGGCCGTTCATCGCCTGCACCGGCTACCCCGACTGCAAGAACGCCAAGCCCTTCCCCCAGAAGGACGAGGACGGCAACGAGATAAAGACCGAGACGGAGGTCAGCGACCTCAAGAAGCGCGGCCGCAAGATCGACCCCGACGCGCCGCCGGATGCGTAGCCGGCGCTGGCCCCGACTGCCAGAGAAGTTCCTGAAGCGCGTCCATAAGAATGCTGCCGGAAGGTGCTTGACCGGCTTCGAATCCGGGAACCTACTTGCCTGGGAGCCGTTCTTGCGCATAATATATATACAGAAGAAGGGCCGCTGGAGCGGCTCAAGGGGGGGGCAGCGTATACGGTTCTCGCTCACATTCCCGGCCCGGCGAGGGGTGCGCACCGCTTCGAAGGTGCGACGGGAGCGTGAGGCGCGCCGGGAGCCCCGTTTCCTTCAGGGGGGTGGCAGCATGAAACTCTTCGTCAGGACCGCAGCGGCACTGGTGATTCTGTTGGGAGGCTGCAAGGCCGCCAAGCAGGAAGGTCCCCAGCCCGAACCCGGCGCCAAGCCCAGCGCCAAGCCCGGCGCCAGGGTCGGCCGGGGGACGCCTACCTATTACATGCGCAGCGGCAAGGGCAAGATCATCTACTCGGTGGTCGAGAGCGGCACGGGCATCGACTCCGTGCAGGTCATGATGTCCCGCGACGGCTGCCAGACCTGGAAGGAGTTCAAGACCAGCAAGAAGTCCGAGGGCGAATTCATCTACGAAGCCAAGGACGAGGGCGTCTTCGACTTCGTCACCCTGGCCATGGACAAGATCGGCAACCGCGAGAAGGACATCGGCCCGGGCACCGAGGCGGACTTCCGGGTGGTGGTCGACCGCTCGGCGCCGCTGGTGGCCGCCAAGGGCGTCTCCTCCGGGGCGCCAGCCGCGCCCGGCACAGTCTTTGAGTACTCCTGGACCATCGAGGACCCCTACCTGCAGCCGGCCTCGACCGAGATACAGGTCCGGCTGAAGGGCCAGACGGCCTGGCGCTCGGTGGCCAAGGGCCTGCCCGCCAAGGGCTCGACCCGGGTGACCATGCCCGAGGTCAGCGACGGCGTCGTCGAGGTGCGCGTCGCCGCCCGCGACCGCGCCGGCAACTGGGGCTACGCCGCGGCCGGCAACGTGGCCTTCGACCGGCTGCCGCCCAGGGGCAAGATCGTCGGCCCGGCGATCACCAGCCACCTGGACGTCGAGATCAAGTACCAGGTAACCGACCCCGGCGCCGCGGACCTGGCCTCGGTTACCCTGTGGATCACCGCCAACGACGGCCAGTCCTGGCGCAGGCTGGCCGACGCGCCGCCGGGCGGGAAGTCCGTCAAGGTGCGTCTGCCCCGGCCGGGCGCCTACGGCCTGGCGCTCAGCGCCGTCGACACGGTCGGCAACCGGCTCAATCCCCCGGCGCGCAAGGCCAAGCCGGACTTCACCATCCACACGGCCACGGCCGCCCCCAAGCTGGAGCTGCTCGCCAAGCTGACCGGCAAGGCCTTCTCCTCGCGCGACACCCTCAACGTCAAGTGGAAGGCCAGCGCCCCCAACCTCACGGCGCGGCCCATCTCCGTGGAGTTCTCCTCCGACGGGGGCAAGAGATGGGTGGTGGTCGCCAAGGCCCTGGAGAACACCGGCAGCTTCTCCTGGAAGCCCCGCAGGGTGGACTCGGCGCAGTGCCTGCTGCGCCTCACCGCCCGCGACATCCTGGGCAACAAGTCCCAGGTGACCAGCGACCCCTTCACTCTGGACAACAAGTCACCCGAGAGCACCGTCAGGTTCGAGCCCATCGTCGACGAGAATGGCAAGCCCAAACCCAAGCCCAAGCCGGCGCCGAAATCCAGGAAGAGGGGGAAGCGGTCGAGGTAACCGCCCCGCACGACATCGCCAGGCGCAGAACAGTCAGGCCCCGGAGAGGAATCTCCGGGGCCGGTTTTTCTTTGGGGCTATGCCGGGTCTGGGATTCCACCAGCACTTTCCGGAGCGACAGTTCGCTGTTCTAACTGAATTGAACTGACGTCCCGCCCGGGTCTGGTGGTGGGCGATGCTGGACTCGAACCAGCGACTTCCTGCTTGTAAGGCAGGCGCTCTAGCCAACTGAGCTAATCGCCCGGTATAATCGCCGGTCTGCTCAGGCGAGTGCACAACTATAGGTGGCCCTGGCGGTGATTTCAAGGCTAAAGCCCCGCGCCATTCTGGCCGCCTGCGGTTTCGCGAACGGTCGCCGGGGACGGCGGCGCACACCCGGACGGGAGAATCGCCTTGAATGGAGGCTCAAGATGGAGAGAATCGGATGCGGAGAAGGTCGGAGAGGTCGCATAGTCCGCCGCGATTCGACAGCATCGAGGATGCCAAGGACGTTTACGACATGATCCGCGAAGAACAGCGCAGGCCCGGGTGACGCCGATGAAGGAAATCGCTTCATACTACAACAAGGAGCAGGACACGATCCTGATCGAAGTCAGGGCCCGGAGCGTCGTGCGCCTTTTCAATCCCCTGGACCCGTCGCCCATCGAGCAGAAGGTTCTGGACGATGCCACCGCCGGCTACATCGCGGACGCCGCCAGCGAGTTCTCGCTCAAGACCCCCATGAAGCTGGTGCTCTACCTGCCCGCCGAGGAGCAGTGGCAGCACCAGGCCGAGGCGATAACCGTGGCGGTCCACAACTACTTCGAGCACCGCGCCCGGGTGGCCGCGCGCGACCTCCGGCAGTTCTTCAGACGCGCGCGCATCAGCCTGGTGATAGGGCTGCTCTTCCTCTTCGCCTGCGTGACCGGAAGGGCGCTCGTCCCGCGGCTGGGGGAGGGCATGTTCTACAAGATACTGGCCGAGGGGCTGCTGATCAGTGGCTGGGTGGCCATGTGGCGGCCGATGCAGGCATTCCTTTACGACTGGTGGCCCATAAGGGGGCAGAGGCAGGTCTATCGCAAGCTGGCGGGCATGGAAGTGGCGGTCGTGGCGGCGGCGGCGGCCGCGGAGCAGTCCCCGAGGACATTGCCGGCCTGACGGGCACTCGCCAGGCCGCCGTCGCCACGCGCAAGTGCAATAAGAACCACGGACCGCCAAACCCCGGAACTGGGGTGGGGCGCAAGATTCCCCCCGCCTGACTCCCTCCCGACCTTGCTTTACAGGGGAACCCGCAGGGATACAATAGCGCGCCGGCCCGGCTGTGCCTGGGTCGCAGGGGGAGGCCATGGACGACGAAAAGCAGCCCAGCGTTCCTGAAAGCGCCCAAACGCCCGCGCCCGCGCCGGAGGCGGACGACCAGGCCATCGACGCCGCGCTGGACAACGTCCTGACCCCCGAGCCGGAAGAGGCGCCTATCCCCCGCATCGTCCCGCCGCCGGCCGAAGAGGAAGAATCCCCCGCCGCGGACCCCCTGGCCTACGAGCCGGTGTCCTCAAGGGCTCCCGCCGCCGAGCAGACCAAGGAACCCGTCGTCGAGGAACCCGTCGCCAAAGAGCCTGCGCCCGAACCTCCGGCGCCCGCGCCGGTTTCGCAGCCGGCCCTGCCCGCCGGCCTCGACGAGGCGGCCGTTGACCAGCGCATCGAAAGCGCCTTGTCGGACGCGCTGAAATCCGTCCCCAGCGAGGGGGAGATCAAGAAACTTGCCGGCAGCCTCGTTGAGGAGAAGATCAAGTCGGCGATCTCCGACGCGCTGAAAAGCGTCCCCAGCGAGGGGAAGATCAAGGAGTTGGCCGGCGGCCTTGTAGCGGAGAGAGTTAAAGCTTCCGTGTCCGAGGCGCTGAAAGCGGTTCCCACCGAAGACACGATCAAGAAGCTTGCCGGCAGTCTCGTCGACGAGCGGGTCAAGTCCGCGCTGGCCGACGCGCCGAAAGACGTTCCCGGCGAGGAGGAGATCAAGGAACTCGCTGGCAGTCTCGTAGACGAGCGCGTGAAGTCGGCGCTCTCCGAGGTGCTGAAGGTCGTTCCCAGCGAAGACACGGTTAAGAAACTGGCCGGCAGTCTCGTAGAAGAGCGCATCAAGTCCGCCCTGGCCGAGGCGCTGAAGAGCGTTCCCACCGAAGACACGATCAAGGAACTGGCCGGCAGTCTTGTCGACGAGCGCGTCGAGCAGGCGCTGGCCGCGGCGCCCGGCGGGGAGAAGGTCAGCGAGTTGGCCGCGGTGCTCGTCGAGGAGCGCATCAAGTCCGCGCTTTCCGATGTCGGCGACAGCTTCAGCGAGGAGGTCACCGCTCTGCGCGAGAGCCTGCGCAAGCAGGCCATGCGCATGATCGAGAGCGACCAGCGCGCCAAGAACGTCGCCGCGCACCTCATGGACGAGCGGCTGGAAGGCGATGGCTTCCGGGCGCTGATCGCGGACGTGGCAGGGAAGACCCTCAAGGCCGGCCTGAGCGAGGCGCTGGGCGCGGTCCCCACCGAAGACCGGATTAAGAAACTGGCCGGCGGTCTCGTAGAGGAGAGAGTTAAGGCTTCCGTCTCCGAGGCGCTGAAATCCGTCCCCACTGAGGACACGATCAAGAAACTGGCCGGCGGCCTCGTTGAGGAACGCGTCAAGTCGGCGCTCTCCGAGGCGCTGGGCGCGGTTCCCACCGAAGAGAAGATTCGGGAGTTGGCCGGCGCCGTCGCCGGGAAGCAGGTCAAGTCCGCGCTGGCCGGCGTTCCCGACGAGGGGAAGGTCCGCGAGCTGGCCGCCGGGGCCGCCCTGGAGGGCATCAAGGCCGCCCTGCCGGCGGCGCTGGCCGAGGTGCCCACCGAGGACAGTATCCGAAAGCTGGCCGGCGCTGTCGCCGCCAAGCGCGTCAAGGCCGCGTTGGCCGGGGTTCCCGATGAGGGGAAGGTCCGGGAGATCGCCGCCGGCCTGAGCGAAGAGCAGATCAAGACCGCGTTGGCCGAGCTTCCCGGCGAGGAGAAGATCCGCGAGCTGGCCGCCGAGAAGATCGGCACGGCGCTCTCCGAGCACCTGGTTTCCGAGGCGTTGGCGCGGCGCATCACCGAGATGGCCGGGAGCCTCGCCGACCAGCGGGTCAAGAGCGCGATCTCCGAGGCGTTGAGCGCGGTCCCCAGCGAAGAGACGATCAAGGAGCTGGTCGGGGAGGTCGCCGGGCCGCTGGCCGGGGAGAAGATTGAGTCCGCGCTGGCCGAGCACTCGCAGTCTGACGCGCTCCGCGAGCGCATCGTCCGCCTGGCCCGGGAGGCCGCCGCGGAGACCTTCGGCGCGCGGGTCAGCAAGCTGGAGGACGAGGTCGAGCGCCGCGCCCCCCGCGCCGATGTCGAGCAGCAGCTCCAGTCCGTGCGCGAGGATGTCGCGAAGGCCGCCAGCGCCGAGAACCTCCAGAAGCAGACCGGGGAGTTCGAGACCGTCCGCGGCGAGCTGGCCGAGATCGCGTCCGGCCTGAAGGAGAGCCTCGGGAAGTTGGAGTCCGGCCTGGCCGACAGCAGGTCATCGTCCCAGAAGGCCTCCGGCCGGCTGGGCGAGCTGGCCGAGAGCTTCAAGGCCCTGCAGGTCTATCTGGAGTCCGCCGCGCCGGTCTACCAGCGCATCAACCGCCTGGACGCCAGCCTGGGGCGCATGCCCGAGGCCGAGGTGGTGACCAGGGAACTCGGGTACCTGCGCCAGCAGGTGGACGAGATCGCCGAGAAGCTCTCGGGGCTGTCCGGCGGCGACGAG
>CBDUSI010000136.1:0-11162 GCA_965370045.1 uncultured bacterium | reverse complement strand
CCCGGCCGAGGAACAGGCCCCGGCCAAGCCCAAGTACGAGCCGCGCTCCCGGCGCGGTCGGGGCAAGCGGGACAAGAAAGACAAGCCAGAGAAGAAGGCCGAGGCCTCCGCGGTGCTGGAGGCCATGCCCTGTCCGAAGTGCGCGGTGGAGATACCCGAGGGCGACGAGGTCTGCCCCGAGTGCGGCGCGCCGCGCGCCAGGAAGAAGCGCCGGCTGCTGCGCGCCGTGATGCACCTCTTCGTGCTGCTTCTGTTGCTGGTCGGCGGCGCAGCCGGTGTGAGCATCTGGACCCCGCACCTGGACTCGACGATGGCCAAGATAGAAAAGGCCCAGCCGAAGATCACGCTTGCCGAGTGGCGCGCCAAGGCCCGGGTCTTCTTCGCCGAGAAGGGCTGGCTGCCCACGGACCTGGTGCCCAAGGAAGAACCCGGGAAAGAAGAACCCAAGAAGGACCCGGAGAGCGGGAATGGAGTCGCGCCGGAGAAGAAGCCAGCCGCGACCACCGAGCCTTCGAAGACGCCGGCTGCGACCACCGCGCCGAAGGGCACGGAACCGGAGAAGACGCCGACTCCCGCTCCCGCCACCGCCCCCGTCCCCAAGCCCAAGGATGACGGGGCGCCCAAGGGCTGAGTTCGATGTCGGCCAGTCGGAAGGCGGTAATCACCGGTCTGGGGGCGGTCTCGCCCTGCGGCCGGGGCGTCCCCACGCTGTGGGCCGGATTGTCCTCCGGCGCGCGGGCCATCCGGCCCATCACGCTCTTCCCGACGGAAGGCCTGCGCAACTCCCGGGCCGGCGAGGTGCCCGGCTACCCGCCGCCCGCGAGCCCGACTGAGGACACCCGCGCGCTGCGCTTCCTGCTCGACGCGCTGGACGAGGCCCTTTCGGACGCTGAGCTGGCCGCCGGTGCTTTTAACCCGGAGCGCGCGGCGACGGTCGTCGCCACCAACTTCGGGGGCATGAGCGCGGCGGAGTCAGCGCTCACCGGCGAGAAGTCGGACCTGTCCGGCTACGACTTCGCGGCCAACACCGCCCGGGCCGCCGAACGCGCCGGCTTCACCGGCGCGAACGCGACGTTGAGCCTGTCCTGCGCGTCGGGCGTGGCCGCGCTGGTCGTCGCCCTGGAGTTGATCCGCGAGGGCCGGGCGGACCTCGCCGTGGCCGCGAGCTACGACGAGCTCTCGCTCTACTGCTACGCGGGCCTGAGCGCGCTGCGCGCGATCTCCACATCGGACATCACGCCCTTTGACGTCAACCGCGCCGGGACCATCTTCAGCGAGGGCGCCGGCGTCCTGGTGGTGGAGTCCGCCGAGCACGCCGGGAAGCGCGGCGCGCGCGCCTACTGCGAACTGGCCGGCGGGGCGGTCAACAACGACGCCTATCACATGACCGCGCCGGAGAAGGAGGGCCGGGGCATCGCCCGGCTGATGCAGCTGGCCCTGGCCGACGCCGGAGTGGGAGCCGAAGACGTCCAGCACGTCAACCTGCACGGCACCGGCACCAAGTACAACGACCTCATCGAAACCCGCGCGATCAAGGCGGTCTTCGGAGAGGGCGCGAAGCAGCTGGTGCTGACCGCCAACAAGAGCATCATCGGCCATACTATGGGCGCGGCCGGCAGCCACGAGTCCATCGCGGCGATAAAGAGCCTGGAAACGGGAATCGTCCCGCCCACGGTGGGCATCACCGATCCCGACCCGGAGTGCGACCTGGATTACTGCCCGGGCGAGGCGCGGAAGCTGGCGATGACCACCGTCCTCAAGAACTCCTACGGGATCGGCGGCACCAACGCCTCGGCGGTGTTTCGGAAGATATAGTGACTGTTGCCATAGGATCACAATGGGACTGTTACTAACCTGCTTCTTTGTGGCCGGCGTCTGTTCCGCGGCCCTCTGTGTATTCGTACCCAGGCTGTTTGCTAAGCGTATCGCCCGTTCCGAGAACAAATCCAGAGCCAACGTCATCGCCGTGGGAACCGGATGTCTCCTGACGCTGATCGCATGGCCTCTTCTGGGTATGAGCTTTCTCCACGGGACTTGGTGGCTCAGCACCGGCAAAGGGCGTTGCGCAGACTCCAGGGCGGCAGCATCAACCGGCTTGCGCATTCAGCTCCCTGCTGGTGCGGCGGACATCGATTACTACTACGATTTCTATAACGAATATGTGAGCTTCACTGCGAGTGAGGAGGATTTCCTGGCCTGGACCGCCGCCAAGAGCTGGAAAGCCGAGGCAATAAAGGAACCCGAATGGTTCTATGGGGTCGGCTCAGAACAAGATTACCAAGGAGTAGAGATAGCCCGAGGCTATTCCTACAAGCCCAAGCGAGCGCCAAACCACGGGGGATTCTCGGTGTTCTTCGATGCTGACAGACGCCGGACCTACTATCAGTGGAACCACCACTAGGAGCCGCTATATAACCCTGAAGCCCAGCCCGGCCAGCGCCTGGCGCTGCTGCATGGTGCCGTCGGTCAGCACAACCTTCGTGTTGGGGAAGCCACGCCGTATGGGGTAGTCCACGCGCAGCTTCGTGAAGTAGGCCCCGCGCTCGGCCTGGGGCAGGGCCAGCACCCCGCGCAGGCGCGCATCGTCCTCGCCGATAGGGTAGAGGCTCAGCGCCGCCTCGGTCGCGGTGAGCTGGGCGTCAAATGCAGCCCCGTCGAGCTCCAGGCGGGGGGTCTCCGGGGGCGGCAGCGAGTCCGCCGGCTTCCAGGTTTCGGGCGCGCCGAGCAGCTTGCAGATCGCCCGGTAGAGCATCTGCGTGCCGCCGGCCTTGCCGTCGAGGCTGTGCCCGGCGATGTGCGGCGTGGCGACGTCCACGCGTTCGAGGAGGTGCGTCTCCACGACGGGCTCGCCCTCCCAGACGTCGAGGATCGCGGCGGCCAGCTTGCCCGAGTCGATGGCCGCCGCCAGCGCCGGCGTGTCGTGCACTTGGCCGCGCGCGGTGTTGACGAAGATCGCTCCGGGCTTCAAGCGCGCAAAGAAATCCGCGCCGGCCATGTGCAAGGTGGCGTCCTGCCCCTCGCGAGCCATGGGCACGTGCAGGGTGATGATGTCCGCGGCCGCCAGCAGCTCATCCAGCGGGCGGTACTCCTCCGAGCCGGTCTCCCGCGCCAGCGGCGGGTCGCACTTGAGGACGTTCATGCCCAGCGCGCGCGCGCGACGCACTACTCGCCGGCCGACGTTGCCCACGCCCACGACCCCTACGGTCCTGCCGGCCAGCTCCCAGCCCAGCCGGGCGGCGACCAGCAGCACCGCCGCGCACCAGTACTCGGCGACTGAGTCGGCGTTGGAGCCCGGGGCGCTGGCGAAGGCGATGCCCCGCGAGGCCAGGTAGTCGGTGTCGACGTGGTCGGTGCCGATGGTCGCGGTGCCCACGAACTTCGGCGCGGCGCCTCCCAGGAGTTCGACGTCGATCTTCACCGTTGAGCGCAATAGCAGAATATCCGCGTCATTGACCTGGTCGCCGGTCAGCCCACGGCCCTGTACGGTGCGCACCTCGCCGATGTCCGCGAAGGCCTCGGCGACGAAGGGAATGTTGTTGTCGGCGACAATGAGCATGCCGGGATTCTATTCAGCCCGCCGCCAAACTTCAACGCCCGCGGGCGCGAAAGTCGCTCAGCACCCTCCCGAACGCAGGGCGTTGCGGGCCTTGCTGATGGGCCTGAGGACCAGCAGCCAACCCGTGAGCCAGCTTATGGGCAGCATTGCATACTCCACCCACCACAATTGGGCGCCATGCTTGATTCTCATGTTGGTGACAATCACTACCCCCACGGCGATGGCCAGAATGAAAGCCCCTGTCGTAAGGAAAACGTAGATAGCCCTGGCCGTGAGTATCGAGTGAGCGATGTGCGAGTAACCGTTGCGGCGCATGAACGCGGCAGTGCCCCCGAACACCTTCCAGTAGACCACTAGGGAGACAACCAGAACGCTTAAGGCCACGAGGATGCCGAGACCGCCGACAATCGGCGCGAAGAAGCTGGCGGTGGCTATAGGTGCTGTAATCAGCAGCAGCACGGTGGTCACCAGAGCGAACTTACCGGCACCCCCGAGCGCGTGGCACCCGGGGCCGGCGTAGCTCGCCAGCACGTAGGCCAGAATTCCGTAGCCGATGATGTCGCAGACGTAGACGTCGATCAGCGGCACGTAGAGGCCTATGATGCTGACGAGGTAGGCCCACCAGACCTTGTCGAGCATCGCCGCGAAGGTTTCGCGCTCCTCGTAGCTGGGCGGAGGCGGGGACTCCGGCCGGCGCGCCGCCGGTTCAGCGCTGGGAAGCGGAGGGGGCGGGGCCGGGGCCGGGCGAGGGGGCCTCGTTGCTTCGTCTTCCCGCGCGTAGGATTCCGGCGACCCCACGCGTTCCAGGACCTGCGCCATTTGGACCAGCGTTACTTCACCATCGCCGTACTCGACCAGCGCGTCGTCGATGTGCTCCTGCACCGACTGGACGATCTCGGCGACGTCGCCGCGATTCCTGTCGGCCAGAGCGCGCCCGAGGCGGTCGATGTAGTCCGCCTGGAGTCTGGTGGCTTCCGTGTTCATGGGTCTCATGCTCCTCTCTCCTCAGTCATTGGCGGACCGCGAACGGCCTCCGCTCATCAGGGCGGCCACCGCGTCCGATATCTCTTTCCACGATTCGTTCAGCCCCGCCAGGTGACGGCGGCCATGTTCGGTCAACACGTAGTTGCGGCGCACCGGCCCGTGGGGTGACTCGACCATCGAGCTGGTAATGATGCCTTCCTTCTTGAGCCTGCTCAGTAGCGGGTAGACGGTTCCCTCGGTGATGACGAGTCCAGGGATGGCGGTGAGGCGCTTGACGATCTCGTACCCGTAGGTGCTCTCCTGCTCGAGCAGATTGAGGACGCAGAGCTCCAGGAGCCCCTTCTTGATCTGGGTGAGCCACTTCGGGTTGCTCAAGTCGGGCCTTTCTTTGCAGCGGTCGAGCTATCTACCTTGTACCACAAGGTAGCTTGTTGTCAAGAGTATTTCGGCTTTTTGGGGCTAACGCATGTATGTATCTGTAAATAGGTCTCTTACGCTCTATCTTTCCAGCAGCTCTGCGACCCGCTCGGCGACGTTATCTTCCGCTTTCCCGCCGGCCAGCGCGTCGACCTCGGCGGCGATGCGCCGGCACTCGGCGGCGGCCAGGCCGCGGTCCAGCGGCTTGGGCGTCTCCCCGACAACCCGCTCGAAGTTCGCCCGGCAAATCGTGTTCAGCACCTCGTCGGGCAGGGACAGGCCGCGCATGATCCCGTCTTCAGGCGGACCTAACAGGTAATCGGCCTCCGCGGGCAGGCGGAACTCGTCACTCGTCGCCAGGAAGCGCAGGACTACGCCTGAGCGGGCCTCGGACTCCGCGAGGCTCGCGCCGGAGAGCATGCCCACGTCGGTGCCGTAGAGGATGCGTTCGGCGTGCTCGATGAAGAACTCCCGCGAGCGCGCCGGATCCTTGGACAAGTTATAAAGGAGCTCGATGCCCGGCGCGAGGTCGAAGTGGACGTTGGGGTGGGCATTGAGGAGCCCCGCCGCGCGATCCAGGTCCGCGGACAGGAAGTAGAAGTGCGGGAAGATGACTTTCAGTCCGGGGTGGCGGGCGAGCACCGCCTCGACCTCGGCGTAGAGCTTCTCCTTGGCGACGAAGGTGTCGTCGTAGCCCCAGCCGCGCTCGGCGGCCCACCCGGGGGTCAGCGTCGGGTCCCAGAACTCCTCGGGATCGGCCACGTGCCAGAGGACCGGCAGGCCGCGCTCCTCCAGGCGCGCGAAGAGCCCCGCGTAGTAGTCGCTGTCGATGGGGACGTCCAGCTCCCTGCGGCTGGTGGGCTTGGTTTCCAGGAGCTTCATCCCGTCGGCGCCCAGGTCGGCCAGGGCCTCGACCTGCTCGGCGAGCGCCGGCGCGGGGATTCGCCCCTCCGAGAAGCGTTCGCTGTGGTCCAGCCCTCCGAAGGCGTAGAAGAAATCTGGCCGGCGGCTCTTGGCCAGGAAGGCCAGCGGGTTGTCGTTGACCCGCTCGCGGCTCGGGGCCGAAACGATGCTGATGCCGGCCAGCGGAAGGCTCGCGCTCAGCTCCGCCAGGCGCGGGATGTCCGCCTCTTCGCGCAGGTGCACGTGGCAGTCGATGCTGGGTGGGTTCATGCGTGTGGCTCCCGCGCATCAGTCTAGGCCCGGCCGCGAGAGGCGTCAAGCGGCGCGCTCCTTCGCGCTTGCCTCCCCGCCCGGCGGCGCGTACAATCCGCGTGGAGATTGCTGAGGGGAAGGGCGGCCACTTGAGCGAGGACCTCTTCGGGGAGTACGTCGGCCGCAAGATCGGCGGATGCCTGATAAGCCAGCGCGTGGGCGGCGGGGGAATGGGCGTGGTATTCGAGGCCCGCCACCTGGCGCTCAACAAGCGCGTGGCCCTCAAGCTGCTGCTGCCCGCGCTGGCCGCGGACAAGACCTTCGTCAAGCGCTTCGTCTCCGAGGCGCGCATGTCCGCGCAGATCGAGCACCCCAACGTGGTCCAGGTGCTCAACGTGGGCCGCGACGGCGAAATCTACTTCATGGTCATGCAGTTCATCGAGGGCCAGAGCCTCCGCGAGCGGATGGGTGCCGGACCGGTCCCGCCCCCGGAGGCGGCCGGGATCGTGATGCAGGTAGCCAGGGGCCTGGCCGCCGCCCACGGGCGGGGCATCGTCCACCGGGACGTCAAGCCGGAGAACATCCTCCTCGGCGCCGACGGGGTGGCCCGGGTGGTGGACCTGGGCCTGTCCAAGAGCCTCTCCACCGAGGATTCGGCGATGCTCACCGCGCCGGGCACGGCCATGGGCACGCCCAACTACATCAGCCCCGAGCAGGCTACCGAGGCCCGCGCCGTAGATGCCCGCGCGGACATCTACTCCCTGGGAGCCACGTTTTACCACCTGCTCTCGGGCGCGCCGCCCTTCTCGGGACCCTCGGCCTTCGCGATCATGACCAAGCACATCAGCGAGCCGCTGCCGCCGCTGGCCACCAGGAACGCGGGGGTACCCGCGGACCTCGGAAGCCTGGTCGACCGCATGATGGCCAAGGACCCCGCGGAGCGCTTCCAGACCATGGACGAGGTGGTCGCCGCGCTTCAGGGCTATCTCGACGGGGTGACCAGTGCGGTGGACACCCTGCCGGCGATGGCGGCGGCGCCCACCGCGCAACTGAGGCCCACCAAACGGGTTCCCGGCGCACCGCCCCCCGCCGCCAAGGCCGGCGGTCGCAGATGGCCCTTCGTGGCCCTGGGCGCGGCGGGCACGCTGGGGGTGGTGATCTTCCTGGCGATCCTGAGTACGGCCGGAGACCCCGGGCGCAAGGCGCTGGCCGCGGCACAAACCTACGAGCGCCTTCATCCCCGGGACTTCGCCGGCAGCCGCGAGCGCTACGGGAAGGTCCGGGAGGAGTTCCCCGACACCCGCTGGGACGCCAAGGCCGCGACGGCGGCCCAGGAGCTGGAGAAGCGCCTGCTGGCCGAGGGCGAGAAGGCCCGGCAGGACCTGGACGACCAGACGAAGCCGCTTGAAGCCGCGGGGCAATGGAAGGAGTCCGCCAGGTTGTGGGCGACCTTCCCCCCGGAGTTTGCCGAGACCCCGGCCGGCGAGCAGGCCGCCGCCAGGCACAAGCAGGCCCGGGCCGAGGTCGCCTGGACCGGCCAGCGCGACAAGGCCAACCAGCTGCTCAAGGCGCGCAACTGGAAGGGGCTGGAGAAGCTGGCCGCCGCCTTCCCCACTGAGTTGGCCGATACCCGGAGAGGGTGCCGGGTGGGTGAAATCCGCACCAAGGCGCACGTCGCCGGCCGCGCACGCATATTGATGATTGCGCTTCCGCTGAAGACCCCGGCGGCGCGCAAGAAAGTCAACGACCTCTGCGACCCCCGCGTCAGGATCAAGCTGGGGATCAGGCGCGTCGCCATCGGCATGGCCTCGAAGTTCACTTCCGACGTGCGCAGCCCCCAGCTGGTGGGGCCCGACAAGGCGCTGGTGCCGGTGATGTATCACATTACCCACCGCGGTCCGCAGTCCAGAAAGGACGACTCCCTGGAGATATACGTCTGGGAGCGGATCAAGGGCAAGTGGTACGTGACCGACGTCCACAAGCCCGGAGAGGACGGGCCGGCGCCGAGGCGCGGCCCCGGGATCAGGAGAAGAAACAAGTGAGGATGATGAAGGTCGGCCAGCTGCAGCCTGGGATGCTCCTGTCCCAGCCGCTCCAGGACCTGGCCGGGCGCACCCTGCTCAAGGAGGGCGCCGAGCTCACCGAGCGCTACATCGAGCGCATCCGCAAGTGGGGCTTCGAGGCGGTAGCCGTCGAGGGCGGCGAGGACGGGCCCCAGGAGCTTCCCCCGGCCGTCGGCTACCCGGTGGCGGGCCGTTCCTGGGAGGAAGTGGCGGCCGAGATAGAGAGGCGCTTCAGCAAGTCGGGCGACGACCCGATCCTGCGCCGCCTCAAGAAGACGGTCCTGACCCGCGTCAGGGAACTGGTGGAACTCCATGGCGGATCCTGACACTCTCCAGCGCATGCGCGAGCTCATTTCGGGCATCAAGAACCTGCCCACGCTGCCGGTGGTCATCGCCCGGCTGGCCAAGCTGCTGGCCGACCCGGAGACCTCCGTCAAGCGGGTCACCCAACTCTTGGCCGAGGACCAGTCCCTGACCGCCAAGCTCCTCAAGCTGGCCAACAGCGCCTACTACGGCTTCGCCGGCCAGGTGGGCTCGGTCAGCCACGCGGTGGTCATGCTCGGCTTCGGGGGGGTGCGCGACGTGGCCCTCTCCGCGTCGGTGATAGACCTCTTCCACGGCCCGGCCGGGGAGAGCGACGAGCTGAGCGAGCTCTTCCCGGTGGCGGAGTTCTGGGAGCACTCCATCGCCACGGGGGTGGCCTGCCGCACCCTGGCCCGGACCTGCAAGCTGGGCGATCCCGAGGAGGCCTTCGTCGCCGGCCTGCTTCACGACATCGGCAAGCTGATCATGATCGAGCACACCGCGGAGAAGCTGCTCGATGTGCTGCGCGCCTGCCGCGACGGCGAGCAGACCTTCCTGGCGGCCGAGGCCGAGCAGGGCGCCAGCCACGCGGCGCTGGGGCGGCTGCTCGTCGAACAGTGGAAGCTGCCCGAGCGCATCAGCGAGCCGGTGGGCTTCCACCATCACATCAGGCCGCGCCGGGCGACGGCGCAGGTCACCGCCGCGGTGCAGTTCGCGGACATCTTCGTGCGCGGTCGGGGAGTGGGCGCCAGCGGCGACGATTTTCTCCCTCCGCTGGAGCCGGTCGCGGTCGAACTCCTCAAGCTCGACGAGCTGGACATGGCCGCCTTCATCGAGACCTTCGACGAGGAGATGCTCAAGGCCTCGGTCTTCATGGAGCTGGCCAGGACCCCGGCCAAAGCCCCCGCCGAAGCTGAAGCCGACGCCGACGCTGAGACCGGCGGAGGGGAAGACCAGCAGAGTTGAAGAAGCGAGCCTCCTCCAAGCAGCGCAGGGCCCGGCGCGGGACGGTCCCCGGCACGGGCGCCGACGCGGGCGCGGCGATTCCCTTCTTCGAGCACCTCTCGGGCGCCCGCGGGGTCCGCGCCCCGCTCGAAACTTTCCTGGCCTCCATGGCCGAGACCGTGCCCTACGAGCGGGCCAGCGTCTTCATGCTGACCGCCGGCGGCGAGCTGGAGTGGTGCGCCAACTTCTGGCGCACGGAAGCCGCCGATGAGCCGGCCGTGGGCCTGTCCAACAAGCTGATCGAGTGGGCCCTGGCCGACCAGCGCGCCAAGGTGGCCCCGCCGGGGGCCATGGGCGACCGCCGGGTGTACCTCTTCGTGCCCCTGTGGGGGCTGGAGCAGCGCCTGGGCCTGGTGATTTTCCGGACCCTGCTGGAGGCCGAGAGCCTGGGCCTGGCCACCGTCAACGCCGCCCAGGGCATGGCCAGCTGGTTCGGAGAGCGCATCGCCTACGCGGTGGCCTACCTCTCGACCGAGGCCGACCGCATGCGCCTGGCCCGGCAGGCGGCGCTGACCGGGCAGCTTCTCGAGTCGGTGGCCGAGGGCCTGCTGGCCGTCGACGGCGACGGGCGGGTGCTGTTCATAAACCGCAACGGGCTGCTGCTCCTGGGACTTTTCGAACCCGAGTTCCGGGACCGGCGCCTGGCCGACCTGGTCCCCGAGAACCTCGAACGGGTCCTGGCCGAGGTCCTGAAGGAGGCCCGCGAGAAGGGCCGGTCGCTGGCCCGGCAGATCGAGTGGGAGACCGCCGGCGCCAAGCTGCCCCTGGAGCTGTCCGCCAGCGCCGTGCCCGGCGCGCGCCAGTCGCCGGCCGGGGAGGGCCTGCCCCCGGTGCTGGTGGTTATCCGCAACCTCTCCTCCGGCCGGCGCCTGGAGCGCCTGGAGGAGATCGACCGGCTGAAGAGCGAATTCATCTCCACGGTCAGCCACGAGCTCAAGAACCCCCTGCACACTGTTCGCGAGGCAGTCAAGCTGCTCTCCGATGGCGCCGCCGGCGAATTCTCCGAGGAAGGGCGCAAGCTGGTGGACATCGCCGAGCGCAACGTCGACTGGCTGGTGCGCCTGATTGAGGACCTCCTGGACATGAGCCGCCTGGAAAGCGGCCGCATCGAGTTGGACCGCGCCCCCCTGGACCTCGACGGACTGGCCGCCTCGGTGGCCGGAAGGTTCAAGGTCGAGGCCGACCGCAGGCAGCTGGAGTTCCGGGTGCGGCTGGCCGCCGGCGGGGCGCTGGTCAGCGTCGATGGCGACCGCATCGAGCAGGTGCTGGTTAACCTGCTGGGCAACGCGCTGAAGTTCACCCTGGAGGGTTTCGTGGAGGTGGCCACCGCCGCGGACGAGAACGCGGTGACGCTGACCGTCTCCGACAGCGGAGTGGGCATCGCCGCCGAGGACCTCGAGCTGATCTTCGACAAGTTCGAGCAGGCCGGCAAGCCTCCCGCGTCGGGCCGCAAGGGCAGCGGCCTGGGGCTGACCATCAGCCGCAAGCTGGTCGAACTGCACGGCGGGAATATCTCCGTCCGGAGCGCTCCCGGGAAGGGCAGCACCTTCACGGTGAAGCTCCCGCGCCTGCCGGACCCGGAGGACTGAGATGGCCGCCGGGGAACCCGCGCCCGGCCGCGAGGCCGAGCCCGCCCCCGCGCGGGAGGGTCGGGGCGGCGCCTTCAAGCTCGCGGCGGT
>CBDUSI010000135.1:0-11362 GCA_965370045.1 uncultured bacterium | reverse complement strand
CGCTCGGGAGCGCCTGCCGTCACGACGCCCCATTTTTCAACGGACTGCTAGGCGGCGCACTCCGAAGCGTTTCTTCCGAAAGGCAGGGTGACTATGCCCAGGCCCAAGCCCAAGCTGGATCTCTCCCCCTCCGTCTTCCACCGCCGGCTGATGAATGCCACCAAGCAGCAACTGGCTTACCGCGGCGGGGACTTCGAGAAGTGGCGCGGCAAGTTACACAGAAAGCTCCGCGAGCTGGTCGGCGAGATACCCGCCAAGCGCGTGCCCCTGCGGGTCCGCTCGCTGTGGAAGCAGGAGCACAAGCTGGGCACCATCGAGAAAGTAACCTTCGCCGCCGAGCCCGGCGCGGACGTGTTGGCCTACGTGTGCCTGCCGAAGAACGCCGAGCCGCCTTATGACTTCTTCATATGTCTCCAAGGCCACTCAACAGGAATGCACGTTTCTATTTGCGTGAACCGCGAGAACGAATCGAGGAAGATCAAGCCCGACGACGGGGACCGCGATTTCGGCCTGGGCTGCATGCGCCGCGGCGTCGCCGCGCTGTGCATCGAGCAGCGGTCTTTTGGCCTGCGGCGCGAGCAACATCAGGAACAGGTCTGGGACCACGGCTGCGTGGACGCGGCTATGCACTCGCTGATGCTGGGGCGGACGCTGATCGGCGAGCGCGTTTTCGACGTGAACAGAGGTATCGACTACCTGGCCGCGCGCGGCGACTGCAACATGAAGACAGTCGGGGTGCTGGGCAACTCCGGCGGGGGGACCATCTCGCTCTTCGCGGCGGCGCTCTTGCCGCGTGTGAAATTAGCCATGCCCAGCTGCTTCTTCTGCACGTTCCGCGATTCAATCATGAACATCCAGCACTGCGTCGACAACTACGTGCCGAACATTCTTCTCTACGCGGAAATGGCCGACGTGATGGGCCTGTTTGCGCCCAAGCCGCTGGTGCTGGTCTCCGGCCGGGTCGACCCGATATTCCCGATTGCCGGCGTGCGCAAAGCCTTCAAGCAATTGAAGCGCATCTACCGCGCGGCCGGCGCCGAGCGGCGCTGTCATCTGGTCGTGGGCAATGGCGGACATCGCTTCTTCGCCAAGGATGCCTGGCCGCTGATGCTCAAGGAACTGGCCCGGCTCAAGAAATAGTCAGTGCCCGGTGGGCTTGGCGCGCGGCGTGTAGTTGACGTCGGGCTTCATGGCGGGCTTCTTCTTGGCCGGCGGACGCGGACCCAGGATTATCTCGGTGGTCTTCTTGGCATCGCAACTCCTCACCGGCCAGTAGAGCCGGCAGCCGGTCTTGGTGCGCTCGTACTTCGTCTTGGCCTTCTGAACCATATCCAGCACGGCGGCATCGAGGTGTTTGGGTGCCAGCTCGGACAGCTTCTCGGGATACTTATCGTTATCCAGCGCGTGGAGCCGCAAGGCGCAAGCGGCTTCATATCGGGCCAGGGATTTCTCAGCGCCCACCCGGCTGTTCACCGGCCGTTCGTGGGACAGGAAGGCGTCGAAGGTCAGGCAAAGCGCCACGAAGCTTGGCTGGGCTTCCGCCTCTTTGTCCAGCCTCCTCGCCTCGGCCCGCGCCTCTTCTTCACGCAGGATCAGCGCCTGGCTGAACCGCCTGGCCCGGGGAAGAATGCCCGGAACAGATTCCTCACCGTAGTAGGGCAGGATCCGCCAGTAAAGTCCCTGGCTTAAGCCCCGGCCGTCTTCATCTGCGGACGTCGGACCAGTCACTATCTCCTGCTGCCAGATCAGACGCGAGGCCGTATCTTCCAGCATGGCGACAGCCAGTGTCTTCCCCGCCGCGCGGCGGCGCTCCGCAAGCTCCCACGCGTAGGCGGTCAGCGCCGCGCGCTCGGCTTTCGTCGCGGCGGTGAGACACACCCCGAACGTTTCCAGGTCCGGGCGGGAGTCGCGATTGGAAACAATCCAGGCCAACCAACCAGGGATATGCCCGAGGTGCTCCGCCAGCCGGAGGCGGACGCGGCAGAGCGCCAGCGCGCGGGCGCCGTTGCCCTCCGCGGCTGCCTGGCGCGAGGCCAGGGTGAGCAGCCTCGCCGCCTTCTTGAACCCGCCGTACACCCCCCGCCCCGGCTCCGGGCCGGTGCCCAAATGGCGCAGCCCGAATGCCGGCGCGGGGCCGGAGGAGAATTTCTCGATGCGTTTGATCAGCTCCCGGCGCTCGCGGACCAACTCCGCCAAATGCTCGCCCTCGGGCAACGCCGCCTCCTGGCCCGTTCTCTCCCATACGTGCCCCAGCCCCTTGTCGGCATCGAGCTCCTTGAAGAGAACAACGTAGGCCGCGGCGGCTTCCGGCGAACCTTCCTTCTGCCGGCTCTCGATTATCTCCCGGGCCTCGACGGCGGCCTCACTCAGCGCGCGCAGGCCGGTGTTCCGGCCATGGAACCAGGCCGCGACCCCGCAGGCCAGGATCAGGAGCATGCCAGCGATATGGCGCGCGAGGACCTTGAACATCCTATGCTTTCTGTACTCCGCCCAGCTCATCTTCGGCGCGCGCAGGTTCCTCCAAATGGACGCCAGTGAAATCAGCAGCCATACGGCCGCCAAGGCAACGGAAAACGCCCGCTCCCCTGACGAAACCAGAATCTCCTTGCCGACAACGACGGCTATGATCAGAGCAAGGGCCGCGACCACGGCCAGCAGCCATGGCATGGTCTTCATGGCATACCGGTTGATTCGGTTCATGAATTCGAACCGGTTGGGCTTGGGGTGCACCCGGATCATGAACGCCCCGCTGGCGGCAGAGAAGCTCAACAGCGACACCACGCAGTTGAACATCACCAGCCGGGTAATCATTACGTTGTCCCCCCCATACAGCATACCTCGGGGGACGCCCCGGGGCAATTACAATCCCGCGCCTTCTTTGTAGCCGGCTTTCGTTGACGCGCGGCGGGCGTACTGCGTGGCCCGGGGCAAATGGTAAGAGGGACAAACAACAAATAGTTACTGGGGCCCTGGGGACGGAACGACCTCCAGCACCCGCAGACCGATGCTGCCGCGGCGCGACGGGGGGCCGTAGCCGCGAGCCGCTGAACGGCATCCGCCTATATTGCCCCACGCCCCGCCGCGCGCCACGCGAGCCGAGCCGGCGGCCGGCCCTCCGGGGTCGGTCTCCCAACTGAAGACCCCGCGCCGGGGGCCGTAGGCGCCGTGCCGGTCCGCGCACCACTCCCACACGTTCCCGTGGCAGTCGTGGAGCCCCCAGGCGTTGGGCTGCTTGGTGCTCACCGGGTGGGGCGCGCGCCCGGGGTTGCCGCCATACCAGGCGTAAGCGTCCAGCCCGGCGTCGGCATCCCCGGAGCAGAACCGCGTCCTGGTCCCCGCCCGGCAGGCCCACTCCCACTCCGCCTCGGTGGGCAGCCGGAACCGGCCCGGCCCTTTCACCAGGGCGTTGAGTTTCTTCAAGAAACCCTGGCAGTCGTCCCAGGACACCGTTTCCACCGGGCGCTTGGCGCCCTTGAAGTTGCTGGGGTTCGCCCCCGTCACCTTCTCCCAGACCTCCTGGGTGACCTCGTACTTGCCCATGTAGAAGGGCCGGGAGATGCGCACCCAGCGCAGCGGGCCCTCTTCGTCGTTTCTGTCCGCTTCGCCCTCCGGGCTGCCCATCTCGAACATGCCGGCGGGGATGAGAACCAGCTCTATTGCGATACCGCCGCCGAGGTCCACGGACTTCTCGACCGGCAGGCCCAATTGCCCGGCCGTCTGGTGCTGCCGGCGAGCCGCCTCGGCGGCATCGAACCACCAGTGCCGCCAGGAGTTCCAGGCCCAAGCCCCGAGGACCGCCAGCACAACGACGGCACAGGCGGCCACGTAGAACCACGCCATGCGCCCCCGGCGCCGCCCGGGGGCGGTGGGAGTGGCGGTGTCCTCAATCGGCTCCGTACTCATGGCGGCCGATGATACCGCTCCCCCACGGCGAGGGCAACGGCAATCCTCGCGCGCCTCCGCACCCGGCTTTCGTTGACGCCCGGCCGCGGGACCGCTATCCTTGGCGCCTTCCGAGAGGGAGGCCCATTGAGCGCACCGGAAGCTGTCGTAATTTCCATCGGCGAGGAGGTCCTCCGCGGGGAGGTGACTGACACCAACCGCGCCTTCCTGGGGGAAGGGCTCTCCGCGCTGGGTTTCCGCGTGACGGAAGGTATAACTGTCCCCGACGAAGAGGAGCGCATCGTCGCCGCCTTTGAACGGGCCGCCAATGCCGCGCCTGTCACGGTGGCCACCGGCGGTTTGGGGCCCACCGGCGACGATCTGACTGCGGCCGCCGCCGCGAAGTTCGCGGGAGTCGAGCTGGTCGCTTCTCCGAAAGCCATCGAGAACATCGCCGCGCGCATCAAGTGCCGGCCGGATGAAGTAACCGGCAGCCGTCTAAACATGGCCCTGGTCCCCGACGGCGCGGGCGTCTACCCCAACCCCTGCGGCGCCGCGCCGGGCATTCACGTCGAGAAGAACGGCAGGCACCTCTTCCTATTGCCCGGCGTGCCCCACGAGATGCGCGCGATATTCGAGGAGTCCGTGGCTCCCGCGTTAGAAACGCTCTTTCCCGGGCGCGCCCGGCGCGCTGCGCGGCTCTTTCACGTGTCCGGCTGGCCGGAGAGCCGCGCCGACGCGGCCGCCCGCGAGGCGCTCGCGGAGCTGCTTTCCACGGGTTTAGAGCTGGGCACCAAGCTGGGCCGGGGCTGGGTCTCGCTCCGCGCCGCCGCCGAGGGCGAAGAAGGCGCGCGGCTGGTCGACGAGGCCGCCGGGCTGCTGGCCGGGCGCTTCGGCGAGGCCCTGTGGGGCGAGGGGCCCAAGGCGACCATAGAGGCGGCCGCCGCCCGCGAACTCTTGGCGCGCAAACTCACCCTGGCCCTGGCCGAGAGCTGCACCGGGGGGCTGGTGGCCTCCCGGCTGGTGAGCGTCCCGGGGGTTTCCGCGGCGCTGCTGGAAGGGTTAGTAACCTACAGCAACGCGGCCAAGATCCGGCTCCTGGGGGTTGATCCGGCGATAATCACCGCCCACGGGGCGGTCAGCGCGGAGTGCGCCGGGGCCATGGCAACGGGCTTGCGCACCAGGTGCGGAGCGGATATAACTCTTGCCGTTACAGGGATTGCCGGACCACAGGGCGGCTCAGCTTCGAAGCCCGTCGGGACGGTGCACTTTGCGGTGGCCGGCCCGGGCGGGGTCGAGCACGACGTGCAGCGCTTCGGCGGGGTCCGCCACTGGGTGCGCGAGCGCGCGGCCAGCCACGCGCTGTGGATGCTCTGGCGAGCAGCGAGGCAGACCAGTGACCAGTAGCCAGTGGTCAGTCATCAACGGCTGCAGGCCCGCCGTCTTGGGCCGGCTGGCAACTGGCAACTGGCAACTGAGGTAAGATGCTCTACGGGCTGATCGGAGACGTCCACGCCAACGCCCAGGCCTTCGAGGTAGCCCTCCAGCACCTCAAGGCCGCGGGCGTCGACAAGATCCTCAACGGCGGGGACCTGGTCGGCTACGGCGCGGAGCCCGCCAGCACCATCACCATGGCCCAGGAACAGGTGCACATGGTGTCCATCGCCGGCAACCACGACCGCCAGGTGGCCGGCAGCATCGACCCGCGCATGCGCCTGACCGCCACCAAGGCCCTGGAGTGGACCCGCGACAACATCGCCCCGGCGAGCCTGCGCTTCCTGGCGGGGCTGCCCGAGGGCCAGATCGTCGACGACAAGTTCATCATGGTCCACGGCTCGCTGGTCGAGCGCGACGCCTACATCCTGACCGCCGGCGAGGTCAAGCGCAATCTCGAATGCATGCTCCGGGAGTTCGCCCACCTGAAGATCTGTATCTTCGCGCACACGCACGTGCCCATGCTGATCTCCACGCGCGGCGTGGTCGCCGACATGCGCGAGACCAAGAGCTTCCAGCTGGAGCCCGGCGAGATATACATGATCAACCCCGGCTCGGTGGGCCAGCCGCGGGACCGCTGCCCGCTGGCTTCCTTCGCGGTCTTCGACGACGAGAAGTACACGGTGACCTTCACCCGCAAGCCCTACGACGTGGCCGCCGCCCAGCGTTCAATAGTCCAGGCCGGGCTCCCCGAGAAGTTCGCCCGCCGGCTGAGCGCGGGGGTGTAGCTTGCGAGCCCGGAACGTGCTGGCCTCCGCAGCCGCCTCGCTGCTGGTCCTGGCCGGCGCGAGCTGCTCCTGGAGCCTCAAGTCGCCGAACCTCAAGATGAATTTCGGCGAGCTGCCCGGCGGCTGGCGCGAGAACGTCCTGGCCACCTGCTTCTGGGTCGGCGAGCCCGGCAACGAGAAGAGCGCCTGGGACCCGAAGTGGCTGGCCAACTTCGGCGGGGTGGACGATCCTTCGAAGCGCAGCGGGCACCTCCCGGCGGGCTTCGTCCCCGGGCGGAACGTCTTTTACTGCGCGCTGCCCTACAACGACGTGGCCGGCCGGCCGGAGACGCGCTCAAAGATGCAGGGACGCTGGGTGGAGGTGCGCTCCGGCGGCAAGAGCTGCTTCTGCCAGTGGGAGGACGTGGGCCCCTGGCACACCGACGACCGGGACTACGTCCTGGGCGCGGCGCGTCCCCGCGCCGAGAAGGACGGCAAGGCGGGCATCGACCTCTCCCCGGCGGCCAATGACTACCTGAGCCTCAGGGGCAAGGGCCGGGTGGACTGGCGCTTCGTCCGCCCGCAGGGGGTCCCGCCCGGGCCCTGGCTCAGAGTGATAACCGAGCACCAGGCCAAGACATCCACTGGGGGGAAGTAAGCATGGCCCTGGACCGCAAGGACGTCGAGCACGTGGCCCGGCTGGCCCGGCTGGAGTTGAGCGAGGAGGAACTGGCGCTCTACACCCGGCAGCTCGACGACATTCTCGGCTACGTGGAGCAGCTGGACGAGGTGGACGTCGCCGGCGTCGAACCCCTGGCCCACGGCGCTCACGGCGACAATGTTTTTCGCAAGGACGTGGCGAAGCCCTCCCTGGACCGCGAGAAGGCCCTGGAGGGCGCGCCGGACTCCGACGGGTGGCACTTCCGGGTGCCCAAAGTCATTGACTCTGGAGAGGGACACTAGACATGGCCAAGAAGAAATCCGGTGCGCCGCGAGTGGCGGTGGTGATGGGCTCGGACAGCGACCTGCCGGTCATGCGCCTGACCGTCGCGAGGCTCGCCGACCTGGGCCTGAACTGCGAGACGCGGGTGCTCTCCGCGCACCGCTCGCCGGACGCGGTGGCGCGCTTCGTGCGCGAGGCCGGCAAGCAGGGCATCAAGGTGATCATCGCCGCCGCCGGCGGCGCGGCCCACCTGGCCGGGGCGGTGGCCGCGCACACCACGCTGCCGGTCATCGGCGTGCCGCTGGTGGCCAACGAGCTGGGCGGGCTCGACGCCCTGCTGGCCACGGTGCAGATGCCCTCGGGCGTACCGGTGGCCACGGTGGCCACCGGCCCGGCCGGGGCGCGCAACGCCGCGGTGCTCGCCGCCCAGATACTGGCCCTCGCCGACCCGCGCCTGGCCAAGCGGCTGACGGCCTTCAAGCACGAGCTGGCCGCGGAGGTGGTCGCCAAGGACAAGCGCGTCCAGGAGGAACTGAACTGACCGGCTAGACACGCCGACGGTTAAGAAACTTGAGCGCCCTTTGACGCGGACGGAGAACTGATGCCGGAAGACCTCGACCTCCAGCCCTCCAAGTTCGGGCAGAGCGAGACGCGCATCTTCCTGGACCTCGCCCTGGAGCGGGGCTACGTCAGCCAGGAGCAGGTCGACGAGACCCTCCAGATCCGCGAGAAGCTCCAGGAGATGGGCCTGGACGAGAAGGTCCAGGCCCTGATGGTCAAGAAGGGCTTCATCTCCGAAACCGACGCGCGGCGGGTGGGCAAGGCCCTCAGCGGCTACCGCCGGCTGGGCAACTACGAGATTATCGCCCGCGTCGGCCAAGGCTCGATGGGCACGGTCTTCAAGGCCCGGCAGATATCCATGGACCGCAACGTGGCCCTCAAGATCCTGCCGCCCAAGCTGGCCAGCGACAAGATCTACGTGGAGCGCTTCATGCGCGAGGCCCGCGCGGTGGCCAAGCTCAACCACGTGAACATCGTCCAGGGCATCGACGTCGGCGAGGAGAAGGGCTACTACTACTTCGCCATGGAGTACGTCGAGGGCATCACCGCCCGGGAGACGCTCAAGAGCAAGGGACCCTACCGCGAGAAGGAAGCTCTGGGGATCATCGTCCAGATCGCCCGGGCCCTGGACCACGCCTCCGAAGCCGGCCTGGTGCACCGCGACGTCAAGCCCGACAACATCATCATCACGCCGCAGAGCGTGGCCAAGCTCCTGGACCTGGGCATCGCCAAGACCGTGGGCGCCGCCGGCGAGGAGGGCGTGCGGTTAGGGACCCCCTACTACATCTCCCCGGAGCAGGCCCGCGGCGACGCCGACGTCGACGCCCGCAGCGACATCTACTCCCTGGGGGCCACCTTCTACCACATGGTGGTGGGCTCGCCGCCCTTCAGTGGCTCCAGCGCCGAAGAGGTCATCCGCGCGCACCTCACCTCCACGGTGCCCAATCCCCGCGAGGTCCGCCCGGGCCTGAGCCGCAACGTGTCGCGGATCATCGAGATGATGATGGCCCGCGACCCGGAGGACCGCTACCAGGCCGCCGACGAGCTGCTCGCCGACCTCGACAAGGTGTCGCGGGGCCTGCCGCCGGGCAAGGCCAAGACTTTCAGGGGGTCCAGCTCGGTGGCCGTGGGGCCGGAGACCGCGGGCACCAGCATGACCCGCCCGGTAGAGGGCGTGCCCGGCAAGCGGCGCCTGCCGCTGGCCGCGGTCCTCGGCGGGGCCGGCGCGCTGCTGCTCATCATTGTGGTCGTCCTGATCGTCGCCCTGACGGGCGACCCGGATAACGGCGAGCGTAACGATCCCCTGCCCCCTCCGAACCCGACGCCGACGCCCGTCCCCACGCCCACTCCGACGCCCACCAACCGGACGGAGAAGGACGCCAGCGAAATGCTGGCGGAGGCCCGCAAGCGGCTCAGGAACACGGCGAAGCCCGCGGACCTGGAGCACGACGCCGGCATCCTCAAGATCGTGGTCGAGCAGACCAAGGGCACCGCCACCTTCTTCGACGCCAAGAAGCAGTACGACGGGCTCCGCGCCCGGCTCCAGGGGATCATCAAGAAGACCCTCGACGACCTGTGGCGCAAGGCCGACGCGGCCAGCGGGCGGAACCGCTACGCGGCGGCCTTCGCGGAGTTGGACAAGTTCCCGAGGTCCTTCCGCAAGTATCCCCGGTGGGGGACGGCCTACGGGCGGAACCGCGGCGAGATCGACAAGCGCGCCAAGGCCTGGCTGACCGCCCGGGAGAAGCGCGCCGAGGCGCTCACCAAAAAGTTCGACTTCGAGAATGCCCGGGCGGCGCTGACGGGCATGTCCGTCGCGGGGCTGCCGGGCCTGGCCGAACGCGTCGCCCGCGGCCTGGCCAAGGTCAAGACCGCCGAGGATGCCCGCGCGAAGTTCCTGGCCGCGGAGAAGGTCCGCCTGGCCGCCGCGCAGGCCCGCCGGGGGGAGGTGCTCTACCAGGGCTTCCTGCGCGACCTCTACTCCAAGCACGCCCCCAAGGGCTTCGCCGCCGCGGAGAGCTTCTGCAACACCGTCAAGCGGGACAAGAAGTACGAGATAATCAAGTCCCGCGCCGACGACGAGATCAAAGACCTGGAAGTCATGAAGGCCGCCGGCGAGGAGGTCGCCGCCCTGCTCGCCGCGGTGCGCGGAAACGTCACCGTGACCATCAGGGGCCAGAAGCTCACCGGGAGGATCCAGATCAGAGATGGCAAGGTCTGGCTGTCCACCGCCAGGGGCGCGGTCACCTTCCCGCTGGTCCCCGACCAGATGGTCCCCGCGGAGTTGCTGGCCCTCACCGGTTACGGCTCCGGCGACGCCAAGAAGGCCCTGAGCGCGGGACTGTACCTCACCTGGCGGCGGGACTACGGCGCGGCGCGGTCCAACATGCTGCGCGCCAAGGGCCCGGCCGCCGCGCGCGGACTGCGCCGGCTGGACCTGCTCCAGAAGGGCATGACCGAGCTGCAGGCCGAGGGGCTGATCGCGGCGGCCAAGGAGGCCCACGCCGCCAGGAACTTCAGGGGCTTCGCCGCCAGGCTGGGCGAGCTGCGCGGCAAGTTCGCCAAGACCAAGGCCTTCGCCCGCGCGCGCGCCGAACTCGAGAAGCTGGAGCTCGACGCGGCCCTCGCCGGCCTGAGCCTCGAGGGCCTGTGCGCCGCGCGCAGCGTCAAGGCCGAAGCCGGCCTGCTGGCCTTCGAGTACGACTTCGGCCCCAATACCCCCCAGGTGCTCGACTGGGAGTCGGCCATCAGCATGTGGCGCTGGGGCCAGAACATCCATAACCGCGCCGGCATCGACACCGAGGTAACCAACGCCGGCCGGCTGCGCCTGCGCTCCCCGGCCCAGCGCCTGCTGCAAGTCCTCTGGGGGGTGCCCATCGAGGGCCTGCGCAGCGTGGAGTTCGAGGTCACCCCCCGGGGCGGCAGCCGCAGCGTGGGCCTGGGCCTGGGCCGGCCCTACGTTTACAAGCCCGGGGAGAAGCTGCCCGAGAAGCTGCGCGTGTGGTTCAGCTCCAAGGGCAAGCCCTACATCCTGCAGGGCGAAAGCCAGCGCAAGATGATGGGCCGCGAGCTGCTCCTCGAGGCGAACAAGGCTTACCGCGTCAAGCTGGAGCTGACCGGCGGCCAGGTGGTGCTGTCCCTCGACGGCCGGGAACTCCTGCGCGACAAACTGACCTTTGATGTTTCCCGCGGCTGCCGGCTGGTGCTGGGCACCTGGCGCGCCCAGGCGGACTTCGACAAGCTCAAGATCGTCTGCAAGCCGTCGGCCGCCTGGCTCAAGCGCCGCGCCGGGCTGCAAGTCAAGTTCCGGCAGGCCGGGGTCAAGCCGGGCATCACCGCCGAGTACTTCAGCGACCGGGGCTTCAAGAAATCGGTGCTCAAGCGCGTCGAGCCGGCGATGTACTTCTGGTGGAGCCAGCGCTCGCCCGCGCCCAAGGTGCCCCAGAACAACTTCTCGGTGCGCTTCAAGGGCAAGATATACGTCGAGAAGGCCGGCCGCTACCGCCTCTCCCAGCGCTGCGACGACCACGGCCGCCTGTGGGTGGGCGGCAAGAAGATCATCGACGGCAACTTCAACAAGGGCGCCGACGTCGACCTCAAGGCCGGCTTCAACGACTTCACCATGGAGGTCTCTGAAGGCGGGGGCTTCGCCGGCCAGGAGTTGAGCTGGGAGACGAAGGGGCTCCCCCGCCAGGTGATCCCCCCGGAACTCCTCGGACACTAGCAGGCTGTTGAAAAATGGAGCAGTCGTGATTGGGGCAGAATGGTTCAGATT
>CBDUSI010000134.1:0-11482 GCA_965370045.1 uncultured bacterium | reverse complement strand
TCAAGCTGGCCATGATCCGCCTATACTTCAGGCGATTGTCAGACAGGGCCTAGCAGCAACAGGATCAGTCCCCAACTCAACTGCTGCCCCGAAGCCCTTCTGGGCGTGCGACACTGCGGCAAGAACTCCGAGGCTCTGACGATCGGCCCGGCCACAAGCTGTGGGAAGAAAGACACGAACAGAGCGAAGTCCAGAGGGCTTTGCCATGGCTCCATTCTGCGTCGGTAGACGTCAATACTGTAGGACAACGTCTGAAAGGTATAGAACGAAATGCCCACGGGCAGCACGATGCCCATCGGCTGAGCCTGGTAGTGGAATCCCAATGCAGTGAGCAAGCTGGTGCAGTTGCTGAGCAGGAAGTCGCCGTACTTGAAAAACCCCAACAGGCCCAAATTGGCAACGAGGCTGAGGAGCAGGAACACGTTCCGCGTCGCGCGCGTTCCTGACCGCGCCATCCCCTTGGCTGCATGCCAGTCGACGATTGTGGATATCCACAGCAAGATAACGAACGGGGGGTTCCAGGCGGCGTAGAAGAGATAGCTGGCCACCAGCAAACACAACTTCCTGATTCGCCAGGGCAGCGGCAGGCGATCGACCGAGAGAACGATGCCGAAGAAGACCATAAAGGTAAGCGAGTTGAAAGCCACTCGTGGCTCCTGGCGACCCGGCTTATGTCGCACCGCCGCCCGGCAGCGTGCAGGACTCTGAACACTGGGGCATCCTCACCCAGCGACCGGGCCCGCGCTGGTCGCCCGCAAGAAGGCCGGGTTACTTCCCGGCCAGCTTCTCCCGAGCCTGGGCCACACCGGCCATGAAGCCCTTGGCCAGCTTGGTCAGCCCCGCATAGTCCTCGGCGGCCAGCAGCTTCTTGTCGAAGAGGTTGCTGCCCGCGCCCAGCGCGAAGGCCCCCGCCGCAATGAAGGGACCGGCGGTATCTTCGTTGACTCCCCCGGTGGGCATCATGGGGATGTGCGGCAGCGGCCCGCGCAGCGCCTTGATGTAGGCCGGCCCGCCCACCGAGGCCGGGAA
Organism: uncultured bacterium; assembly: GCA_965370045.1. Classification (GTDB taxonomy): domain Bacteria; phylum Planctomycetota; class SZUA-567; order JAKLDR01; family JAKLDR01; genus CAZONU01. The sequence continues at coordinate 10,453 of CBDUSI010000134.1, read as the reverse complement.
TATCTTGACCACGTCCGCGCCCGCCGCCCAGGCGGCCACCACCTCCGTGGGGGTGAAGGCCCCGGGCATCACCGGCACGCCCAGGCGCTTGGAGATGCCGATCACCTCCGGGTTGGTGTTGGGTGAGACGATGTACTCGGCGCCAGCGCCCACCGCCCCGGCGGCGTCCGACGGGTTGAGCACCGTGCCGGCGCCCAACAGGACGTTCGCGCCGAAGCGCTCCTTGACCGCCCTGATCACCGCCACGGCGTTGGGCACCGAGAAGGTAATCTCGATGGCCGTGACCCCGCCCTCGATCATGGCCTCAATGCCCTTCATGGTGTTCTCATCACCCTTGGCGCGCACCACCAGCACCACGCCCAGGTCGCGGATCTTCTCTACTGTCGGATGCATCTTCTCCATCAATGCTGCTCCTTCTTCCTGCCGCTTGCGGCCGCGCGGGCGATCAGCCCCGCAGCGTAGCCGGCCCCGAAACCGTTGTCTATGTTTACCACAGTGACCCCCGGCGCGCAACTGTTGAGCATGGCCAGGAGCGCCGCTATCCCGCCGAAGCTGGCCCCGTAGCCGATTGACGTGGGGCAGGCCACCACCGGCGCCGAGACCAGCCCTCCGACCACGCTGGCCAGGGCTCCCTCCATCCCGGCGACCACGACGACGGCGTCGCAGCCGTCGAGCTCCCGGTGCTGGGCGAGCAGGCGGTGCAGCCCGGCCACCCCCGCGTCGTAAATGGTGACCACCTCGGCCCCGGTCATCTCGGCGGCAACCCGGGCCTCCTCGGCGACGGGCATGTCGCTGGTCCCCGCCGAGACCACGGCGACGCGCCCGCCGTGTTTGGCGGGCGGCCTGCCGACGACCGCCGCGCGGGCGGCTTTCTCAATCCGGCAGCGCGGGAACTTCTTTCGTAACGCCCGCACCTGCTCCGGACTCATGCGCGTGGCCAGCACCGCGCTGCCCGCGCGGCGCATCCTCTCGGCGATCTTCACGACTTGGGAAGCGGTCTTTCCCTCGCAGAAGATCACCTCCGGAAAGCCGGTGCGCAGCTCGCGGTGGTGGTCGACGCGGGCGAAGCCCAGATCCTCGAAGGGCAGCGAGCGGAGCTTCCTCACCGCCGTCTCGGGCGAGGTCTTCCCCGAGGCGACGGACTGCAGCAGCTTGCGCAGTTTCTCGGGCTTCACGGCCTGCTAGCCACCGTTCTTCACCCGCAGCCAGCTCTCGGCGGCCTCGGCGATGTTGGTCAGGTGGTCGCCGACCTTCTCGAGGTTGGCGATGATGTCCAGGAAGACCACCCCGCTGACCAGGTTGCAGGCCCCGGTCTCCAGGCGGGTTACGTGGTTCCGGGCCAGTTCCTTGGCCAGATCGTTGATCCGCGCCTCGCAACGCAGGGCGCGTTCGGCGCCGCCGCGGTCACCCTCTTCCAGCGCGGCGAGCACGTGTCCGAACATGGCTTCCACCTCGCCGTAAACCTCGCCCAGCTCGCGGTCCGCGTCGCCGCTGAACGGCAGTCTGCGCTCGTGGCGCCGCTCGGCCAGCTCCAGGAGGTTCTCGGCGTGATCGCCGATGCGCTCGGCGTCGTTGACCGCGTGCATCAAGAGCGGCAGCTGCCAGCTCTCCGCTTCGATGAGGTCGCCCTGCGACAGCTTGACCAGGTAGGCGGTAATGTTGTGCTGGAGCTCGTCGATGCGCTCCTCGCGGCGGTCCAGGCGCGAGCGGTCGGGCATCTTCCCGGCGCTGAAGGCCGCGAAGTTCTCGGCGATGGCCTTGCGGGACAGCTTGGTCATGTAGACCAACTCGCTCTTCGCGCGGTCCAGGGCCAGCGCGGGGGTGGCCAGGAGGTGCGGTTCGAGGTAGCTGGGCTGCTCCTCCTTCTCCTCGGCGGTCTCGGGGACCACCCGCCGGCAGGCCCAGGCCAGGACCGGCACCAGCGGCAGGAATACCAGCGTACAGGTCACGTTGAACAGGGTGTGCGCGTTGGCGATGTGTCGGGAAATGTTCTCGCCCGCGAAGCCGTCGCCGCTGGTCAGCCAGTCAACGGCTTGCAGAAATATCGGGTGCCCGTCGTAGGGCACGAAGAAGAGCGCGTACATCAGCGCGCTGCCGATCACGTTGAAGAGCGCGTGGGCCACGGCCGTGCGCCGCGCGCCACGGTTGGCGCCTATCACCGCCAGCATCGCGGTGGTGGTCGTGCCGATGTTGCTGCCCAGCAGTATGGGCACCGCCGTGTAGAAGTTGATCAGGCCGGTGGCGGACAGCACCAGCAGCAGGCCGATGGCCGCGCTGGAGCTTTGCACCAGGAAAGTCACGAGCGCGCCGATGGCGATGGCCGCCAGCGGGGCCCAGAGGGGCATGCCCCCCCCCGCCGCTGGGGCGCAGTCTATGGAGGAGAAGAACCCCTTGATCGTCGGCGAGTGCTGCAGGCCCTTGAGCTCCCCGCTCATGGTGGTCAGTCCGGTAAACAGCAGCCCGAAGCCGGCCAGCACCAGCCCCCACTGCTTGGTGGTCTTGCGCTTGGAGATCAGTTGAATGGCCACGCCCAGGGCCACCGCCGGCAGGGCCAGCCTGGTGAGCTTGAAGGAGATCATCTGGGCGGTCACCGTGGTGCCGATGTTCGCGCCCAGGATCAGGCCGATGGCCCGCTCCAGCGTCAGAAGTCCCGCGTTCACGAAGCCGATGACCATCACGCTGGTGGCGCTGGAGCTCTGGACCACGCCGGTAATCAGCGCCCCGACGCCCACGCCCACCACGCGGTTGTGGGTGAAGGCCTTGAGGATGGCCTTCATGCGCGCGCCGGCCACGCGGGCCAGGCCGTCGGTCATGATGCGCATGCCCATGATGAAGATAGCCAGTCCGCCGATGACGACTATCAGGAGGTTCCAGGGACTCAGCGAGAATATCTTGAAGCGCACCGTGCGGAACCCAATGCGCCTTTCGGCGTCCAATACCGTCGCGCCGACGATCACCCGGCCGGTGCCCGAGCCCATCTCGATCTGGGCCGCGGCGCGGCCCTGCTGGTCGGTCCTGGAATCCGGTCGGACCAGCTTGGTGCCCTTGGGGGCCTTCTCGATGTGCCACTCTACAGGGACACCGGCCAGCGGCTTGCCGTCCGCGCCAGCGAGCACCACGGCGATGGGTTTCTCGAGGGTTTCGCCGGCCCCGGCCTCCTGCTTGTCGCCCTCCAGTACCAGTCCCCCGGCGGCGCGGAAGCGGACCGCGCTCACGCCCTCGTGCCCGGGGAGCGAGGCCTCAATGAACACGTCGCCGGGCGCTTTGCCCAGGACCAGTCCCACCCCGGCGATCCCGCCGGCGTCGGTCTCCGCCGTCGCGGCGGTGAGCTTGGCCCCGCGGCCCGGCCCCACTATCCGGAAGCGGACCTCGGTGCCGGCTGCCGGCTGGCGCGAGCCCGCTCCGCCCAGCAGCCCCCGCTTCCTGGCGGTGAGCACCTTGACGCGGAGCTGCTTCTTGAGTTTGGTGCCCAGCGCGGCGCACTGGGAGTTCCCGTAGTCGATCTCGATCTTGTCGGGTTTCGCATCACCGTCCGAGCCGCAGCCGGCCAGCGGCATCAGCAACAGCGCGGGAAGCAGGAAACGGGTCAGGATGTGTGGAAACGGTTTGCCGCCGGAACGGTGCCTGGTCATCGCTTTTTCCTTCGAGCCTTCCGGCTTCGAGCTTTCCGGCGCGGTCTCTCGAGTTGGGGAACGACACGGAGTTGCAGGCGGTCGGGGCCGAGCCCGTCGCCGCGTTCGAGCTGATGGTGGGCCAGCCCGGCAATCATGGCGGCATTATCGGTGCAGAGCTCCGGCGGCGCAACCGCAGAACGCAGCCCGGCCTTCTCCGCATCGGTGGCCAGCATCCCTCGCAAACGTCGATTTGCGGCCACCCCGCCGGCCAGGGCGACGGTGGAGAGATTACGCTCGACCGCGGCGCGGACCAGCTTCCCGGCCAGCACTTCGCAGGCCGCCTGCTCGAAGCTGGCGGCCAGGTCGGCCTTCACGCCGTCAGTCAGTTCCAGCTCCGGTCCCTGGCAGCCGGGGCCCCTTATGGCGTAGAGCAGCGCGGTCTTCAGGCCGCTGAAGCTGAAGTCGTGGCCGGGGTCGGCGAGCATGCTCCGCGGGAAAGCGAAGGCCGCCGGGTCGCCCTCCTCGGCCGCGCGGCTCACCGCCGGCCCGCCGGGAAAGCCCAGGCCCAGGAGCACCGCGGCCTTGTCAAAAGCCTCGCCGGCAGCGTCGTCGATTGTCGCGCCCAGCAGCTCGGCATCCAGCGGGGCGCGGCACTCGTAGATGCTGGTGTGCCCGCCGGAAGCCACCAGGCAGGCGAAGGGGTACTCCGCCAGCCCGGCCATGAAGGGCGCGTAGGCGTGGGCCACGAGGTGATGGACCCCGACCAGCGGCTTCTCCCAGGCCAGGGCCAGCCCCCCGGCGGCGCTGGCGCCCACCAGCAAGGACCCGGCCAGCCCCGGGCGCACGGTGACCGCCACGGCGTCGACCTCGCCGGGCGCGACGCCCGCCGCGGTGAAGGCCTGCTCGATTATGCGGCTGATGCATTCGGCGTGGGCCCGGCCGGCCACCTCGGGGACCACCCCGCCGAAGCGGGCATGCAGTTCCACCTGGCTGGCCACGACGCTGGAAAGGACTTCCCGGCCGCCGGCGACCAGCGCCGCGGCGGTCTCGTCGCAGGAACTCTCTATGCCCAGGACCAGCATCGGACTACGGCTTCCCGGCCAGACGGCCCACCTTGGCGCGAACGTCATCCGCGCCGATCATGTCGCCAGCTTCGAAAAAGTGCCCGATGCTGTTCCGGTAGCAGGATCGTGCCTCCGCCGACCTGCCTTGGGCCGCCAGCACGTCCCCCAACCCCCTCAAGGAACAGGCTTCGCAGACCATGTCGCCCGACTTGTGTGACTCGTCGAGTGACCGGCGCATTTCCTCCTCGGCCCGGCCCGGGTCGCCCCTCATCAGGTACAGCTCGCCGAATTCATAGCTGTTCGCACTGAGGCCCGCGTTGTCGTCGGCCTCGCGCAAGGACCGTTCCTCTTCCAGGTATCGGAAGCCGGCTCCCGTGTCCCCGGCGAGTCGCTCGACCATGGCCAGCTGGTGGAGCATAACGGCTGCGCTCCACTCCCCGCCCGGGGCTGTCTGGGAACCGCTTTCTCTTTGCCAAGCCAAGAGGTCCGTGTATATCGCCCGGGCCTCTCGAAATCTGCCCGTGTGCGCGTAGGCAAACGCCAGCAAGTATCTCAGTTCCCGGCGGCGCTGCAAATCAGCGGTTGGTGTCTGCTCCAGGCACACCTCGTATATCTCTTCTGCGCGGTGGTACTCCGCCCTGTCGAAGGCGCGCCAAGCTTGCTCGGCAAGCTCCGCGAGATCGAGGTTGCTGTCTACCATGAACTAGCCGTCGGCAGGCTTGGACTTCTCCGGCGCGGGCTTGATTTCCTCGCCGCGGGCGCGGTCGATGAGCACCGCGCGCAGTGCGCGGACCGCGGCCTTCAGCTGGATGTCGACCACCTCCGGCTTCTTGTCGCCCTTGTCCGCGCCCTTCTCCTCCGGGCCCTTGGCCGGCTCCGGTTTCTTCTCGGGCGCCGGGGCCTTCTCCGCTCCAGGTTTCTTTTCCTTCTTTGGCGCGTTGAGCTTGACCCATCTGTCGTGCTGCTGCTTGAAGACCTCGGCCAGCAGTTGGGGGTTCATGGGCACCTTCACGTCCGGGACGATGCCCTTCTTGTGGATGAGCTGGCCGCTGGGCGTGTAGTAATGGGCGGTGGTCAGCTTGAGTCCGGCCTTGTCCTTGCCGATGCGCACCTCGCGGAGGGTCTGCACCGAGGCCTTTCCGAACGTCTTTTCCCCGACCAGGATGGCCCGGTGGTGGTCGCGCAGTGCGCCGGCCACGATCTCCGAGGCGCTGGCCGAACCCTGATTGACCAGCACCGCCAGGGGATAGTCCGGGCGGGTGCCGATCTTGTGGGCGGGGTAGGGACGGTTGTCGCGGCGCGAGGTGGGTCGCCCCCGGGTGCTGACTATCAGTCCCTTGGAGATGAACAGGTCGGTCACCTTGATGGCCGCGACCATGCTCCCGCCGCCGTTGGCCCTGAGGTCCAGGACCAGCGCGCGCATGCCCCCCCTCTCGAGCTTCTTGAGCGCGCGCTCCAGCTCCTCGGCGGTGTCCGCCTGGAAGGTGGTCAGGCTGACGTAGGCGATCTTGTTCTTCTCGTCGACGAAGTGCGGGATGCGCACCGAGTCCACCTCTATCTTCCGGCGGACGATCTTGATGTCCAGGACCTTGGTCAGGCCCCGGCGGACGATGCCCAGCACGATCCCGGTGCCGGCCTTGCCGCGCATTTTGTGGACGGCCTCCGACAGGCTGAGCTGGTCGGTGGTCTTCCCGTCGAGCTTGACGATGCGGTCGCCGGGCAGCACCCCGGCCTTGAAAGCCGGCGTGCCCACCAGGGGAGTGACCACCGTGAGCCACCCGTCGCGCTGGGTGACCTCGATGCCCAGGCCGCCGAACTGGCCGGTGGTCGAGGCGTTGAGGTCCGCGTACTCCTGGGGGGTCATGAACTGGCTGTGGGGGTCGAGCTCGCGGACCATGCCGCGCAGCGCCCCGTAGAATATCTTCTTCTCGTCGACCTTCTTGACGTAGGTGTCCAGGATGATGCGCTTGACCCGGGCCAGGGCCTCGGTCTCGCGGATGCGCCGCCGGGCCTCGGCACGGGGGTCGAGCGGCTTGCCGGCCGGCTCGCCGGCCCGGGGGCTCTCGAAGATCGACGGCAGCGCCCAGGCGGCGGCAGCCAGGACGGCCGAGACGCCCAGGAGCACGAGCATTCTCTTGCGCATGGGAACTCCCTTTAAGCGGGTCATCAAGGGCGGAGTTTAACCGGGGGGCCGCGAGGTTTCAAGCCGGACACCGTCGCCAAAAGAGGCTTGCGCCGGGGTGAGGCCAGCCCGTAGACTCTCCTCACTATACTATGACCGAGTCCGACAGGTACGCCGATCTCTGCTGCCCCGCTTGTGGGAAGGCCATCGTTATTGACCTCACCGCCGACCGGGTCGAGGCCTGCGAACATTTCCCCGCGGCACGCATCGAGAACGGGATCGCCGCCCTGCTGGAGAAACACGACTTCTACGAGGGGCGCTTCTCGGGCGTGGACGAGTTCGTCCTGCCCCGCAATCCCTCTCTCCTCGGGAAGACCATGCTCTACCTGCGACACTCCAGCCTGGCCGCCGCCAACCGCTTCTTCCTCTGGAAGTGGCTGGAGAGGGCCGCTTCCGGCGGGAAGTCCCTGCGTATCCTGGACATGGGCTGCGGCAGCGGCAAGCGCCTGCTCTGCGAGTACGGCGAAGTGTACGGGATCGACTACTCCGTCGAGTCGCTGGCCGGGAACCAGGGCCTCTACCGGGAGGTTCTGCAGTGCGACTCGGCGGCAGTGCCCTACCCCAGCGGCCATTTCGATTTCGTCCTGTCGGACAACGTCCTGGGCCACGTGCCCTTCGAGCAGAAGCCTGCTGTATTCGGAGAGATCAGCCGCCTGCTCAGGCCCGGCGCACGTTGACACCCCTGAAAGTGCCCGCGGGCTGCCTCTTCTGGGGGGTCTACCAGAAGCCACCCGCCTGACGACTTCCCCGTGAGGCTTCGCCTCACTCATGGCTGATGGGCGATGGCTGATGGCTGATGAGCAGGAGTTGTTCATGAACCATCAGTGAGGCGAAACCGCACTGCCAACCGCCCTCCAGCGAGACAGAACGTGTGGGCAACGTATGCACATGTGCGTTGCGAAATATCAGCCGCCGACCGGATATACAGGACGAGACCGGCGCATTTTCCGGCTGTTTTTCCTTGTCCGAGCTGCGTCTGATGTGTAGACTAATAGCAGTCTGCTGTTTGCTGGCAGGCTCGGGCCGGAGGGTTCGGGGGGAACACCGGTGATATCCAGGTTAAGCTTGCCCATAGTAGCATGTGCGGTGCTGCTGGTTCGTTGCGCCGCGCTCGGCGGCGAGCCCAGGAAACCCGAGACGCCTCTTGAAAAGGCCAGGCGACTGGCCGCATCCAAGGAGAAGAAGGACAGCGTTCAGGCATTCAGATGGTTCAAGGCCCTCGGAAAGCCGGGCACGGCCAGGGGCGACGAGGCCCTGTTCCGCTACGCCGAGCTTTGCCTGCGCTTTCACGCCGAGGGCGAGAGAGGAACGCTGGCCGAGGCCCGGCGGGCATTCACGGACCTCAAGGAAAAGGCTGGCAGCCGGTGGGGGCTTCGAGGAAAAGTCGGCCTCCTTCGCATCCTGGCGATTGAGGGCAAGCGGGATGAGGCCATCAAGGGTTTCGACCAATTCCTTGCTCAGCAAACCAAGTGCGAGCGCGCCGTCGAGGCCGCCTATTACCTGGGCTGCATCTTCGCAGAGAAGTCCGACGATGTCGGTGAACTGAGGAAAGCGCAGAAAGCGCTCGTATACTCGCTGGCGCTTCACAAAGCGGTGAGCAAGTACAATCTCCCGATAGTCGAGACCAGGACCATTCGGGCCAAGCTCGCCGAGGCGAAGCGGATGATCGAGATCAAGAAGTACGGCAAGGGTTGGGTGCTTTACCGCGACGCGGAAGCGAAGCGCCGAAGCAGGAAGGCGTACCTCGAAGCGTATCTGGCCTATGATGGCATCAAGAAGGAATTCCCGAAGACGGTCTGGTCCGAGGCGGCTATGTGCTACTCGATCAAGTGCCTGCTGGCGCTGGCGGAGCCCGAGAACGCGAAGAAAGCGAACCGCGCCGTCGCAACGATAAAACGGCGGCTGGCGGAGAACAAAGAATTGCTGCGCGATGCGGAGCGCTCGATATCTCCCGTAGCGGCACGCAAGGAAATCAAGGACGCGATCAGGAAGATCGAGGCGCGCGTCGCCCGGATGAAGGCCGTTCCTACGGGAAAGAAGGCGGCCATGCTCGCGGAGCGGACGGCGGAAAAGTTCATCAAGGAGAACGAGTTCGGGTTGTATCGGGGCGAAATACTGGTCGACTTGGGAGACTTCTATTTTGAGGTGCGGTTGGTTGACACGAAGGCAGCGATGTACTTTGAACGAGCCAATTCCTGGCTCGAACATGTGGTGAAGGTTGACCGGGAGATTGGCGTGTTTGACGTGCCCGGCAAGGCGAGAAAAGTGGCGGTCGCGCCTCCGGCGAGATACCGCCGTGACGGCTGGGGCAACATCGGCAAGAGTCGCATGGGGGTCGGAGCCATTGTGAATCGTAGGCAAGCCCCTTGGTATCTAGACGACCTTTGCTACCGGATGAATATCCGTCGCGGCGTGTTGTATTATTTGTATGGCAAGATGGAAAAGGCGCGGACAATTTTCCTCGGACTCCGCAAGTACGATGCCCGGTGCCGCCTTGATGAGAAAGAAATCTGGGGTAGCACCGCGCAGCGTCTGGCGGCAGCAGCGGAAGACAAGCTTGGACCCCGCGCTGAGAATGAGTTTCTCAGGGTTTTTCGGGGAAAGAGGCAACTTGCCGCTCTGCTTGGGAATTTCGCCTACGATGCGCTCGATTTTCGTGGGAGCGAGGCTATATACCTACGATTGCTGAAAGGCGAATTCGGCAAGCTGTCTCGTGAGGAGGAAGCCTACGTTCGGTATCTTCTTGGCAACATCAAGCACATGCAGGGAAGGGAGAAGGAATCAATCCGCTACCTGAGCGTATTCGAGGATACGAAGTTCATCAAGACTAGGATTTACCCGAAAGCGCTCTATACTCTGTGTGCCATTGCTGTGCAATGCCGCATGGATCGAGACGGTAAGTTTTATGACAAGATATGGAAACGCTGCTTCCCATTGCTTCAAGAACGAGGCAAGGGAACGAAATTCGCCGAGCAGGGCTTATTTTACCATGCGTTTGTCCTTGAGGATATTGACTGGAAGAAAGCGAAGGAACGGTATATAGAATACCTACGGAGATATCCCAGGGGGCAGTATCGAGAAATCGTGCTGTCTCACTTGGCCGAGAGAAGGTCAAAGAAAGAGGGCTGACGATTTGACGATGCCTGATGCCTTCGGACCTGGCGAGTAGGACCTGGTTTGCGGAACCAAGAGGGGGGATGTGATCATGGTCAGTAGAAAGTGGAAAAGCAGGGTTTCGGTATTTGCCTTTGTTTTGTTGTTTCATCTTGTGAGCGGTGCGGTGGCGCTGGCTGCCGCATATGACGAGGCGAAATTCAAGATCAACCATCCAGGGCCGAACGTTGTACGCCTAAAAGACTTCACGAAGACCATCCCCGGGGGAACGTCCAAGGAGCTACAGGGGACCGCTATCGCCGGGATCAAAGTCAAGAAGATCGTAAGCACGAAGCTGAAGGCCGACCCCAACAGCCTTATTCAATCGTCGACTCCCGGCACAACCAAGGTAAAGATGACTACCAAGGCTGCCGCAAGACCGAGATCCTATCCTCTCACCATGGGTGGCAAGTATCAACCGGTTGCAGCAGGTGGTGGTG
>CBDUSI010000133.1:0-12065 GCA_965370045.1 uncultured bacterium | reverse complement strand
ACTTCGGAACCCCTCCTCGAATCTGAACCATTCTGACTCCAATCACGATGCCTCCCTTTTTCAACGGCCTGCTAAGCGCGGCCTTTCCGCGAGGGGGCTTGAGAAAGCCCGGCGTTTCCCCTACAATGGTGGTTCAGCCTTGAGGGCCGAGGGGGGACTTCTTGCCCGATTTTGACAGCGACCTGACCGTCGACCTGCCGCCGGACGACTCGCCGCTCCCCAAGGGGCCGCGCCGGACGAACGATTCCGACAAGCGCCCGCGCGGCAAGGAGACCGCGGGTATGCCCGCGGTGGGCCGGTCGCTCACCGAGGAGGAGGACTTGGTCGACCGCACGCTGGGCGGTTTCCGCATCGCCAGCCGCCTGGGCCGGGGCGCGGTGGGCACGGTGTACCTCGCCGAGCAGGTGGTCCTCAGGCGCCCGGTGGCCCTCAAGGTGCTGAGCGGCGCGCGCGCCGGCAACAAGGAGTACCTGGCGCGCTTCAACCGCGAGGCCCGCGCGGTGGCTCGCCTGGTCCATCCCAACGCGGTGCAGGTCTACGACGTCGGCGAGGCCGAGGGTTACCACTATATCGCCCTGGAGTACATCGACGGCGAGTCGCTCAGCGAGCTCCTGGAGCGGCGCGGGCGGCTGCCCTGGCGCGCCGCCCTGGAGATCACCCGCCAGGCGGCCTCCTCGCTGGCCCGCGCTCACGAGATGGGCATCGTCCACCGGGACATCAAGCCGGAGAACTTGATGTTGAGCCGCCGGGGGGAGGTCAAGGTCGCCGACTTCGGCCTGGCCCGCCTGGGCGACGACCCGGCCATCACCCACCACGGCACCATCCTGGGCACCCCCTTCTACATGAGCCCGGAGCAGGCCCAGGGCAAGCCCGCCGGCCCGCCAGCGGACCTCTACTCCCTGGGCTGCACGCTCTACCACATGCTGGTCGGCCACCCGCCGTTCGAGGCCCTCACCGCCCTGGACGTGGTCCACATGCACGCCACTGTCGCTCCCCGGCCGCCGCGGGAGGAAATTTCCGATATCCCCGAAATGGTCAACGGCCTGGTGCTGAAGCTGATGTCCAAAGAACCCGCCGGCCGGCCGGCCTCGGCCGACCGGCTGGTCGAGATCATCTGCGACGTCCGCCGGCAGGCCGAGCGCGTCGCTCCGGAGGTCGAGGCCGGCAAGCCGGCGCGGGCCGGGGCTGGGGCCTTCAACCCCGAGGAGACCGCGATCATCCGCGAGATACTCGGTCCCGAGGGCCGCACCTACAAACGCGTGTCGGTGGACATGGTGGCCAGCGCCCGTCCCGCCAACCTGCCGGAGGGCGCCCGCCGCAAGCTGGCCGCCAAGGTCATAAACGTTTCCCATGGCGGGCTCTTCCTGGCCTGCGAGGAGCCCCTGCCGGCCGGGAGCCTCCTGGAGTTCTCCTTCCGCCCCGCCGAGGACGCGGAGATGCTCGAGGGCCTGGCGGTAGTGCGCTGGGTATCGGAGAATCCCCGCGGGGTGGGCCTGGAGTTCGTGAGGCTCAACGAGGCCGAGCGCGAGCGCATCAGCAAGATGGTGGCCCGCTCCGAGTCCAAGTTCATCATGCAGGCCATCACCCGCACCGAGCTGCACAAGCGCCTGCTCAGGACCTACTACACCAACATCGGATCGGGGGCCAGCCTGGCGGAGATATCCGAGCGCTCCGGCACCGGGACGGTCATGGTCCGCGAGGGGCTCAAGCCCTTCGTGCACCACGGGCTGGCCCGCCTGTCGGAGAGCCGCGTGGAGTTCCGCCCCCCGCCCGACGAGGAACTCGCCGCACGCATCAAGAAGTGGGTCCTGGAGCACGGGCTTGGTTAGCCTCTCCGCGGTTTGATGCCCGACAATAATCCCACCGAGAGCCAGCGGCTGCGCCAGGAGAAGTTCGAGCGCGTCGTCGAGCGCCACCACGGGCACAACTTCCGGATGATGGTGGTCGAGGGCAGCCTGTTTATCGCCGGCACGGTGATGTTCAGCGGGGCCACGGTGCTCTCCGGGTTCCTCAACAGCCTGGGCGCCGAGGCCATCGTGATCGGGCTGGTCATGGGCCTCTTTCCCTTCGTGTGGACCTCCGTGCAGATATACGCGGCCTTCCTGCAGGGCCACCTGCCTCGCAAGCGCCGCAGCATCATGGCCGGGCGGCTGGTTGCGGCCTTCTTCTGGATGCTGCTGGGGACCGCGCTGGTCTACCTCTATCCCTACACCCAGCGCCGGGAAGCGACCGGGGTGTGGATATGGGCGCTGTTGATCACCGTCGTCTGCTTCGCGCTGCTGGGCGGCTACACCGTGCCGCTGTGGCTGGACTTCGTGGGCAAGATATTCCGGCCGGAGTCCCGCGGGCGCTTCTACGGATGGCGCAACGGGCTGGGGGCGCTGGTCGGCCTGGTCGCCGCCGGGCTGATCCTGCCCTGGCTGCTCAGGGTTCTGCCCTTTCCCTACGGCTACGCCGCGGCCTTCGCCGCCGGCGGGGCCTTCACCGCGATCGGCGCGCTCTTCCTGGGCCGCAGCCGCGAGGCGGTGCCCCCCGAGCTGCAGCCCAAGGCCGACCTGCGGGGCTTCGTCTCGGAGCTGATCTCCACCTGGCGGACCAATCGCTCGTTCCGCTTCTTCATATTCTGCGCGGTGCTCTCCACCTGGGGCGGCGTGGGCCTGGGCGGCGGGATGGCCATGCCCTTCTTCATGCGCAAGGCCCAGCTGGTGCTCGGCGCCGAGCCTTTCTACGTGGGGGTGGCCACCGCCGTCCTGGTCGGCGGCCAGGTGGTCAGCGCGCTGGTCGGCGGCTGGTCCATCGGCCGGGTGGGGCCGCGGGCCACCTACTTCGCCTACCTGCTGCTCTCGCTGGCGGCTTCGCTGCTGGCCCTGCTGATCAACGTCAAGTGGCCGTTCCTGGCCGTCTTCTTCCTGGCCGGCGCCGCGCGGGGAGCGGGCTCCACCTCCTACCACAACTGCATCCTCGAAATGGTCCCGGAGGGCGCCCGCGCGCAGGGCATCGGCCTGATCAACTTCATGCGCTCACCGCTGGTCATGGTCATGCCCGTGGTCGGCGGGTTCCTGCTGGCCAAGGCCGGCTACGCGCCCCTGTTCCTGACCGCGGCGGTCGGGGCGGTGGTCAACCTCGGCGTGTTCCTGTTCGGGGTCGGCCTGCGCCGGCCGGCGCCGGCGGGGGGGTGAGATGCCCCTGCTGATCTCGAACCTGGGCCTGGCGCCCGACCACGACGAGGACGCTCCGCTGCGCGCCGCGCTCCGCCGGCTCAAGCTGACCGAGTCCGCGGTGAAGGGCTGGGGCCCCGTGCGCTGTTCGGTCGACGTCCGCCGCCGCGGCGAGCCCAAGCTGGTCTACACTGTCTACCTGGAGCTGGGGAATCCCTCCGAAGAGGGGAAGCTGGCCCGGCGCCTGGCCAAGCGGCAGGTGGCCCTCGACGAGCCGCCGGAACCCTGGGAGCCGCGCCCCGGGAGCGCCGAGCTCCGCGGGCCGGCTGTCATTGTGGGGGCGGGACCCGCGGGACTGGTCGCCGCCTGGCGGCTGGCCGTAGCTGGCTACCGCCCGCTGGTCCTCGAGCGGGGAGCGGACGTCACCGGGCGCGCCGCGGCGGTGGCCGAGCTTGATCGTCAGGGAACGCTCGACCCCGAGTCGAACTACTGCTTCGGCGCGGGCGGCGCGGGCTGCTTCTCGGACGGCAAGCTCCACACCCGGCGCTCGGAGGCGCGCGCGAGAGAGTTCCTGGAGCTGCTGGTGGAGTGCGGCGCGCCGGAGGAGGTCCTGGCCGAGGGCCGTCCGCATGTGGGCAGCGACCGCCTGCCGGCCGCGGTGCGCGCATTGCGGAGGAAGATCGCCGAGGCCGGCGGCGAGGTCCGCACCGGGGCGCGCGTGGAGGGTTTCGAGATCGCGAACGGCCGGCTGGCCGGGCTGCGCCTGGCCGGCGGCGAACGCGTAGAGACCGGCGCCTGCCTGCTGGCCGCCGGGGCCAGCGCCCGGGACGTCTTCGCCGCGCTCCTGGACGCGGGCGTCGAGCTCGAGCCGCGGCCGATCCAGCTCGGCCTGCGCGTGGAGTGCCCCCAGGAAGATGTTGACACGCTGCTCTACGGGGAGTGGGCCGGCCACCAGCGCCTGGGCGCCGCGGAGTTCTTCCTGCGCTCGCCCGCGGGCGGGGACACCGCCGCCGCGCACACCTTCTGCGTGTGTCCCGGCGGCGCGGTGGTTCCGGTGGCCACCGAGCCGGGGGGGCTTTCTACTAATGGAGCCAGCCGCCGGGCGCGGGCCTCGGGCTTCGCCAACGCCGCGATCGTGACCTCCGTGCCGGCGGGCAGCGCGCCGCTCGACGGCGTGGCTATGCAACGGGAGATCGAGCGCCGGGTCTTCGAACTGGGCGGCGGGGACTACTCGTTCCCGTGCTCCTCGGTGCGGGACTTTCTCGGGGGCAAGAAGCCCACGGAGCTGCCGGCCGGTCCCGAAGGCACGCGCCGCCGGGCCGCGGACATCTCCGGCCTGCTGCCCGCCGAGGTCGAGAAGGCCGTCGGCCGCGCGCTGGAGCGCTTCGCCCGGAGCATGCCCCCGCTGGGCTCGCCCCGGGCGACGCTGTACGCCGCCGAGACGCGGGTGGGCTCGCCGGTCAGAATCCTGCGCGACGAGTCCGGCCGCGCGCGGGGAGTCGATAACCTTTACCCCGCCGGCGAGGGCTCGGGTTACGCCGCGGGAATCATGAGCAGCGCCGTCGACGGCATGAAAGCCGCCGAGAAGCTGGTCGCCGCCTTCGCGCGGCCGGCCGGCGCGGGTTGACGTCGCGCCGCAGGGCGGCTATAAAGGGCAACAGCCAGGCTTTCGCCTGAGATTGAAGCGTCCCCCCGATCTCCGGGATAGCGCATGAAAGGGTGAGAGATGAAGAAGACCATTGTGATCATCGTCGCCGTGCTGGTTGCCGCCGGGATCGCCGTGCTGGTCGCCACCGGGACCAAGGGCAAGTCGGTCCGCATCGGCACCGGGTCAATGACCGGCGTCTACTATCCCACGGGCAAGGCCATAGCCAAGATGTTCGTGGGGCAGGGCCAGGAACTCGGGCTGATCATGGAGGTGGAGTCCACCGCCGGGTCGGTGTTCAACGTCGACTCGCTGATGTCCGGCAGCCTGGAGTTCGGCTTGGTGCAGTCCGACCGCCAGTACCAGGCGCTCAAGGGCCTGGCCGAGTGGAAGGACAAGGGTCCCCAGAAGGAGCTGCGCTCTATTTGCCGGCTGCACGCCGAGGTGGTTACCCTGGTGGCCTCCGACAAGTCGGGCATCAAGACGCTGGCCGACCTCAAGGGCAAGACGGTCAACATCGGCAACCCCGGCTCGGGCCAGCGCGGCAACGCCCTGGACGTGTTGCGCACCGCGAAGATCGACTGGAAGAAGGACATCACCGCCGAGTCCCTCAAGGCCGCCGAGGCCAGCAGCATGCTCCAGGACGGGCGCATCGACGCGTTCTTCTACACGGTGGGGCACCCCAGCGCGGCCATCAAGGAGGCCACCGCCGGCGGGCAGACGATTCACTTCGTGCCCATCATCGGCATGGAGAAGCTCCTGGCGGAGTTCCCCTACTACAGCGTCGCCAGCGTTCCGGTAAAGCACTACCCCAAGGCCAGCGACAAAGCCGACGTTCTCTCCATCGGAGTGTACTGCACGCTGGTGACTTCCTCCCGGGTCCCCGAGGAGACCGTCCACGCGGTGACCAAGGCGCTCTTCGAGAACCTCGATGGCCTCAGGAAGCTGCATCCCGCGCTGGACGCGCTGAACAAGGAGTGGATGGCCAAGCCCGACGCGGCCCCGCGTCACCTCGGCGCGGCCCGGTACTTCAAGGAAGCCGGCCTCGACAAGTAGGCGCCCGGCCGGCCCGAGCATGCCCCAGGAAGCGCCAGCCGCCCCAGCCAATGCCAGCGAGTTGGAGGCCGCCCGGCGTCTGGTCGAGGATCAGGAGTTCGGCGCCCGCCACCCGCGGGGCTGGACCCGCTGGATCATTCCCCTCACCGCGGCGAGTTGGTCGCTCTTCCAGCTTTCCCTGCCCTACTTCGTTCTGTTGCGGAGCGACATCGTCAGGTCCGTGCACCTGGCCTTCGCCGGCGCGCTGGTCTTCTTCAGCTGCGCCGCGGTCAAGAAGCCCAGGAAGCCGCTGCCGCGTTTTCTCTCCTTTCTGTCGGCCACCGACCGCATCCCGCTGGCCGACATCCTCCTGGCGGCGGCGGCGGTGCTGGCCGCGCTCTACTCCTTCGTCCTGGACTACGAGGGCGTGGCCGGCCGGGTGGGGCGGCCCATCGCGCGGGACATAGTCTTCGGGGTGATCCTCCTGGTCGTGGTCCTGGAGGCCGCGCGGCGCGCGCTGGGTCCGGCGCTGACGGTCATAGCCGGGGCCTTCGTCCTCTACGCGCTGTTCCTGGCGCCCTACATGCCCGGTCCCTTCTTCCAGGCGGCCAAGGATCTGGGGCACCTGATCGGCCAGGAGACCATGTCCACCGAGGGACTTTACGGCATTCCGTTGCGGGTCTCGGCCTCCACGGTGTTCCTCTTCGTGCTCTTCGGGAGCATGCTGGAGAAGTCCGGCGGCGGGCGCTTCTTCGTGCAGCTGGCCTACTCGCTGGTAGGTCGCTTTCGGGGCGGGCCGGCCAAGGCCGCGGTGCTGGCCAGCGGGCTCACCGGGATGGTTTCTGGCTCGAGCATCGCCAACGTGGTGACCACCGGGACCTTCACCATTCCGCTCATGAAGCAGAGCGGCTACCCCGCCGAGAAGGCCGCGGCCATCGAGGTGGCGGCCAGCACCAATGGGCAGCTGATGCCCCCGATCATGGGCGCGGCGGCCTTCATCATCGCCGAGTATTGCGGGATGGACTACCTGGGGGTGGTCAAGGCCGCCTTCATCCCCGCAGTGGTCTCCTACCTGGCGCTGATCTACATCACCCACCTGGAGGCCCTCAAGCTGGGCCTCAAGCCCATGCCCCGGGAGCAGATCCCCCGCTTCTGGGGGGTGCTGCGCTCCGGATGGCAATTCCTGGTTCCCCTGGGGCTCCTGGTCAGCCTGCTCACCTACTGGCGGAAGACCCCGGAGTACTCCGCCTTCTGGGCGATAGTAGCGCTGGCCGGGCTGATTGTGCTGCGCAGCGTGATCAAGGCCTGGCTTTCCGGCGGGTCGTTGTTGGCCGGGCTCAAGGACGCCGGCGGCAAGCTGTGGGAGAGCCTGGTGACCGGCGGCCGGAGCATGATGGGCATCGGCGTGGCCTGCGCGGCCGCCGGGATCATCGTCGGGGTGGTTAGCTTGGGCCTGGGCGAGAGGATCACCGGGATGGTCGAGTCCGTCTCCGGCAACTCCTTTATCCTGGTGCTGGTCTTCACCGCCATCGCCTCGCTGGTCCTGGGCATGGGCCTGCCCACCACCGCCACCTATCTGGTGATGGCCTCGCTGATCGCTGGCGTGATCATCGAGCTCGGCGCCAAGATGGGGATGGATATCCCACCGGTCGCCGCGCATCTCTTCTGCTTCTTCTTCGGAATCCTGGCCGACGACACCCCGCCGGTGGGCCTGGCCGCCTACGCGGCCGCGGCGGTGGCCAAGAGCAAACCCATCCCCACCGGGGTGCGCGGTTTCATCTACGACCTGCGCACGGCGATACTGCCGTTCTTCTTCATCTTCAACACCGATCTGCTGCTCTGGAAGATCAACTCCTGGTGGCAGGCCGCGGTGGTCTTCGGGGCCAGCACCGTGGGCATGTTCGCCTTCGCGGCGCTGACCCAGTGGTACACCATCGCCAGGAACCGCGTCCACGAGTCGCTGATGCTGGCGCTGGTGACCTGGGTGATGCTGGCTCCCGGATATTTCAGCGGCCTCCTGCACCTGCCCCACAAGTACTTCGCTTACGCCCTCGGCCTGGCGATCTACGGCGCGGTTTTCCTGCTGCAGTGGCCCCGGCGAGGAGAGACGCTCCCGCCCGGATCCGGGACCTGGGAGCGGCTTTCACGGAAGCTCTTCGGCGGGGAGAAGCCACCCGAGGCCGGCTAGCAGCGCTGAGGGCTTATGGGAGAAACTTGAGATGAATGCGCCGTCGAACCTGGGAACCGGACCCGAGAACATCGACGCGGCCGAGAAGACGCTCGCCGTCCGATTCCCGCGTCAATTGAGGGATATCTGGCTGGTCTTGAATGGCATGGAGTTGCCCGGGAGTTGGCGGTTCCTTCCGGTGTTTGATCCGGGCAATCCGCGGAAGACCAGCAACGATATCGTCTACGAGAACACCAAGGGCCGCTGGCCGACAATGGGCGAGGATTTGGTCTCCATTGCCGTGAATGACTATGGAGACCAACTGGTCTTGCCCAAGACGGGTGTTGCGCTTCTTGCCGAGGTCCGGGTGTGGGATCACGAAACGAGCAGAACCAGGAAGTGGTCGAAATCGCTGGATTACATTCTGGAGCAAGCCCGCAGGCGATTGGAGAAAATAGCCAGGGCTCGTGAGAAGGGACAGCGGCGGTCGAAACCAAACAGATAGGGCCAGCAATACCCGGCCCCAACCTGCACTTGCGCCTCTAACCGTCGGGATTATAATCTCTTCCAGATCCTGCTCCGGTGGGGAAGGCACTTGGGCGGGCGCCGCATGTGTCAAATCATCCAGTAATAACGATTGATGGCCCTGCCGGCAGCGGCAAGAGCACCGCTGCGCGCTTGCTCGCGCGCCGCCTGGGCTATACCCATGTCGACACCGGCGCGCTCTACCGCACGCTGACCCTGCTGGCCATCGAGCGCGGGGTGGACCTCGCCGATGAGGCCGCCCTGGCCGCGCTGGTCGCCGAGATAGACGTCCGTTTCGAGCCGGCCGACGACGGCGTGCGGGTCTTCAGCGGCGACCGCGAGGTCAGCGAGGACATTCGCACCGCGGAGCTTACCGCCCAGGTCAAGTACGCGGCGCGTTCGCCCCAGGTCCGCAGCGCCCTGCGGCCGGTGCAGCGCGCCTTCGCCGAGCGCTCTCCGGTGGTCATGGAGGGCCGGGACATCGGCACGGTGATCTTTCCCGACGCGGAAGTGAAGTTCTACCTGGACGCCGCCATCGAGGTCCGCGCCGAGCGCCGTTGGCGCGAGCTGGCCGCCCGCGGGGAGAGCATCAGCCGGGAGGAGGTCCAGCGGCAGGAAGCCGCCCGCGACGAGTCGGACCTTGGCCGCGAGGTCGCCCCGCTCCGGCGGGCCGAGGACGCGGTGCTGGTCGACACCGGCGGGCGCAGCGTCGAGGAAACGGCCGACCGCCTGGCCGGGCTGGCCCGCGAGCGGCTGGGGAAGGCGAGGACGGCCAGCGCGTCGCGGGTCGGGCTCTGGTACCGCTTCTGCCGGCTGATTTGCCGGGTGGCCCTGCGCAGCTTCACGCGCCTGCGGACCTGGGGGATGGAGAACGTCCCCGCCGATGGCGGGCTGATCATGGCCTGCAACCACCAGAGCTACCTGGACCCCCCGCTGGTCTGCTGCATGCTGGCGCGCGAGAGCCGCTACCTGGCCCGGAGCACCCTGTTCGCCTTCTCGCCGCTCGGCTGGCTGCTGAGGAGCGTGGGGGCCATGCCCCTGGGCCGCGGCGAGTCCGACCGCAGCGCCCTGCGGCGCGCCGAGGCGGTGCTGCGCGCCGGCTGGTTGCTGACTCTGTTTCCCGAGGGCACCCGCACCTCGGACGGCGGCCTCCAGCGGCTCAAGCCCGGGGTGGCTTCGCTGGCGATGCGCGCCGGCGTGGCGGTCATGCCCGTATACATCCACGGGGCTTTCGAGGTTTGGCCGCGCACGGGGAGGCTGCCCCGGCCGGCGCCGGTGAGCATCCTTTACGGAAAGCCGATCGCGCCTCCCGCGGACGGGGAGGGCAGCCGCCGCCAGCGCGCCGAGAAGCTCACCGAGCGGCTGCAGGCGGCGCTGGAGGAACTGGAGAGAAAGGCATTCGAGCTCAGACCGCTCGGCACGCGGAGCGCGCCCGCACGGCGCGTCGGGGAGGCCCCTGTCGGGCCGTCCCCAGTCGATCCCCCGCGAGCCGCCGCGGAAAAAGAAGCCCGGACCACGGGACGGTCCGGGCCCGACGATGGGAACTCTTTGGATGGGGAATCCGGTACGGGATCACCGGAAATTACCCCGGGAGCATTGAGAAATGGCCAATCCTGATTTCTGGAAGAGCCCCGCAGGGCTCAAGCAAGAGGACGTAGAGAAGGAAGTGGACGCCGCGTTGGAGGGCATGACCGCCGAGGCGGTGATGGAACTCTGCGAGCAGTCGGTCAGCGAGTTCTCGCCCGGCTCTATCGTCAAGGGTCGGGTGCTGGGCACCGCCGGCGACGACGTGGTGGTGGACATCGGCTACAAGTCCGAGGGCTTCGTCGACAAGCACGAGTTCGACTCCGCCGATAGCATCGAGCCCGGCACCGTGGTGGAGGTGTTCCTGGACGCGGTGGAGGACGGCAGCGGCGCGGTGGTGCTTTCCAAGCGCAAGGCCGACCGCATCCGCGGCTGGGAGCGGGTCATCGAGACCCACAAGGTGGGCGACACCGTCAAGGGCCGCTGCGTGCGCAAGATCAAGGGCGGCCTCCTGGTGGACATCGGCGTCCTGGTATTCCTGCCGGCCAGCCAGGTGGACATCCGCCGGGTGGGCGACGTGGGCGAGTACATCGGCCGGGAGATCGACGCCAAGATCATCAAGATCGACGAGGACCGCCGCAACATCGTCATCAGCCGCCGCCGCCTCCTCGAGGAGGAGCGCGAGAAGATGAAGAAGGCGCTGTTCGAGAACATCCGCATCGGGGAGATCCGCCGCGGGGTGGTCAAGAACATCACCGACTTCGGGGCCTTCATCGACCTCGGCGGGGTCGACGGACTGCTGCACATCACCGACATGTCCTGGGGCCGGGTCAACCACCCCAGCGAGGTGGTCTCGGTGGACTCCCTGGTGGAGGTCCAGGTGCTGGACTTCAACCCCGAGCGCGAGCGCATCTCCCTGGGCCTCAAGCAGCTCACCCCCAACCCCTGGCAGACCGTGCCCGACCGCTACCCGGCCGGCACGCGCGTCAAGGGCGAGGTGGTCAACATCATGCCCTACGGGGCCTTCGTCAAGCTGGAGGAGGGCGTCGAGGGCCTGGTGCATATCTCGGAGATGAGCTGGACCAAGCAGGTCGGCCATCCCAGCGAGGTGGTCAACACCGGCGACGTGGTGGACTGCCTGGTCCTGGACCTCAACCCCGACCGCCAGGAGATCAGCCTGGGCATGAAGCAGACCGAAGACAACCCCTGGACCAAGGTGCAGGAGAAGTACCCGCCGGGCACCCAGGTCAAGGGCAAGGTCCGCAACCTTACCAACTACGGCGCCTTCATCGAGATCGAGGAGGGCGTCGACGGCCTGCTGCACGTTTCGGACATGAGCTGGACCAAGAAGCTCTCCCACCCCTCGGCCCTGCTCCAGAAGGGTGACGATGTCGAGGCCGTGGTCCTCAGCGTGGACCAGGAGCGCAAGCGCGTGTCCCTGGGCATCAAGCAGCTGGAGGACGATCCCTGGCAGACCGTCATCCCGGAGCGCTTCCAGGTCGGGCAGGTCATCAAGGGCAAGGTCACCAAGCTGACCAGCTTCGGGGCCTTCGTGGAGATCGAGGGCAACCTCGAGGGGCTGCTGCACATCAGCGAGATGTCCACTGACAAGGTCGCCAATCCCGAGGACGTGGTCAAGCCCGACCAGGAGGTCGAGGTCAAGGTCATCAATGTCGATCCGGTGGCCCGCAAGATCGGCCTGTCCATCAAGGCCCTCTCGGAGCCCGACCGCAAGCTGGATAAGACCAAGCCCGCGCAGGGGCCCACGGAGGCCTCCATCGTGGACATCGCCAAGTACCGGGCGGACAGCGTCAGCGGCGAGAGCCTGGCTTCCTCGCTCTCGGACCACGCGCTCTTCGGTGGCGAGGAGAAGACCGAGGAAGAGAAGCCCGCCGCGGAGGAGAAGGCCGAAGAGGAAAAACCCGCGGTAGAGGAAAAGGTAGAGGAAAAGGTAGAGGAAAAGGTAGAGGAAAAGGTCGAAAAGAAGGCTGAAGAGAAGCCGGAGAAGAAG
>CBDUSI010000132.1:0-12166 GCA_965370045.1 uncultured bacterium | reverse complement strand
GGTGGTCCCCATTTACGCGCCCCTACTGGTCCCCTTTTCAAAGCCCCGCGCCAACCTGGCCAAGTGGCTGGCCCGTCTGGAGGGCCTGGAAGGCCTGGTCATCGACGAGGAGCGCTAAGCAGGCCGTTGAAAAATGGTGCAGCCGTGATAGGAGATAGAATGGTCCGGAGCGGTTATGGTCCAACCCGAAGCTCGGCAGGCGGTCCCGTCGCGCTGCTTCGTTCTCGGGATTCGCACGATGCCAGGGGCATCGCGCTCACCCTCGGGCCTCGCATCGCTCGGGAGCGCCAGCCGTCACGGCGCTCCATTTTTCAACGGACTGCTGGATGAAGTTCGGCGTCTTTAACGTAATACTGCCCGACCGCGACGCGGCGGCCAGCGTTGAGCTGCTGGCCGGCCTGGGTTACGATGGGATAGAGTGGCGCCTGCGGCGGCCCCGGCCCGGAGTTGAGGACCAGCCGCCGTCCTTCTGGGGCAACTTCGTCGACCCCGTCGGCCCGCGAGACCTGGCCGCGCGCGCGCCGCAGCTGGCCAAGCTCTGCGCGGATGCCGGGCTGGAGAGCTTCGCGGTGGCCGGTTATCTGGGGATGGACGAAACCGAGGAGCTGCGCCTCGCCCTTGAAGGCTGCGCCGCGCTGGGCGCCCCGGCGCTGCGCCTGTGGTCACCGGGTTACTCCCGGGGCGACGATTTCAACGCGATCTTCAGCAAGGCTCTCGACGATTTGCCGCGCGCGGTCGAACTGGCGGGCCAGTTCGGGGTCCGCCTGCTCTTCGAGACCCACCAGGGGACCATCACTCCGGGCGTCTCCGCCTGCCTGCGGCTGGTCTCCGGGCACTCACCCGAGCGCGTCGGGGTGATCTTCGACCCCGGCAACATGGTCCGCGAGGGCGTCGAGAACTGGCGGATGGGGCTCCAGGCGCTGGGCGGCTTTCTCTCCCACGTGCACTACAAGAACAACCTCGCCGAGGTCACCGAGCGCCGCGCGGACGGCACCGCCGTCTGGGGCTATCGGGCGTGTGCCCCGGCCGAGGGCATCGTCGACTGGCGCGAGGTGCTCAGCGACCTGGCCGCCGTGGGCTTTGACGGTTACATCTCCAACGAGAACTTCCAGGCGGAGCCGGACCCCGAGACCAAGCTGCGCCGCGACCTGGAGTACATGAGAGAGCTATGCTCGGAGCTGGAAGAGGCGTGAAGCCCACGCCGGCCGACGCGCCGGGCAGGCCCGCCCCGGGCGGGCCCTGGCGGCTGGTCTCCGGCCCGCACGGCGAGCACCATCCCTCGTTCCACCAGTACATCGCCAGCGAGAGCTTGGCCGACGACTACGACGGGCACTTCCGGGACAACGAACTCTTCGAGTACGACAAGCGTTTCCTGAGGGAGGTCCTGCCGCCGCCCGGCCGCCTGCTGGACCTGGGCTGCGGCACCGGCCGGCACCTGGAGCACTTCGCGGCGCGCGGCTGGCAGGTCGCCGGGGTAGACCTGTCCGAGCCCATGCTCCAGGCCGCGGCGCGCAAGCTGGCCGCCGCGGAGCTCAGTTCCGAGCTCTACCGCGCGGACATCCTGGACCTCTCCTTCCTGCGGCCGCGGAGCTTCGACGCGGCCATCTGCATGTTCAGCACCCTGGGGATGATCCGCAGCCCGGAGATGCGCCAGCGCGCGGTCTGCCAGGCGGCCGCCTGCCTGCGGCCCGGGGGGGTCTTCGTGGCCCACGTCCACAACCGGCTGCACTTCCTGCGCTGGACCGGCGGCCGCCGCGACCTCTTCGAGGCCTTCGTGCGCCGCCTGGGCGGCGGCCAGCCGGTGGGCGACTGCGTGATGCGCAACTACCGGGGGGAGATCGACCTCTACCTGCACAACTTCACCCTCGGCGAGCTAATGGCCCTGGTGCGCCGCGCGGGTTTGGAGATAATCCGGACGGTACCGCTCAACGAGCGGCGCAACGGGGAGGCCCAGGGCCTGTTCAACCGGATAATGGCCAACGGGTTCATCATCGCCGCCGCGAAGCGCTCGGTGGAGTCGTGATTAAGGAGGGAAGAATGCCAGTAGAGACTTTCACCGTTGAAGGCCCCAAGCTGATCATCCACGCGGACCTGGAGCCCGGACGCGAGGAGGATCTTCGCGCCGCCTGCGACCAGCTCCTGGACGCGGACGAAGCCGAACTTACCGTGGACCTCTCCGCGGTGAAGTACATCCACAGCCTGTCGGTGGGCATGCTTTCCTACGCGTGGGTGGAGGCGCTCAGCCGCGAGAAGGAAATGACTTTCATCGTCACCCAGACGGTGGCCGACGTCTTCGAGCGTACCGGGCTGGCCAAGGTCTTCAACTTCCAGGTCGCCGCTGAATGAACCACAGGGTCCTGGTCATCAACCCCGGCTCGCGGACCACCAAGGTGGCCCTCTTCGATGCCGGGCGCGAGACGTTGAGCCGGGAAGCTGTCTGCCCCCAGAAGGAGCTGGCCGCCGCCGGCACCACCCTCGAGCAGCTCCCCTTCCGGCTGAGGACCGTCGAGGAGTGCCTGGCCGAGGCCGGGGTTAACGTCAAGGAGCTCGCGGCCATCGCCGCGCGCGGGGGACCGTTGAGACCCGTCCCCGGCGGCGCCTATCGCGTGAATGAGGCCATGCTTGCGGACGCGAACTCGGATGATTTCACCGATCACGTCTCGCGCCTGGGCTGCGTCCTGGCCGACCGGCTGGCGCGGCCGGCGGGGGTTCCCGCCCTGGTGGTCGACCCCGTTTCGGTGGACGAGTACGACGAGATTTCACGGGTTTCGGGCCTACCCGAGCTGCCCCGCAGGAGCCTGACCCACGCGCTTAACATGAAGGCCGTCGCCCGGCGCTGCGCCGACGAGGCCGGCCGGTCATACGCGAAAGTCAACTTCATCGTCGCCCACCTGGGCGGGGGCATCAGCATCGCCGTTCATCGTGACGGTCGGATGATCGACTCGGTGGACGCCAACGGCGAGGGACCCATGAGCCCGGAGCGGTCGGGCGCGTTGCGCACCGACGACCTGATAGACCTCTGCTACTCCGGGAAGTACGAGCGCGGGGAGCTCAAGCGCCGGCTGACGCGGGAAGCCGGCCTCTTCGCCCATCTGGGCACGGCGGACGCAGTGGAGATAGAGAAGCGCATCGCCGGCGGCGACGAGGAAGCCCACTTGGTATACGAGGCCCTGGCCTATCAGGTGAGCAAGCACATTGCGGCGCTCGCCGCGGCGGTTGAGGGCAAGGTCGACGCGGTTATCCTTACGGGAGGTCTGGCCCGCAGCGACTACCTGGTGGAGCGCATCACCCGGCGAGTCAGTTTCCTGGGCGCAGTGAAGGTCTATCCCGGCGAGGACGAGATGCGCGCGCTTTACGAAGGCGCCGAGCGGGTGCTCTCCGGCCGGGAGAAGGCGCGGGTCTACCCCACCGGCGAGGAGGAGTGATGAACCACAGAGACACTGAGACACAGAGAAGAACGAGTGTTCGGATCCCAGTGTTCGGTGTTCAGGAGTCCTGAAAACTGAAGACCGAAAACTGAAAACTGACCTGGAACCTTGGTGCCTCTGTGGCGAGGAAGAATGCGATGCTCAAGACCTTTGCGGAGATTCGCGAGCTGGCGGTGAAGAAGGGCCCCCGCCGGCTGGCCGCGGCTGGCGCGGCCGACCCGGACGTAGTGGCGGGTCTGGCCGAGGCCCAGCGGCTGGGACTGGTCGAGCCCTGGGCGGTGGGCGACCAGGGGGCCATTGCCGCGGCCGCCGCCGCCGCGGGCGCGGACATATCCGACTGGACGCTGGTGAACCAGGCCGATGACGCGAAAGTAGCTCTCTCGGCGGCGGAGCTGGTGCGCTCCGGCAAATGCGATCTGCTGATGAAGGGCAACATCTCTACCGCCGCTTTCATGAAGGCGGTGCTGGATGATGAAGACGGCCTGCGCGGCGAGGGGCTGATGAGCCACGTCTTCGTGACCGAGTCGCGGCGTTTCGGCCGGCTTTTTCTGGTCACTGACGGGGGCATCAACCTGGCGCCGTCGGTCGAGGACAAGGCCCGGATCATCCGTAACGCCCTGCCCCTGGCCCGGGCGTTGGGCTGCGACGCGCCCTGCGTCGCGGTGCTCGCCGCGGTGGAGAAGGTCAACCCCAGGATGCCCGAGACCGCCGACGCCGCCGAGCTCGTGGAGATGAACCGCCGCGGCGGGATCGCCGGCTGCACCGTGGCCGGGCCCTACGCGGTGGACAACGCGGTAAGCCCGGGGGCCGCCGCCAAGAAGGGCCTCTCCGGACCCGTCGCCGGGAAAGCCGACATCATCCTGGTGCCCAGCGTCCTGGTGGGCAACATTTTCTGCAAGGGCATCAGCTACTTCGCCGGCGAGGGGTGCGGGGGCTACGTGGCCGGGGCGGCCGCCCCGGTGGTCTTCCTCTCTCGCGCCGACGATGTGGAAACCAGAGTCAACTCGATATCCCTCGGCGTACTCATGGCCGGGAAGGAGTTTCCGACGCGGTCCTGAGTGCCCGGTGGGGCGGTGGACCGCTACCCGGCGTGGCCCGCTATTCTGGCACCCCAGGAGGCCAGCGTGACAGTGGGGCCGCGCTGCAGTCCCAATGTCATGAATGCACCGCATTGAGAAGGCCGCGTTTCTCGCGGCCCCTTCAACTGTCGAGCTCGATTCAATTGCGATCCCCTCACCCCGCATCTCGTTTGCCAAGTCGAATCACCTTGTCAGCAACATCGGCGGGGGCCACAAGATATTGATCGAAGGCAGAGATGTTCTTGTCGGTTATCCCGATCTGAAACTCGACACCGCCCCGGTGCTGATGGCTGAGACATGGGTTGTTCTCCACGTCGTCGTGGGAAAGTATCCAGTACCGGATTGTATCAACCCATACCCCGAGGAAAACGAACACGTCGCACATATTGAGTTTCAACTGTTGAAAGTTCATCCAGAAGGGGCGGTCCGAATCCGTTCCGAGTGCTTTGGAAACGACGTCCCCTCGCTTCTTCTTATCGGTAGCTCGGGACGCTTTGACCTCAACCCGGACGCCTTCAATCCACAGGTCGTATTGACCTTCGTAATCCGGATCGACAAATCTGCCAGCCTTCTTGAACCTCGGGTCCAGGTCTCGGAGGTGTTGCTCTCCCCATATCTGTCCAAATATGCGGGGTGCAAGACCGTACAGATTCAGGTGTCTGTTTGCCGAAATGTACGTGTTCCTCAGGTTCTCGTATTCTCTGAACGTGATCACGGATCGATCACGCAGGAACATAAGAATGTATTCGTACTCGTTGAATGGAAAAACCGACACAAGCGACTGGAGCCGGGCATCGAGCAACGCTCTGTCTTGCTGCCCGAGTGTTCCCATGAACCGTTCAAGATACTCACGGAGTTGCTGCTGCGTCACGGACATGCTCCATTTCCGGAAACGGGTTGTGCCATTGCCATCCGGTTCTTCCGGTCTTGCGGTAGTTCTCGAGCCGCCTGATTGTCAATTCTGCAAATACGGGATCAATGTCGAATGTCACGACCCTTCTCCCGAGCTTCTCTCCCGCTATGAGGGTCGTTCCTGAGTGGGCGAAGCAGTCGAGAACGGTGTCGCCCTCCTTGCTGCTTGTCAGCAAGAGTCTCTCGATTGCTTTGAGCGGTTTCTGTGCGTAGCAACCGGGAACGTTTTCCTCCAGACGGTAGAACACTTGCTGCACGTCCACCCACACGTTTCCGGGACGAATGTTATCCGACTTGCCGCGCTCCAGGTTCTCCGTTCGCTTTCCATTCACATTCTTGTAGTACCCGCGGAGTATCTTGGGAATATCCGTGTATGCCACGGTGAAGTCCGGGGCACCGTGAGTGTAATGGAGGAGTTCCTGTCTTACCCACATCCAGTTCTTCTGGGTGCCATATCCCCGCTGATTCCGCAGCGTGATGAAATTGCGGGGAATCAGCCCCGGCATTTCACGCATCATGATCATGAAGTCCGGGAGAGGTTGGAAATCGTCCCGAACATCAGCCCCAAGCCAGACATAGAAGTGTGCATCCTCTTCCATGACACGCATACATCCCTGAACCCATTGCATCGAGAACGTCATGTAGTCAGACAGCTTCTGCTTAGACAGACTCTGGGTGTTGGCATTGCCCACGGCCATATTGTAAGGGGGGTCATTGACGAACAGCGAAGGCGTGTTATTGCCCACCGCTCGTGCGATCTGCTCGGGATTCGTCGCGTCAAGAACGCCCACAGAGTGTCCACTCTTGGGGTCCGTCCACATCTCGCCAAAACCTAGTCGGCAGTACTCGATCAACTGCGAGTGTAGAGCCGGATCAGAGTCAAGCCGGCCAAATGGCTCGCGGGCCAGCCCATTCTTGCGGGCAGAGGAAGGACTCACATCGCCGAATAGGTCTTTCCGTAAGGACGTGCTCATGAGTAGAAGCTCCTGGAGTTATCATCTTTCTTCTGACACCCAGCTATACTCATCATCTTGCTGCCCGTTTCCGCCACATGGGCGCAGTCTAGCCTCCAACGGACTGTCTGTCAACGCCGACCTTCGCGCTCCCGCCGGGGAGCCAGGCATTTGACGCCCTGGCCCGGGGCGCTACTATACGGCACCGGGACCGGCTGATCGGGAGCATCTCCATGAGCACCAAGGTGAAGCGATGCCTGATGTTCGGCAACGAGGCGGTGGCCCGCGGGGCCTGGGAGGCCGGCTGCACGGTGGTGACCGCCTACCCGGGCACGCCGGCCACCGAGATAACCGAGTACTGCGCGACCTATCCGGAGATGGACGCCGAGTGGGAGGTCAACGAGAAGGTCGCGCTGGAGGTGGGCATCGGGGCCAGCATCGCCGGGGCGCGGGCGCTGGTGAGCATGAAGCAGGTGGGCGTCAACGTCGCCGCCGACGCCCTGTTCAGTCTGGCCTACACCGGGGTCAGCGCCGGGCTGGTGATCGTCACCGCCGACGAGCCCGGGCTGCACAGCTCCCAGAACGAGCAGGACAATCGCTTTTACGCCAAGTTCGCGCAGATACCCATGCTGGAGCCCTCCGACAGCCAGGAGGCCCGGGACCTGGTGGTCGCCGCCATTGAGCTGAGCGAGAAGCACGACACCCCGGTCTTCGTGCGCATGACCACCCGGGTCTGCCACTCGCGGAGCATCGTGACGCTGGGCGCGCGCCGGGAGGTCCCGCGCCGGCCCTACGCCAAGAACTCCGACAAGCACGCCATGGTCCCCAGCCACGCCTACCAGCGGCACTTCGACCTCGAGAAGCGCCAGACCATGCTTGAGGCGGTCAGCGAGACCTTCGCGGGCAACCGCACCGAGATGCGCTCGCTGGAGTTCGGCGTGGTGACCAGCGGCATCAGCTACATGAACGTGCGCGAGGCCCTGCCGGACTTCTCCACGCTGAAGATAACCATGACCTATCCCCTGCCCCACCAGCTCATCGGCAACTTCGCCAGCCAGGTCAACAAGCTCTACGTCATCGAGGAGAACCGCCCGTTCCTGGAAGAGGAAATACTGGCGCTGGGTATTCCCGTTGAAGGCAAGCAGCAGCTGCTGCGCGTCGGCGAACTGCCCGCCTCGGCGCTCCGCCGGCGCATCCTTCACAAAGACTCCAAACAGAAGCACGCCGTCGAGGGACTCCCCGGGCGGCCCCCGCAGTTCTGCCCGGGCTGCCTGCACCGCGGCATATTCTACCTGCTGGGCAAGAAGAAGTTCATCGTCACCGGGGACATCGGTTGCTACGGGCTGGCCTGCTTCCCGCCCTACGACGCCATGGACACGCTCATCGATATGGGCGCGGGCATCAGCATGGCCCACGGCTTCGACAAAGTCGTGGGAAAAGACGAGCGCGTGGTCGGCGTGGTCGGGGACAGCACCTTCTTCCACTCGGGGATGACCGGGGTGGCCAGCACGGTCTTCAACCGGGGGGTCTCCACCTGGGTGATCCTCGACAACCGGGTCACGGCCATGACCGGTCACCAGCCCGACCCGGCCTCCGGCTGGGGCATCGACAAGCAGCCCGCGCCGCGCCTGGATATAGCGACGGTCTGCCGGGCGCTGGGCGTCGAGCGCGTTCACAGGGTCAACGCTTTCGATCTCGAAGCCATGAGCGCGCTGCTCGACGCCGAGACGCAGGTCGAGGAGCCGTCGGTGATCATCGTCGAGGGCCCCTGCATCTTCGTCGACCGGGAGGCGCGGGGCGCGGCCTACGACGTGGACCAGGAGAAGTGCGTGAAGTGCAAGACCTGCTTCCGGCTGGGCTGCCCGGCGGTGACCATCGAGGACGATGAGGTGGTGGTGGTCGCCGAGATGTGCTGGGGATGCGGGCTCTGCGCGCAGGTCTGTCCCAAGGGGGCCATCGGGCGCGAGGAGGCCGGGCAATGAGCGGCGAGAAGGGGCGGCCGGCGGCCAACGTCTTCCTGGTGGGGGTCGGCGGCCAGGGCATCGTGCTGGCCAGCCAGGTGCTGGCCAGCCTGGCCTTCGAGGCCGGGCTGGACGTCAAGCAGAACGAGGTACACGGGCTTTCTCAGCGCGGCGGCAGCGTCACCGGCCACGTGCGCTGGGGGCCGGAGGTCTTCAGCCCGGTGATCATGGAGGGCGAGGCCCATTTCCTGTTCGCGCTGGAGGAGCTGGAGGGTCTGCGCTGGGCGCACTTCGTCCGCCCCGACGGGTTGATAGTCACCGACCGGCGGCACATCCTGCCAACCTCTGTCACCGTCGGCGGCGAGGAGTACCCCGAGGGCATCCCCGAGCAACTGGCCGGATACGCTGAGACCATAATCGTCCCCGCCTACGAGACCGCGCGTGAGCTGGGCGTGCCCCGCGCGGCCAACGTGGTCTTGCTCGGTAGTCTGAGCGCGCGCGTCCCCGGCTTCACGGTCGATGAGTGGCGCGCGGCGGTCACGGCCCACGTGCCCGCCAAGTACCTGGACGCCAACCTCCAGGCCTTCGACCGGGGCCGGGAGCTGGCCGGCTGAGGGCCGGTGTTCCCATGCGCAAGGCGCTCTTCATCGTCAACCCCATCTCCGGCCGCGGGAAGCACGGCCTGGTCCGGGCGCGCTGCGTCGAGGCGTTGAACGCCGCAGGCCTGGAAGTTGACGTCTTGGAAACCCCCGGCCCCGGCGAGGCCGCGCGCATCGTGGGCGAGTACGAGAAGTCGGACTTTCACGTTCTGCTGGCCGGCGGCGGCGACGGCACCGTGCGCGAGGTGGCCGAGGTCGCCGCGCGGCTGGAGGTCCCGTTGGGAATCATCCCGCTGGGCACCAGCAACTCCGTGGCCCGGGAGCTGGAGCTGCCTCTGGACCCGGTGGCCGCATCAAAGGCCGCCGCGACCGGGCGGGTGCGCACCGTGGACATGGCCGAGGCCGGTGGCGCGCGCTTTTTGCTTTGCCTGTCGGCGGGTTTCGACGCGGAGGTCGTCCGCCGCGTGCACCGCGGGCGCCGGCACGGGATCAGCAAGCTCTCTTACGTGCCCGCGGCGCTGGGCGCGTTTTGGAGCTATGCGTTCCCGGGCATCGAGGTGATCGTCGACGGCGTCCCCGCGCCGCGGGGCGCCCACATGCTGGTGGTCGCCAACGGCCGGACCTATGCGGGCTACTTTCAAGTCGCGCGCGACGCGGCCATCGACGACGGACTGCTCGACGTTTGTCTCTTATACGGCGGGAAGTGGTCGCTGGTGCGCCAGGCGCTGCGGGCCTTCGGCAAGAAGGCGCTTATCGCCCGGCCCGAGCATCATCGCGGTACCGGTGCGGTGCACATTCGCGCCCGGGAGGTCTTCATCCCCGGGCCGCCCAGCGTCCCGGTGGAGATCGACGGCGACATGGCCGGCGCGCTGCCCCAGAGGGTCAGGGTGGTCCCCGGCGCGCTGAAAGTGATCGTGCCGGAGTAGGCCCGAGCTCTTCACCACTAAGCCATAGGGAGTTTCAATCCACGGATTACGCGGATCAGGCGGGGGTGGAGTCAGGTTGTCTGGGGGGAATCGCCGGGCTATTGAGGTGCACTGTTCCCGGAAATACGCGGCGGACGTATGTAGGGGAAGTCCTCAGCGGGAAGGGGGTCAGGGGTTATCAGGAACTTGCCGACGACACGCCTCTTCCTGTAGAGAACGATGATCGTGTTCTGCCAGAAGACCGCGTCGAACTGAATTGACTGTTTCTGGTCAGCATCCAGTTTTTCGAATGGGTTCTCAGTCAGCCCTGCGGCCTTGTATCCTTGGAAGAGCGCGGCAACTTCTTCGGGCGACATGCCTACCCTGATTGCCCTGTATCGTCTGGAGGCCTCGTTGTAGTGGAGCTGCCTCCCGACGAACCAACTGGTACAGACCAGCAGCAAGGCAATTGCAGCGCCCCACATCACGTAGATGCGCTTGGAGCGGGGCTTCTTCTCGGCGGGCGGCGCGTCGGTCACGGGATACTCCTCCAGGTACAGCATACCTCCACCACCCCGTTGGGGTCAAGGGGTTGGGGAATGAGTATCATGTTCCTGGAATTCCCAGCAGTGAGCCGGGGCGCTCGTAGGGCCTGGGGGCTGCGGAGTGGGGATTACCTGGGCTTCTCCTGCGCGGCCTTTATCTTCTTCAGCGCCTCGGCGGCGGCGGCGCGGACGGACTCCTCAGGGTCTTTGAGAGCCTTCTCCAGTGCGGGGAGTACCGCCGGATGGGTGGGGGCGATGTATGCCAATGCTCTGGCCGCTATCGATCTGTCTTGATGGAGCACATATCCCGGGAAGCCGCCGTGGTCCACGCCCGCGTGCATGCTGCTGCTCCCCTCAATAACCCCGACCAGTGCGGGGACGGCACTGACAGCCTCAGGTCCAATTTGTCCGAGGGCCATGACCGCCCAGGCACGTACGCTCTGATCCTTGTCATCCAAGGCACCCGCAAGCGAGTCTACCGCTTCGCGTGAAGCACGGAACCCGATGCTTGATGTTGGCCGAGGTTTCCATATGTCCAGGTCACCCGGTTGATGGTGGATTTCTCGGAGTGCGACGTAGAACAGGGATCTTGCCGCTGATCGGCGGTAGAGCACTCTGTCGCTGCGCAGTGCTGCCACGAGAGGCGGCATCCCCTGCCCCTCGCACCTCCCCAAGAGTTCCAGGGCGACCTCTTTGTGGGGGGCTAGGAAGTCGGGAGCATTCAGGTATGCACTCAGCCGTCTGGCTGCTTCTTCACAACCACCCAACTCCGCCACGTAGCGGCACAATACTGGCTCCTCGTCACTATCCCAGATCAGCGCGCGATCCGTAGCAGTCTTCCACGAACGCTGAATGGCAACGACCGCCTTACGTGTCCTCCACATCGGCACCACCACCGTCCAGCAGAGCAATCCTGCGGTAAGCAGCAGCGTGAGGGCCACGCCCCAATAGATGTAGATGCGCTTGGAGCGGGGCTTCTTCTCGGTCGGCGGCGCGTCGGTCACGGGATACTCCTTCCAATACAGCATACCGCCGTTGGGGCACGGGGTCAAGCGATTCAGTCCGGAGTCTGGAGTCCGGAGGAGCCATTGTCCCGCTCGTCGGTGTTCAGATTCTCAGCTTTTCTCGTTTCGCGTATATGTATGTATATCAGCCTGTTACGCCTCATGGCGCCGAGGTGGAGAATATTATATCCGAATTTAGCTTGACAGTCTGGTGTGTTCGCGCTATAATACTTATAGGTCTGGAGAGTTGACATGCCTGAGGTGGTCGAGGACGGGGTTCGGCGGGTACTGCGCCAGGTGGCCTGCCTGCGGCTTCAGGGCGTCCACTGGGCGGGGGCCGCTGAGCAGGTCGATGGTTTGTCCGCCGACGAGCTTATGGACATCTGCTGGGAACACGAAGACCTCTGGGAGAAAACCTGCGCCCGCGCCGAGCGCGACATGGTGCGCCGTCTGGCCGGCCGGGCGCTGACCATTCTTGAAGAGGTCATGCAGGGCGACGATGAGTCGCTGGCGGTGCGCGCCTCGGAAGCGGTGCTGCTCCACCAGCGGCACCTGGACAGAGTTAATCAACCGCCAAGACGCCAAGAAGAGCTTGGGGGCTGGGGCGCGGCGGGAGCCGAGGCTTCCGGGGGCGAGCAAGTCCGCGAGGGAAGCCCCAATATAGGGTCTCTGCGTCTTGGCGGTGAGGAGAAAGCCCCATCTTGGCGTCTTGGCGGTGAGAAATCCCCTGATGAGATAAGAGAAATAGCCCTGCGGGCCATGCGCCGGCTGGACGAGCTG
>CBDUSI010000131.1:0-12204 GCA_965370045.1 uncultured bacterium | reverse complement strand
ATATCGACCAACACACCCCCAGTCCTTTAGAGAATTAGCAGACACAGCCTAGTCGAAGACCGTGTAGCTGCCGTCCCGCGCGCGGATCACCCGGTGGGTGCCGACGTCGGTGCGGACCTCGTAGAGGGCGTCGTCCTTCTCGATAGGCGGATACTTGGTCACCAGTCGCGCGGCCTCGAAGGCCTCGCCGGCGCGGTTGAACAGGCGGATGATCTCGTCCAGGTGGGCCTGGGGCACCGAGCGCCGGGCGCGCCGGGCGGCCAGCTTGGCATTCAGGTGCGCCTTGAAGCTCCCGGGGCTTCCCGCCGGCGGCACAGCGGAGCCGTCCGGAGCCTTTTCAGGACCCGGGCCGCTCGGAGCCGTTGACGGTACACCCGTGACGTCGGGCATATAGGTTCCCCCCTATAGGTCCATATCCTAGCGGGTTCCGCTTCGAAATGCAAGGCGGTAAAGCCTCAATACTGACAGGCAAGATACGCGGAACGGATTGCGACCGCCGCCTTGCTGCTCTTTTCCCCGCAGCCCCAATGGCTTACGCGCTCAAAGGCGCCGGAGCTGCACGTTTCAACGATCTGCTAGAGCTTTACGACCACCTCCATGCCGCGGTAGAGGAAGACCACCGATTTCCGGAGGACGCGGCGGACGCGGAGTTCCGGGCACTTCTCGCCGCCGAGGTGCAGCACGCTGCCGTCGGTGACCAGGTGGCCGTTGACTGCCGCCGAGGAGGTGCCCTTCTGTGACCAGACGATGCCCTGGACGGTCACCTTCATGGCCGTGAACTCGCTGCTGATATCCTCGCGCTGTTTGAGCCGCCGGGCGGTGGCCGCCAGGCGCTCGTACTTTTCGAGGAGGGCCCGGAACTCGTCCAGCTTCCCGGGGGCCAGGTCGGGCTTGCTGCGGAGCTCCGCGATGGCCAGCTCCAGGACCGACGTCTGCTTGCGGCACTCCGCCAGGCAGCGGTCGAAGCGGTCTGCATTATCATTATCCAAGCTGAGGAGCTTCTCGGCGCCGCTCAGCCGCACCGCCGGCTTCCGGTCGCTGAGCATCGCGAGTATCTTCTGCCAGTTGGTGGTTGGCGGCGGCGGCTCGGCCGACTTCCCCAGCGTGAAGGGGTCAACGCGTTCACCGCGCGCGTACGGCGGGTCGGGCCGCTTGTTGAAGATGCCCTTCGCGCTTCCGGTCTCGCCCGCCGAGGCCGCGCCGAGGGCCAGCGCGGTCAGAAGCATGCAGGTCGCCAGTGCTTTCATCGCTCCGCCTCCAATCCCCTGTCCTGCGAACTCGAGACACCCCATTAAGTATACCGCATTCCGGCGGGCAGGACACCGCCCGACTGCAAGAAACCGCGCAAGCTTCCTCGCGACCGTGTCCTTGCACCTGTGCAGCCTTCCGGCCGGGGCGCATCGGGCGCGTTAGGCTCCTTGAACCCCGGCGCGCCCCGGCGAGAATCGCCGGGATGAGCCGAACCGAATAGTTCCGCGCGCCGGGGTGCGACGTCCACCCGGCGCTCTACATGGCCGTCACCGTGCTGGCACGAGGAGAGACAATGACTGTCCCGGTAAACATCCGAGCGGCTGTTAGCGAGGACGTCCCCTTGCTCCTCCAGTTCATCGGGGAGCTCGCCGAGTTCGAGAAGCTCTCCGGCGAAGTTGTGGCCACCGAGGAACTGCTGGCCGAAACGCTCTTCGGCGAGCGCCGCTGCGCGGAGGTGCTGATCGCCGAGGTCGACAGTGAGGCGGCGGGCTTCGCGCTCTTTTTTCACAACTTCTCGACGTTTCTGGGCCGGCCGGGCATCTACCTGGAGGACGTCTTCGTGCGTTCCGAGTTCCGCGGGAAGGGCCTGGGCACCGCTTTTTTCGGGCGGCTGGCGGGGATCGCCAGGGAGCGTGACTGCGGGCGGCTGGAGTTCGGGGTGCTGGATTGGAACCGGAAGGCGCTCGACTTCTACAGCAAGCTGGGCGCCGTGGCCATGGACGAGTGGACCGTGCAGCGCATAACCGGCGAGGCCCTGGACCGCCTGGCGGACGGCGGCTAGCAGTCCCGCTTGCGCCCGGGAAAGCTCCCGGCGAGAATCAAGAGCATGCCCGGACGCAGCAGGAAGCCGCCCAGTGCCCTCCCGGAGCCCGAAGAGCGCGGCGGCGGGCGGATGGAGATCGTCCGCGCCATCGCCGCGGGCGACTTCGCCGCGGGGCTCCTCGACAGGCTGAAGTCCGGCGGCGCCCAGGCAGTGGAGTGCGCCGGGCTGTGGGGCTCGGCCGGCGCGCTGCTGCTGGCCGCGCTGGGCCGAGGCCTGGCGCGTTCGGTCCTGGTGGCCTGCCCCGGCGCCGACGAGGCCGAGCGCCTGGAGGAAGACCTCGCGGCCTTCTCGACCGTCGAGGTGCATGGCTTCCCCGCCTGGGACGTGCTGCCCGGCGAGTCCGACGAGCCCGAAAGCGACTGCCTGGCCGCGCGCCTGGGGGCGCTGGAGGGTCTGCGCCGCGCCGCCGACGACGGGGAGCCCGTCGTCGTCGTGGCCCCCGCCGCCGCGCTGATGCAGCCGGTGCCCAGGCCGGAGAAGCTCTTCCGGGGCCAGCGAGAGCTGCGCTCAGGACAGATGCTCGACCGCGGGGAACTCCTTCACTGGCTCGCCGAGCGCGGCTACGAGCGCGTGCCGGCCTGCTCCGCTCCGGGCGAGTTCGCGGTGCGCGGGGGCATCGTCGACGTCTTTCCGCTCTTCAGCTCGGCCGGCTGCCGCGTGGAGCTCGGCGACCAGCGCGTCGAGAGCCTCCGCGAGTTCGACCCGGAGTCCCAGCGCTCGACGGCGCCGATCTCCTCGGTGCGCCTGGCGGGGCTGGACCGCGCGGCGGCCTTCTCCGGCGCCGAGGCCTCGCTCTTCGACTACCTGCCGGCGGGAGGTCTGCTGGCGGTTTTCGAGCCCGAGGACATCCGGGCCCACGCCGAGCTCTACGCCGCGGGCTTCACCGGCCGGCCCGGCCGGCGCGTGCCCAGCGTCGAGGCGTTCGCGTCCAGGCTGGAGGGCGTCCCCGGCCGCCTGGTCCTGCGCCGGGTGGGGACCGACGCGCCCGGGGAACTGGACTTCGGCGCGCGCAGCCTTGAGCGGCTCTCTCACCCCGATGCCGCCGAGGCGGTGAGCGCCCTGGCCGAGCTGGCCGGTGAACGCCGGCGCGTTCTGGTATTCAGCGACAACCGCGCCGAGAGCGGCCGGCTCGCCGAGCTCCTCGCCGAGCACTGCCCGGAGCGGCGGGCGGCGCTGAAGCTCCTGGTCGGGCGGGTGAGCGCGGGGTTCGACTGGCCGGCGGGCTCGCTCGCGGTGGTCACCGAGCGCGAGCTTCTGGGGCGCTATCGTGAGCGCCGCCGCCTCCGGCAGCGGCTCGCGCCGCCGAGCATCCCCATCGAGAGCCTGGCGGACCTGGCCCCCGGCGACTACGTGGTCCACCGTACGCATGGCGTCGGCAAGTACCTGGGCATGGAAACTATCGAGAGGCGCGAACGCCTGGAGGAGCACCTTTCTCTGCAATATGCCGATGACGTGCGACTTTACGTGCCGGCGACCAGCATCGACCTGGTCTCCCGCTACCTGGCGCCCGGGGCGGCCAAGCCGGCGCTCAGCCGCATCGGCTCCAAGAGCTGGGCGGAGAAGACCCTGCGGGCCGGCCGCGCGGTGCGCGACATCGCCGCCGATCTCCTGGAGCTGTCCGCCGCGCGCGCCCGCCAGCCGGGCATCACCTGCCCGCCGGACGACGAGTGGAACCGGGCCTTCGCGGCCTCCTTTCCCTACGAGGACACCCCCGACCAGTCCGCCGCCTGGGAGGCGGTCCGCGCGGACCTCGAAAGTCCCCGCCCGGGCGACCGCCTGCTCTGCGGGGACGTGGGCTTCGGCAAGACCGAGATCGCCGTGCGCGCGGCCTTCAAGGTGGCCACCGGCGGACGGCAGGTGGCCGTGCTGGTGCCGACTACACTGCTGGCCGAGCAGCACGGCCGCACTTTCCGCGAGCGGATGGCCGACTACCCGGTGCGCGTCGAGGTCTTGAGCCGCTTCCGCACCGGGAGCCA
Source organism: uncultured bacterium (assembly GCA_965370045.1). Taxonomy (GTDB): domain Bacteria; phylum Planctomycetota; class SZUA-567; order JAKLDR01; family JAKLDR01; genus CAZONU01. Next base: position 8,154 of record CBDUSI010000131.1, on the reverse strand, counting down.
GCAGCGCGAGATACTCAAGGCCATGGCCTCCGGGCAGGCCGACGTGGTGATTGGCACCCACCGGCTGCTGCAGCCCGACGTGGAGTTCCGCGACATCGGCCTGGTGATCATCGACGAGGAGCAGCGCTTCGGGGTGGCCCACAAGGAGAAGCTCAAGTGCCTGCGCGCGGCGGTGAACGTCATGACCCTCACGGCCACGCCCATACCCCGCACGCTGCACATGGCCATGCTGGGGCTCAGGGATATCTCCTCGCTGGGCACCCCCCCGGCCGACCGCCTGGCGGTGCGCACCCGCGTGGCCCGCTGGAACGACGACCTGATTCGCCGGGCGGTGCTCCGCGAACTGGCCCGCGACGGGCAGGTCTACTTCGTGCACAACCGGGTGCACAGCATCGACCGGATAGCCGCGCGCTTGGAGGAGCTGGTCCCCGAGGCGCGCATCGCCGTGGCCCACGGGCAGATGTCCGAGAACGAGCTGGACCGGGCCATGGGCGACTTCCTGGCGCGCCGGGCGGACATGCTGGTTTCTACAGTTATCATCGAGTCCGGCCTGGACATCCCCAACGTCAATACTATTTTCATAGACCGCGCCGACCGCTTCGGCCTGGCCGACCTGCACCAGCTCCGCGGGCGGGTGGGCCGCTACCGTCACCGCGCCTACTGCTACCTGTTAATCCCCCCCGAGGAGATGATCACCGGCGAGGCCCTCGCGCGGGTCAAGGCCCTGGAGGAGTTCAGCGACCTGGGCGCCGGCTTCCGCCTGGCCATGCGCGACCTGGAGCTCCGCGGGGCCGGCAACGTCCTCGGCCAGCAGCAGAGCGGGCACCTCGTCGCGGTGGGTTACGAGCTCTACTCCCGGCTGATGGAGCGCACCGCGCGCGAACTGCGCGGTGAGCCGGTGCCCGAGGAGTGGGAGTGTTCGGTGCACCTGGCCCGCAGCGCGCTCCTGCCCGATGAGTATCTGCCCGACGAGAGCGCGCGGCTGGAGGTCTACCGCCGGCTGGCGGCCTGCACCGCGGACCAGGGACTGGACGACCTGGTCGCCGAGCTGGCCGACCGCTACGGGCAGCTGCCTCCCGAGGCCGCGCGGCTGGTGACCGAGGCCCGGGTCAGGGTCCGCGCGCGCCGGGCGCGGGCGGCCTTCGTGGGCATTGAAGACGGACGGCTCTCGATCAAGTTCTTCGGGCGGCAGGCGCGTGAAGCGGCGGCTGCACTCAAACGAAGAGGCGCGCCGCGCTTCCCCAACTCGGAGACCCTCACCCTGGCAATACCCAAGAAGTTCGCGGAGGGGGAAGCGCTCTTCGAGTGGACGAAGGGGGTGTTGGATAGGATGATTGTTAAATGACAATCCAGTTTTCAGTGTTCGGACTTCAGTGTTCAGGAGGTTGACCGTGTATCATTCCGCCACTGAAAACCGAACACAGAAAACTGAAGACTGAGGTCGCCGTCGTGGAACTGCTCTGGGACCTGCTGCGCGAGCTGGGCATCCTCAAAAAGAAGAGGCCCGGCGAGCCGAAGAAGAAGGGCCCGCCGCCGCCGGTCGAAGAGCTTCCGGCCGACCCCGCCGCGGGCGCCCGGAAGGCCATCGAAAAGCAGGACCCCGCCGAGCTGGCCCGGGCACTCAAGCGGATGATGAAGGACAAGTAGCGGCCCCTCCCGAACGCGACTGTATTTTCTGGTTATTTCCGAAAGCCCCCCGCCCCAGCGCCTAGATGTACACGTGTAAGGAAGCGGCAGTTCGCCGCCCTTCGCCCCAAGTCCGGGAAGCCTGTAGCCTCCTGGACAGCGCGGACCGGCCGGGGGCCGGGAGAACCCCTCCCTCGAGCTCCCGGTCGGTCCAAGCCATACAATATCAAAGGCTTATATTCCCTGCCCGGTTGCCAGGACGGCTGCTCACCAAGCGGTCTCTCCTGCCTCCGGGCAGTGCGCTTTCTTTTTTAGCTCCCCAGGCCCCGCCGGCGCGTTATAATGTTTATGGAGGCCCTTTGCCGGAGGATCTGTCATGCAGGAGGTATCCCGGGGCATTGACAGGCTGGTGGCCCTGGCCAGCCTGGGCGCCGAGTGGCGCGAGAAAGTCCTGAGCGATCCCCTGGCCGCCGCGCGCAAGGCCGGGTTGGATCTCTCCGAGGGCGAGCGGGCAGTGATCGCCTCCGTGCCCCGCGCGGCGCTGGCGGGAATGATTGCCTCCTTCGAGAAGGCTGTCCCCCGCCCGTCGGGCCTGGGCCGGCTGGCCGCCGGCGCGGCCGCGGCGGCGCTGCTGGCGGGAAGTCTGATCAGTCTGGAAGGCTGCGGTGCAACTGACGGCCATCGGCCGGACGAACCTCCCAAGAAGCCCGGGAAGATCGAGCCCGCCCCGCCGGCCACCGATGGCATCCGGCCCGACGTGCCCCCCTCCAAACCCAGGAAGGCCGAGCCGGTGCGGCCCAAGCCTCCTGACAGCGACAAGGTACTCAGCAAGGGCGGCGGGCGCAAGAAGGTCATTTTCAGGTCCGGCGGTCATCGCGCCGACGTTCCCGCGCCCAAGAAGAAGCCCGAGCAGACCGACAGCGAGGAGAGCGCGAAATGAGCGATGGACGCCAAGTTGAGGTGCCGCAGGGGCTGGAGAAGCTGGTTGCGGTGGCCGCGCTGAGCCCCGAGTGGCGCGCGAAGGTGCTGGCCGATCCGCTGGCCGCGGCCGATGAAGCGGAGTTGAAGTTCACCGACAACGAGCGGGCGGTAATCAAGTCAGTCACGCCGGATGCTCTGGCCGGGATGATCGACTCGTTCGGCAAGTCGGTCCCCCGCCCGTCGGGCCTGGGCCGTCTGGCCGCCGGCGCGGCCGCCGCCGGCGCGGCCGCCGCGGCGCTGCTGGCCGCGACGCTCACCGGCTGCGGGGATGGCGGGCCCGTCGGCACCCAGGGCATCCAGCCTGACGTGCCGCCCGAGAAGCCCAGGAAGGTCGAACCCGCCCCGCCGGCCACCGAAGGCATCCGTCCCGATGTTCCCGAGTCCAAGCCCCGGGACGTAAAGCCTGCCCCGCCGGCCACCCGGGGCATGCGCTCGGACCTGCCCGAAAAGAGGGGCTGACCGCACCTGTGAAAATGTTTTTTTCGCGAAACCCCGCCGCCGCCGGCCCGTCTAAGCGGATGGTGAGGTCCGCGGCGCGGCTGCGGGCCGCGAGGCCATTTGCCTGACGCGGACGAGGAGGAAGTTCCATGACCGACCAGATTGACGAGCCCGCCCCGACCATCGTAGGCCCCCAGCCGTCGGCGGGTGGCAGCGGTCGTATGATGGATATTCCCAGGGGGTTAGAGCGACTGCTGACCCTCGCGGGCCTCAGCGCCGAGTGGCGCGAGAAGGTGCTGCTCGACCCCGTCGGCGCCGCCGGCGAGGCCGAGGTGGAGCTCTCGGCCAGCGAGCGGGCCATCATCGCCGCGATTCCCGCCGCTGCGCTGGCCGGGATGATCGACGGCTTCGCCAGGTCGCAGGGGCTGGGCGCCTCAGCCGGGAAGCTGGCCGCCGGCGCGGCCGCCGCGGCGGCCGTCGCGCTGCTGGTCACCGGGAGCGCGGCTTACGGCGGCGAGTCGCCGAGCGCCAAGGGCGGCGCCCGCGCGGACGTGCCCCCGATCAAGCCCGACAAGGTGGGCATGCCCGCGCCCACCGGCAGCCGTCCGGACGTGCCCGGCGAGGCCCCCAAGGTCCTGTGGATGACCGACCTCGACGCCGCGCTGGCGCAGGCGAAGAAGACCAAGCGCGCGGTGATGGCGGTGTTCCTGCCGGTGCCGAAGCCGGTCAGGCCGAGGCCCGTGGGAATCACCCGCGGTATCAAGCACGACGTCCCCAAACTCACGGTCGAGGAGAGAAGCCGAAAGGTGGTGCTCACCGACAGCAAGGAGTTTCGCAAGGCGGTCCGGAACGCGAGCGTGCTGGGGGTGCGGGTCGCGGGGCCGCAGTCGCCCTTTAACATGGCCGTGGCGCGCAAGCTGACGCCGAAGGAGGAGGAGCAGGTCAAGGCCTACCACAAGAGACGGGCCGCTTACGAGAAGGCGCTGAAGAAGTACGGCATCGGGAAGAAGCTGCCCGCGGTGGTCTTCCTGGCGCCCGATGGCTCGGCGTTGAGCAAGTCGGTCCAGCCCGCCACCGAGAAGAAACTGGTCGCGGCCATCAAGGCCGTCCCTCCGCTCCTGGCCGCGTGGATAACCGCGCAGCGCATGCACAAGCGGATTCCGGCAGCGGGCGGGGGCATCCGCGCGGACGCGCCCCGCAGCATCGGCGGGGTGCGCGCGGACACGCCCGGCAAGTAAGGGAAGCCCTCCGAAGGAGAACCCATGGCCGCAGACCTCACCCTGGTCAACCTCAACATGCTCTACGTGCGCTACGCCGACGGGCGCACCGAGCGCGAGAAGCACCTGCCGCTGGGGCCGCTGTACCTCACCACGGCGCTGGAGCGCGCCGGGATAGACGTCGACTTCCGCGACTACCAGACCTACGAGTGCGAGGATCCCTTCGACCCGGAGACCATCGCCGGCTTTCTGTCGGGGACCGCGCCGATACTGGGCGTGAGCTGCATGGCGAATTTGTTACCTTTCACGCTGCTGGCCCTCAAGGAGTTCAAGGAGGCCAACCCGGACAAGACCGTGGTCCTCGGCGGGGTGGGTTCCAAGAGCGTCGAACGCCTGATTCTAGAGAGCTGCCCGTGGATTGACGTGATCTCACGCGGCGAGGGCGAGATCGCCGCGCCGATCCTGATAAAGGCGCTCATGGATGGGACCTCTCTCGACGACGTTCCCGGAGCCAGCTTCATGAGGGCCGGCGAGTACGTCGAGACACTCCGCGCCGAGCGCATCAAGGATCTCGACACCCTGCCGCCCCCGGCCTTTCAGCATATTGAGGTCTCGGACTACGAGGGCTACGGGATGGTCACCAGCCGGGGCTGCCCCTACCCGTGTACGTTCTGTTCCGTGGCGCCGGTTTGGGATCTCGAAAGTTACTCGCGTTCGGCCGACGACGTGATCTCCGAGATGAAGATGCTCCACGAGGAGCACGGGGTGGGCCTCTTTCTTTTCCAGGACGAGTTCTTCGTGTCCGGCAAGCGCCGCGTGGTGGAGTTCTGCGACAAGCTGACCGCCTCGGGCCTGAAGATCAAGTGGAAGGCCTTCGGCAGAATCAACCTCACCGACGAAGAGACCATGCGGGCCATGGCCTCGACGGGCTGCTGCGAGATCCGCTACGGCGTCGAGTCCGGCTCTGACAAGATGCTGGAAATGACTCGCAAGGGCTTCACCGCCGCCGAGGCCGTGGAGGTGGTCGGCAAGGCGGTGACCATCTTCGACCGCACGGACTGTTTCTATATATGGGGCTTCCCGTTTGAGACCATGGAGGACTTCTACCAGACGGTCTTCCAGATGGTTTCCTTCCGGGCGATGGGCGCGCGCATCCTGCCCAGCCTGCTGTGCTTCCTGCCCCAGACCGAGATTTACCGGGAGGTCAAGGATTCCGGCAAGCTGGAGTTCTGCCCGGAGCTCTTCCCCGAGTACATGATTACCGGGCACGAGGTGCTGCGCGGCGCGCGCTGCCAGACGCCCCCGGAGCACGCGCGCATCTTCGACTTCATAAAGGCCAACCCGGGAATCTTCTCGGGCTTCTTCCATTACGATCTCGAAAACAACGTCCTGCCCAAGCTGGCCGTGCTCCAGGAGTTCGGTTTCTACGGGCCGGACCGCGACGAGGTCAGCGAGACCGACTCCTGCGGGGCGCACTCCCCCAAAATCCAGATGGCCCGGCCCACCGAGCTGGCCACCCGGGCGGGAAGCTAGTTCCGCCGCACACTGGGGAGCAGAGAATATGCGCAAGAACATAATGGGGTTCTTCTGTGCCACCGCGCTGTTGACCTGCGGCGCGGCATCGGCGGGCGAGGCTGCTTTCACGGCCGAGGAGGTCTATCGTCTGGTGCCGGACAAGACCAGCATGGTCGCCCTCCTCGACGTCCGCGGGCTCAAGAAGCTCGATGAGACATACGTGCTCAGCGGCGGTAAGTTCGACGTGTTGCGCTACTTCGCGGGAGCCAGGGAGGTGGTCTCCGGTGTCGTGGTCATTCTCAAGGGCCGGGATCGCTGCGCGATGGTCTTCAAATGTCCCAAGGGCGCCGACCCGCTGATGAGGAAGATGGTCGCGGTGCTGACCGGGTGGGGCAAGAGAGGCAAGCCCCTCAAAGCGCTGAAGCCGGGCCTGTACCTGCGAGGCGGAGGGGGCTCCGGGCAGGTGCTGGCCAAGCTATCCGACAAGGAGGTGCTCTGGACGCTCAACGACGACGAGAAGGGCAGCCTGGGGTTGGAGGTCAAGAAGTGGCACGATGCCAAGCCCGTGGCCGGCAAGTATCCGGCATGGCTGGCCGGCCTGACCACGGGCACCAGCATAGGCGGGGGCAAGGCCCTTATCTCCTGGGTCGTGTCGCGGCCCGATCTCCTGGAGAACGACGGTGTCTCCCACGCGATAAGACGCTTCAAGAAGTCCAGGCTGTGGTTGATCAAGGGGCGCATGGCGCTCAAGGGCGGGAAGATCGAGGAGATCGCTGTCTACCGGTTCAAGGACGACAAGCAGGCTTCCGAGTTCAAGAAGAAGGCCGAGGGGAAGACCAGCAACGAGCACCGACTCCTCAAAGAGTTCAGCGTTCCCTGGCAGTACTTCCTCGCGAGGGGCCTCCGGGCCAAAGCGCCCCCGCAGTTCCCCGACGAGGTGAAGCTGAAAGGCAAGACCGTCACCACCAGGCGCGCGGTCACGCTGCCCAGGCGCAAGGCCGCGGCGCCCGAGGAGCCAGCGACCAAGTAGTTCAAAGCTAGACGCTATTCAGGAAGCTTCACCCCGGCCCCGTCCAGGGCCAGCACCTTGAACGTCTTCTTCTTGCGGCGGCCGGTGAGTATTTCCACATAGCGCCCGGCCAGCAGCTTCCGGCATTCGGGCATGTGCTCCGCGTTGATTATCAGGTAACGCGGCTTTCTTATGGCGAGTTCCGCGCGCAGGTTGTCGGGGCCGAAGCGCTTCGAGGGAATCTTGCGCACCTTCCGGTCGAGGTAGTAGACCGCCTCCGCGGTGGCGGGCACGTCATAAGTCAAGACTGGTGCGGCCCGGTCGGCCAGGCGCGGGGCGGCCCGGCGGTAGATCACCCCCAGCCGCCCGACCCGGTCGCGCAGGGGGATGGCCCCGCCCCAGTAACAGCCCTCGACGGCGGCGAGGCCCAGCGCGGCGGCGATCACCGCGCCGGCGAGTTTCTTGCGGGAGAGCAGCAACAGCGCCGCCAGACCGGCCACGGCCGAGGACGCGCCCAGCAGGACGATCAAGGGCGTGAAGCCGGGCTGCTCGCGGTACTCGGCGATGTTCGGAACATGGCCAGAGAGCGGCGACGCGCCCGGCGCGGCCATTTCCAGGACGGAGCCCAGCGCCAGGCCCAGCAGGGCGACCGCGATAGCCAGCGGCACGGCCGCGGCCAGCCGGCGTACCCAGGGCGACTCGCTCCCGCGCGCGCAGGCGCGGTCCAGTGCCCAGCCGGCGGCGACCGCCAGCGCGGGGTAGGCGGCCAGCACGTAGAAAGAGCGGCCGGTCCCCCCCGGCTCGCCGCCGCCGACCGGGAAGAAGCCGACGACGAGCGCGAAGAGCGCGAAGACCGTCAGGCCGATCCACTTCCAGTAGCGCTCGCGGCCGAGCATGAAGAGCACGATCAGCAGGGCAACCAGAAAGACACCCAGGCCCACCCAGGGCCAGACGCCCAGCTGCCCCGTCGCGCTGAAGAGGCCGATTATCGCCCCGGCCCAGACCATCGGGAAAGCCAGCTCGGTGCTCTCGGCGGCCTTGCCCGGCTCGGCCGGCCGGCGGCCGAAGCGCCAGAAGGCGGCCAGGCCCGCGGGCAGCAGCAGCGTCCAGGGAGCCATCCCCTGCGGGACGCTGGTGGTCAGGTATCTCCATGGCATAGTGCGATGGTCGAAGCTGTGGAAGAAGCGGTCGAAGTTCTCGTGGCTGAAGAACCCGGCCAGCGCCCCGGCGGCCTCGCCGCCATCGAGAGCGACGGCCAGGTACCACGGCCCGGCGACCAGAGTGGCGACCAGCGTGCCGGTCAGGGGCAGCAGCCTGATGAACGATAAGAAGCGCCCCTCCCAGGCCAGCCACGCGGCCATCACCCCC
>CBDUSI010000130.1:0-12216 GCA_965370045.1 uncultured bacterium | reverse complement strand
TGGCTGGTTACAAAACTCCGGCTACGGAGTTACTCAATGCTAAAATGCTCTAGCAATGGGTTAGGTACGTTCGGCATCATCTTCGGAACAGTAACCAGACGACGGATGATACGGTGTGGTGACGCCTAAGCCGCGATGTTACGAGACGGTTACGCACAGCAGTTTGGCGAGTGTTGCTAAGAGGCAGCTTACGAGCCAATCTGCTGTTGTAAGCGGAGTGTATACAATATGATACGTACATTCCTTCACTTGACTTGTCGCGTAGCACGCCAGTTGCTTATGGGCTGCCGGAGGTAACAGAGATGTGTGCACGGGAGGAGGACAGAGTTATGAAGCTCAGAGACAGCAAGGGCTTCTCGCTGCTTGAGGTCATGTTTGCCGTGGCCATTGCCGGGATGATGTGTGTGGGCGTGCTCGCCCTGATGACCAAGATCGACAACAGCAATCGTTGGCTGTACGAGCGGACCATTGCCTATCGCGCGGGCCACCAGGCCATGGAGGTGCTGCTGGCCGAGGATATCGACAGCATGATTTTGCAGGACGGCAACACCTTCGCGGTGCTGCAGACCACCAGCGACGCGGCCCAGGGCACGATCACCATCACGGACCTCAAGTGGGGCGCGGCCGGCGACGTCGGTGACAAGGCTTACCTGGTGCGCCTGGAGGTGGCGGAGTACAACGTGGTGCTGACCGCAGTGCGGACCAGGACTTAGGAGGGCACGGCGATGAGAAACGCCAGAAACCGCGCCGGCTACAACCTGCTGGAGGTTGTCATTGCCTCGTCGATCTTCGGGCTGCTGATCGCCATGCTCATGGGCATGTTCGGGCGGGCCATGGGTTCGGCGGAAATGGACCTGAACCAGACCCACATCGAAGGCCAGGTCCAGGACGCGGTCGACCGCATCATCCAGGACCTCAAGGAGACCACGCCCGCCAAGGTGACCTTCTACCAGTTCGTGGAGGATGGCCGGGCGCAGACGGCCTTCGCCTTCCCGTGTGCCCGCGACCAGAATGACAGCTTCATCTACAGGTCCGGCGGTGCGGTGCAGAACCAGCCGGTGTGGCAGAGCATCCGCGTCTACTGCTACATCACCCAGCCGGGCATCAACGGCGGGTTCATTCGGCGGTACGACGACTACACTCTGCGCAGCTACACCAACTCGATTTCGGTGACCAACATCACCGCCACCACCATCACGCTTTCGGACGGCACCAAGTTCCAGCGCGACGGGACGGTGGCCGCCAATCAGAAGATACTGGTGCTCGGCGGGCTCTTCGTGCAGTTGGAGGCCGCGGTGCCGGTGATGGAAGAGGCCGTCGATTTCGCAATCGATCCCGACCTGATTGAAGATGCTATCCAGGACCAGGAGGTCCGTCCGCTGCGCCTCACGATCCGCAGCGAGGTGGCTCACAGGTTCCCGGGTCTGGTCGGCGGCAGCGTAGTCACCACGCTGACCAACGAGGTGCTCAGCCGTAACCGGAATTGACCGAGGGAACTCGGAGGAGGTGGCCGATGTTGCTGACTGAGAGAAACCCCAGGGACCGGCAGGGCACCGCGCTGATCATAGTGATGTCCCTGTTGCTGGTCTTCTCCGGGCTGGTGGGCACCATGCTGGTGTTGCATGCCCGGCGGGACGTGTCGGAAATGCGCTCCGAAGAGCGCCTGATGCGGATGTACGCGGCGGAGGCCGGGCTGGAGCGGCTCAGGCTGGAGGTCACCCGGGATGGCGCCTGGTTGGGCGCCAACGACGGTAAGGCGCTGGCGACCTTCTCGAACGGGGAGACCACCTTCACTGTCGAGAACGACACCATCAAGTACACCATCAGCGTCCAGGTGCGGAGCGATAGCGGGACGTGGTACCTGGCCACCTCGACGGCCGTGAACCAGCAGAACGGCGCGCTCACCACGCTGACCACGACGGCCCAGGGCGCGACGTACTTCGCCGACTACGCGCGCTTCGTGCACAACGGCAACCTGAACATCGGCAACTACGCCAGCTACGGCGCCAAGGTCCACGCCAACGGCAACCTCAACGTGATCGGGAGCTACGTAACCTTTTACGACGACGTCACCGCCAGCGGCAAGATCGGGTATTCGGGTCCCGGCAAGAGCACGGTGACCTTCTACAAGTCGGCCACCGGTGGCGTGCCCTACGTCAACCTGCCGGGCATCGACGAGCTCAAGGACCTGGCCGAGAGCGCGCCGAAGGGCGCCCAGATATACGACTGGAACGATGCGAACTTCAAGATCAAGTTCAAGAACGCGACGGGGATCTTCCCGGCCGACGACCTGGAGGTCGATGTCACCTTCAAGCAGAACAAGATGACGGTGGTCAGCACCAGTGGCGGCAGGACCCTGACCGAGGCGGACGTCGACGTGAACCACCAGGGGACCCTGTACTCCACGGGGCCGGTCACCGTCAGAGGCAACCTCAGCCGCCGCATGTCGCTGATCTGCCCGGTCACTGTTTCCATCGACGGGCCGATGCGCTACACCGATGATGCCGGTGAAGGGCAGTGGGTGCTGCGCAACAAGGCCACCGGCGAGCCCATTCCCTTTGATGCCGCCAGCCAGTCCTGGTCGATGATGGGCAACTGGAACAGCCCGGAATACGAGTACGTGGAGAATCCCGACTGGGACAGCCGCGCCCCGGTGATCGATGGCGAGAAGAGCAACCCGGCGCTGGGCATCGTCACCGCCGATACCATCTACATCACCGGAGAAGGCGACAACCGTGAGATCCACGCGGCGCTGTTCAGCTCGGGAGACGTGATACGTCCGAAGATGGGCGGCAAGAAGAGCAACCTCTGGATCAATGGCTGCATCATCACCGCCGGCACCAACCCGGTGTCCAGTTTCTTCAGCTACCGCTGCTACGCCTACGACCCGTACCTCTACGGCAACCCGCCCCCCGGGTTCCCCGGCGGCGCCGGGCCGGCCTTCCGCAACTGGCACGTCACCCAGAACGTGGAGAGGATGTAAAATGACTCCGATGATGTCCCGCCCCCTGCCCCGGCCGGTGGGCAAGAAGAAGTTCAAGAGCGAAGAGAAGGCGAAGAAGGCCAAGCCGACGGCCAGGCTGGCGGTGGTGGCAATCGTGATACTGCTGGGCGGGGCAGCGGCCGGGCTCCTGTGGGGCGCGGGCTCGACCTCGGTGAGAAAAGGGCCGCCCAAGTACCGGATTCCGAATTCGACCCAGTTCGCGGCAACCGTCAAAGCATCCTTGGAGCACGGCGACGAGTGGGCGGGCAAGGGGAATGTCAGGCTGCCCCGGGCCAAGAAGCTGCTGGCCGATGCCAAGGGCGCCAAGCTGGGACGCACCAAGCACAAGACCAACTTGATGGAGATCAACCTGCGCACCCTGGTCACCGAGAAGACCCCGCTGGCGACTGACGAAAAGTCCAGGGCCAGGCTGGACGACGAGATCGAGTCGGACTCCGCCCTGGGCGCGCGGCCGGCGGCGCCCAAGCGGATACCCTCCGACCGTCACGGGAAGGTGATTGCCGGCAAGGGCAATGACGCCCCGGTGGTGAAGGGCCCGGCGATAGAGTAGCTTTCCGTCCGTCCATAATAGACACCCCAACGAATAACGGAGCGCGCGGGCGAGCCCGCGCGTTTTACTTGCCCAGCGCCCTCCGCGCGACGAGATAGCCCAGCTTGGCGGCCAGGAAGTCGGGGGCGTGGTTGCCGGGCTGGGGGGCCAACTCCACGAGGTCCGCGGCCACGATGCGCGCGGCCCCGGCGACCTTCTCCACCAGCGCGGTGACGTGGTGCCAGAGGAGTCCGCCCGGCTCCGGGGTGCCGACCGCCGGCATTATCGAGGGGTCCAGCGCGTCGAGGTCCACGGTGAGATAAACATCGCGACCGGCGACCAGCTCGCCGAGCTCCTCCACCCACAGCCCGGTCGAGTCCGCGATGATATAGTCCGCAGGGAAAGTCCGGACCCGCTGCCCCTGGGCCTTCAGGAAGGCGTGGCCCTCGCGGGAGATGTTGCGGACGCCGACCTGCACCAGCTGCAGCTTCTTCGACGGTTTCAACTCGTCCAGCGCGCGGCGCGCGGAGCAGGCGTGGCTGAAGCGCGTGCCTTCGTACTCGTCGCGCAGGTCAGCGTGGGCGTCGAGCTGGACCACGCAGAGGTCTCGCCACTTGCGTCTGGCCGCGCGAACCAGGCCCACGGTTACGGAGTGTTCCCCGCCCAGCGCCAGCACGAACTTGCCCGACCTGTAAAGCGGCGCGGCGCATTTGGATATCGCGGCGATCATGTTACCGGGGCCGGAGAAGTCCGGGAAGACGGGCGGCAGGGTGTGAAAGCCGAGCTCGGTGGCCGCCTCGCTGCCTGTAACCGGGTCGTAGAACTCCAGCTCCTTGCTGGCGTCGATGATCGCCCCAGGCCCGAAACGTGCCCCCGCGCCGTAGCTGGTGGTTGCCTCGTAGGGGATCGGCAGGATTGCGACTTTCGAGCGCCGGTAGTCGCTGTCGCCGGGGGCCAGCCCCAGGAAGCAGGGGTGGGGCCAGAAGGAGCCGCCGGGCGGCTGGGGGGCTTCGGCGCGCTTAGTCACGTGGCCGCCCCTCAGGCTCCCGCCTCGATGGCCGCCCGGACGCGCGAGAGGTTTTTCGTCATGCTTTCGCGGCTCTTGGCCTCCAGGGTCAGGCGCAGCAGCGGCTCGGTATTGCTCTTTCTGACGTTGAAATGCCAGTCGGCATACTTGACGCTGATACCGTCGAGGTAGTAGATCTGCCCGTCGGAGAACTCCCGGCCGATCTTCTCGATCATGGCGTCCTTTTCCTCGACCTCGAAGTTGATCTCCCCGCTGGCGTGGTAGCGCTTGAGCGGCGCAATCAGCTCGCCCAGTGTGCGGCCGGCGTCGGAGAGCAGGCTCCAGAGCACGAAGAAAGCGATTTCCCCGGAGTCGCAGCACCAGTTGTCGCGGAAGTAGTAGTGGCCGCTGAGCTCACCGCCGAAGACCGCGTTCTTCTCGCGCATGATCGCCTTGATGTAGGAGTGGCCCACGCGGCTCTCTACGGGAGCGCCGCCGGCGGCCTCGATTTCCTCGGCGACCACCCAGCTGCTTCTCAAGTCGTAGACCACGGCGCTGCCGGAGCGCTCCTCGCGGAGCATCCAGGGGGCCAGCAATGCCGTCACCAGGTCGCAGGAGACGATCTCCCCCTTCTCATCCACCATCATGGAGCGGTCGCCGTCGCCGTCGAAGGCCACGCCCAGGTCGCACCCGTTCTCGCGCACCGCCTCCTGCAGCCACTTCATGTTCTCGGCCTTGAGCGGGTTGGGCTCGTGGTTGGGGAAGCTCCCGTCGGGCTCGAAGAAGAGGGGCACCAACTCCAGCGGCAAGCCCGCGGTGTACTCGGTGAAGTGCGGGCCGACCGCGCCGTTGGCGGTGTCCACGGCGACCTTGAGGGGCTTCAAGTCCTTGGCGAACTTCAGGAGGTGCTCGCGGTACTCTCCCCTGATGTCCTTCGTGGTGACCTTGCCCGGCTTGGCGGCGTCGCTGGGCAGCGGGCCCTCGAAGACCAGCTTCTCCATGTCCTTGAGCCCGGTTTCGCCGCTTACCGGCAGCCCGCCCGCGCGGCTGAACTTGAAGCCGTTGTACTCCGGCGGGTTGTGGCTGGCGGTGACCATGGCCGCGGCGTCGGTGCCCAGCGAACCCACCGCGAAGTAGTTCATCGGCGTGGTGCAGGAGCCGATGTCGATCACCTCGCAGCCCGCGGCGTTGACCCCGCCGGCGAAGGCCGCGGAGATCTCCGGCCCGGAGTTGCGCACGTCGCGGCCCACGACCATGCTCTTGGCCTTGAGCACCGCGACCGCCGCGCGACCGATCTTCTCGGCGATCTCAGGATTGAGTTCCGAGGGCACCACGCCCCGCACGTCATAGGCCTTGAAGAGCGCCATGTAGAGGTCCTCCCCGTCCGGTGACGGCGGGCGATTCTAGGCCCGCGCGCCGCGCAGTCAACAGGGAAGCGGGGGAGGGGAGGGCGGGGGAGGGCGGGCGCCCCTCGCCTCAGGGTCCGTCCCGGGGGCGGGAATCGGCGGAGGGACGCACCGCTCCGGAGGAGCGGGCCGGCCCGGAGCGGCGAGCGACTTTAAGCGAGCCGTCGCCAGGGATGGCGACTACGACCTGAGCCACGGATGGCGGATATGTTAAGGTGGTGCCCGCGCTTCCGGGTAGGCACGCCCCCTCGGCTGCGGGTCTTTCCCCGTTCTGCGTCCCGTTCTCAAACGATGTCTTTTGCCCTCCCTGGCAAATCGTGAGATTCCGCCCTCCTGGCGTGGTTCTGGCAAGCGAAGCGCCTCCCGTCGGGCACCGGAGGTGCCGCTCCGGGAGTCGCCAGTGCATATGCCGTCGATGTACCAGCAGCGTCCGTGCCGCGCGGGCGGCCAGCTTGGGGTCGAAGCCCACTACGAAGTCCAGCAATCTGTTAATCGCCAGTGACGCGCCGAACTGCGCGGCGGTGCGGCGCGACGTTGGATATGCCTTGTCCCAGGCTTTCGCGTAGATGAAGGCCCAGCGCGTTACTTCCTCCCGGGGATGGCCTACTTCGCCCGCAATAGTAATGTAATCGCCGCCGTGGGCCACGCGGTGGGCGGCGTAGGTGATGCGGCGCACTAGCTCTTCCGGAGCTTCGTTTTCACCACCAAGACACCAAGGCACCAAGTTGGAGCCCGGGTCGCGGGAAAGCGCGGTGGCTTCGCGAGCGGCTTCCGACGCGTTCAAGCCCTCAACGTTCTTGGTGTCTTTGTGTCTTGGTGGTTGATAACGTCTTCGCTCAACGTGGCGACGATGTATCAGCAGTTCGCGCGCCGCGTTCTCGGCGGCGGTTTCGTCGTCGCTCTTGAGCAACAACGTCAGGCCCGCGAGAGTATTTCCCTCGGCCTCCTGCAAGCGCAGCTTCTCCGCGCGCTCAGACAGCGGGCCCCAGACCTCGGGATGGTCAATGCTGAAAGTAACCAGGTCGCCGGCGCTGGTTCCGGTGTTCTCGGCAATAAGTTCCCAGGACACTCCCCGCGTGAACTGGCGCGCGGCGTCGATGAGCACCTCGCGGGGGAAGGGAATATCTTTCACCACGGGGGACACGGAGGCGCACGGAGAACTGCCATTGTTCCCCTCGCGGGGGACGGCGGGTTTCCGGCTGGCCGTGTCCTTTATCATGGGGCCCGCCCCTTTGATAACTGGCAACTACTATAATATACACCGAACCGACCCGAATGTCAAGCAGATAATGCAGAATAATATCTAGAAAATGTAAGTGGCTGGGGTGCAGTCACATGTGTGCGCAGAAATGCGGTGTGAGTCCCAATATCCGCTCCGGCTTCTGAGAACCGCCAACCGGCCACCGGCAACTGGGGTTGACCTTGACTTCGGGAACTAGGCGGGCTATATTATTTAATAGGAAACTAGGAGAACGTTGCTGTAGATGGGGGAGGGTGGGATTATGCCGGACAATTCCGAAGAGCGGTTGCAAGAGGACGCACGAATGCTAATAGGGCAAGAGAAGCAGGAAATCCGGTTTGCCAAGCAATTCCAGTGGGGCGTCGCAGTGTCTACGTTGCTCCTGCTGGGAGCTATCGTGGGGGCGTGGAACCTGCTGCCCGACAACGAGGTCACGGAGAGATGGTTCCGGCTGTTTGTAGGCTTGGTTCTCCTGACCGGTGTTGCTGGCGCGTATGTTCAAATTCAGGTTCAGGGCTCCATCAGTAGATACCGTGAGATCCTTGGTAGACGTGTGCCGGGAGGGAACGGCGAATGGTCGGGGTTATTCAAGTACGTGTCGCCTCAGATACGCGAACTTTACCATGATCTTGGTCCGAGTTCCGGCTTGAAGGGGGCTATTTATTGCTTGTTGATCTTCGTGCATATTCTAGCTGCTATTCTAGCATTGGTGACGTTGGCCTTGCTCGGATAGCTCCGGCCGCCTGTCTTCTCCCCGCCCTGTGGGTCGGGTCTCGGCGGCCTGTGATCTACTTTTTCGCCTTCTCTTTTCGGATGTTTTGAATGGCAATGTGTGCAACTGCGCACCCGACCGCTGTGACCAGGAACACCCCAATGGAGAAGTTCCACTTGTCCAGCTTCGCGTCGGCAGCGAGAAGCTTCCGCGAGGCCCTGTTCACGCCTTCCTTCGAATTTCTTGCGAGAGATTCATTGAACTCCATCCAAGCAACGCGACTTTCCCGATTCTTGACATCATTTGCGTACCAACATGAAAGAGGAGACAGCAGCAAGAAGAACACCAAGCCTACGAGCGTGAGAATCTGCGCTGCCTTCACGTCTTCCTCCTTCTCCTATTTCCAAGCTTGGATAACGGCGCAGCGCGCCAGTTCGTGGCCGGTGCGCGCGTTGCGTCCCTCCCAGAGGATGCGCACCTCGCGGAAGTCGACTGACTCCAGGCGGGGCAATCCGGGGTCAGTTTACCCATTTTTCGCAAACGCCCCCGGTTTGACATTCGCCCTCCGGGAACATTCCGGCGCCCCCCCCCGCAATCAGTCCTTCGCCCCGAGCTTGGCGACGTGCAGCTTTCTGGTCTTCAGGTGTACGAACAGGCCGGTCGAGCCGGAACGGTCGACGAGCAGCAGCGGGTCCTCACACTCGGTCTTGGCGCCAGTGGCCGCGTCCAGCACGTAGCATTTCTTCGCTTTCAAGTCCGCGACGCTGAGCTTTCCCGGGGCGAACTCGCCCATGACCACCAGGGACTTCCCGGCGGCCAGCACCTCGACGTTGCCGGCCAGAACGGCCACGAGCGCCTCGGCCCGGCTGCGGATCTCGACGTCCTTGGACTTCGCGGCCTCGCGCAGCACCGGCAGCGTCTTTTGTCCCGCCGCGCGGAGCTGTTTCGTGGCCTTCTCGCGGGTCGCGAAGTCGTCGGAGCCCATCTGCGCGACGAGTGTCTTGTAGGCCTCGGTTTCCTTCGCGTTGGCCTTGACCGTCTTGCGGAAAGGCTCGAAGCGCAGCAGCGAGAAGGGGTTCTTGCCCACGTCCCTGCCGCCCGGGTTGCCGTTGGTGTAAACGTAGCGCCCGTCCAGGCTCCAGAAGAGCTCGGGGCCGCCATCGTAGAAGTAGTCGTCGAGCCTCAGCGGCCCGGTGGCCTGGGCCTTGCCGCTGGCCAGGTCGCAGGCCCACAGCTTCACGCCCGGGCGCCCGCGGTCCCCGTCGGCGGGCTTAGTCATGAGGACGCCGGCGATCCGGTCCCGCTTGGGGTTCATGGTCATCGCGATCAGCAGATTTCCGTTCAGCTTGAGGATGTCGCTGGCCTTGCCCTCTGGTGAAACCTTGCGCAGGGTGAAGCTCCATTTCTCCTTCTCGTCCTTGGGGCTCACCGGGAAGCCGTCCGCGAAGACCACGGACCCGTCGGCGGTGAAGAGCGCGCCGATGAAGCGGCCGACCTTGCTGGGCAGCCCCTGGGGCTTGGCCTTGCCGCCCAGGTCGCAGAGCTTCATGACCAGAGCGCAGCTGTCCCTGCTCATGGGCTTGCCGTCAGAGGTGGTCAGCGCCGCGAAGCGCTTGCCATCGGGCGAGAACATGCCCTTGCCGAAGCAGAACGAGAAGGGGTCGTCCATGCCCACCGCGGAGGCGAACACCTGGCGGTCGTTCTTGCCGTCGACGTCGATGGCCCAGTAGGCGTAGCTCCTCTTGCCCCCCGCGTCGGCCTTCAACTGTTTGAGGTAGATGACCGTCTTGCCGTCGGGGGAGAGCCGGGCCGGAAGACGCCCGTCGACGCCCAGAGCCGTCTTCCCGGTGAGCTTGAACTTCGGCTTCTCGCCGGCGCGCGCGGGGCCCACGCCGGAGACCAGTGCCGCCAATGCGGCGATGACCCCGAGAGTCAACCTGCGATCCATCATATTCAATTCTCCCTCTAGCCCCTGGCGACCAGCCGTTTCAGGGTGTTTATCGCGTGCTGGAAGGCGCGGATGATGTGCATGGGGTCCTTGACGGGCAAAGCGACGACGGCGTCGTCGGGCTCGCCCTTGCGGTTGCGGATCTGGATCCATTCCCCGACGTCCTTGTCCGGGTTGGGGAAGGTCTTGAAGGTGTACTCGTGAAAACGCTCGTACCAGTCCAGCGCCCAGGACTCGCCAGTCAGCTCGTGGACCAGCAACAGGGTGTACAGCGCCTCGGAGTGCGGCCACCACAGCTTCTTGTCCCAGAGCTCGCGGATCTTGCGGATCATCTCATGGCCTTCGAGTTCCGGCGGCACCGGGCCGGACGGCTGGTAACCGGTCTCGCGGTCCATGAACTGGGGAATGCCCCCGCCGACCTCCTCGTCCCAGGCCTTCTCGCAGGTGGCCAGGGTGACCGCCGCGGCGCGGCCGATGACGTCCTGGTCGTCGATGTCGGAGGCCAGCTGGAGGATGAACCACATGTCCTCCAGGGTGTGGCCCGGGTTGCAGTAGCGGCCCAGCAGGCTGTCCTCCGGCTTGTAGTCGGGGCTCAGCTTCTCGAGGATGAGATCGTCGGGCTGGACGAAGAGCTCCATCACGTCGCTCATGCCCTGGCGGGCGATCTGGCGCATCCCGGCGGCGAAGTCGTCGTCGCCGAAGCGCTCGGCGGCCTTGGCAAACTCCTTGCCGTTCTCCACCTTGCTCATCGGTCCGCCGTGGGACTTGTAGTCGCCGGGGCTGGGGTAGGGGAAGTCCGAGCGGGCCGTGCCGGTCTTGCAGCGGTTCTCGTACGAAAGATAAAGGTCCTTGGCCCAGTCGTAGGCGGCCCGGTCGCCCGAGACCCGCGCGTACTCGGCGACGCCGTAGTAGGCGAAGAGGTCGGCGCTGATGCTGTAGTCGTAGACCTCGTCGCCCTTCTTTTCGCGCGCGGTGCCGTCGTCGTTGAGGCGGATGGGCTGGCCCTCGCGGGAGAGCACGAAGGCGCAGTTGCCGTTATCCAGGCGCGCGTGCTTCATCAGGAACCCGGTAGTGGCCTTGGCGGTCGCCAGGTAGGCCTGGCGGGTTTCTTCGGGGACTTCGCCCTCGGTGTTGTCGTAGAGCTGCGAGGCGGTGTAGGCCCAGCGGCCCTGGCTCCAGACGAACTTGTGCTCGTGGAGCAGCTTGTCGCCGCCGTTCGACTGGCAGTTGAGCACCCCGCCGTGCTCGGCGTCCAGGCGCTTCATCCAGTAGGCCATCAGGTTGTTGTAGGTGTGATCCTTGTAGAACGTGAGCAGCTCCTTGAAGTCGATCTTCATGGGTTTCCCTCCCGGTTTGACTGTGAATGACGGAGGGGATTCTACGGGAGGGGAGGCGGCTCAACAAGTGAAAGGGCCGGCCCGCGGGGGCCGACCCTTGGTGACGGAGTGCTTGAGGGGAGGTCAGCGGACGGTGTCCAGCAGCTCTCCGAGCATGTCGTCCTGCGCGCGGATGGAGGCGATGTTGGCGCTGAGGTGGGCCTTGTTGACTATCTGGTCGGTAAGCTCCCGGGCCAGGCTCACGTTGGAGTCTTCCAGAAAACCGGCGATCATCTCGCCGAACCCGCCCGTCCCCGGAGTGCCGGCGACCGGCGCGCCGCTGGCCGCCGTCGGCGAGAAGAGCCCCCCGCCTACCGCCTGGAGCCCCTCGGGGTTGGCGAAGGTGAAGACCTGCGCGCTGCCCAGGTTATGGGTAGAGCCGTCGGCCATGGTCGCCGAGACGCTGCCGTCCCGGGCTACGTTTACGGCCACGGCGTCGCCGGGCACGTCAAAACCGGGCGCCAGGAAATTGCCGGCGGAGTCGACGATGCGGCCGTCAGCGTCCAGCCCGAAGGCCCCGAAGCGGGTGAAGCGCTGCCCGCGGGGCCCGTCCACGGCCAGGAAGCCGGGACCTGAGACGGCCAGGTCCAGGGGCCGGCCGGTGGGCTGGAGCGGTCCCGGGGCCATGTTGCGCTCGATGGCGGCGACGTCCACGCCGCCGGTACGCGTGTCCTGGAGGTGCACCCGGCTGGACTTGAAGCCCGGCGTGGACACGTTGGCGATGTTGTTGGCGGTGGTGGCTTGGCGCTGGAACGCGGCTCGCAACGCGGATACGGCAACGCTGAAATCGACCATTGATACGCCTCCCTGCCTGGCGCTCCGTAGAGGAAAGCCTCCGTGACTATCCACTATATATTATAGCTCAGAAGGCCTCAAAAGGCAAGGGCTTAAGCCCTTGCAGGCCGTTGAAAAATGGAGCAGTCGTGATTGGGGGCAGAAGGGTTCAGATTCGAGGAGGGGTTCCGAAGTCGATGCCTGAGCATCGTCTTCGGGTT
>CBDUSI010000129.1:0-12268 GCA_965370045.1 uncultured bacterium | reverse complement strand
AAGCCGGGGTTCGGGACTGGTGGGAGAAGGAAGGCAAGGCGAAGTACGGGGGCATTGGGAAGTGACCGCCGGCCAGGCTGTGGGGGTGCCCAAGAAGCGCAAGGGCATGCTCGGCTTCTACGTCGGCACGGGCGCCGTCGCGCTGCTGCTGGTCGGTTTCTACTTCGCCTGGACGCCGCTGAGGGTATGGTATTGGGAAAGGGAAGTGCGCAAGCATATTCCAATGGTAGAGACTAGATCCGTCAATAGTCCTCAAGAGAAGGCCGTCAACAGCTTAGTATCAGTTGGGCCCGGTGCTCGTTCTGCCGTGGACCGACTGTTCAGCGAAGACGACATAACACTGAACTCCTATCTGCTGAAGGCCTTGAGAAGGCACGAATGCACTTGGATACTGCCGGCTCTAGTCGCGCGGGTTCGAGCCAATAACCCGTTCGGCGAACCAGACCTAACGGAGACCATAGGCGAGATGTCCGGCGTGGACTTCGAGGAAGGTCTGGGCCTCGTGTCGGCTGGTCCGCCAGCGACCGTCAACTGGACCGAAGACGATTTTGCCACACTTCGCCTCAGAGTGCTCGACTGGTGGGAGAAAGAGGGCAAGGCCAAGTACGGGAGAGGTGGAGGATGACCGCCCCCGCCCCTTCGCCACCGTTTTCCGTGAACCTATCGGGTTCCTACATGACTACATATCCAGGGAGGAGTGCCGGAAGATGAAACGACTGCTGGCTGCCTTGATGCTAATCGTACTTTTGCTGCTCATCACAACAGGATGTTCAGACTACTCACGGCGCTGCACTCTCAGTGTGGCGGCTCGTAACTCTCGCGGGGAACCGATGACGGACCAGAGAATAGTGTTCACTCCCCGGACACGATCATCCGTGAAGGATTCCCGGGGGCAGTTACTGGACAGTGTGGCTGTGAAGACGGATGTCAAAGGGGCTTCTTCCTTCGAGTTCATCCAACGATGGTCGAACAGGAGGACACCTCCGAAGCTGGTGTGGTCCCAGTCCCTCACATCGGAACTGGTGAGCTTTCCAAGGGACCGAAAGTCCACGCACTTGGTGTTCAGAAAATCCAGGAAAGGCTGGAAGCTGGAAGTCGTGCCTTCCGGAAAGCGATGACCGAGGGCCAGGCTGTGGAAACGCCCAAGAAGCGCAAGGGCATGCTCGGCTTCTACATCGGCCTGGGCGCCGTCGCGCTCCTGCTGGTCGGTTTCTACTTCTCCTGGACGCCGTTGAGGGTGTGGTATTGGGAGCGGGAGGTACGCCGGAGCCCTTCCGGCAATAACTTCCGGGTCGAATGGCCGGACTGGCCCATAACGAGCATGGGGCCGCGCGGCGAGGCCGCCAGGAGGCTGGTGGACATAGGCCCTGTGGCCCGATTCGCAGTGCGGCGCCTGCTCGCCGAGAAAGACTTCGAGCTCCGCCTGGACGTCGTGGTGGCCTTTCGGAAAGAGGAGCACGCCTGGGGCGTGCCGCTACTGGTCGAGGCCGGCAGCGACGAGAGAATCGAGAACCTCATGATCGCCGAGTACGCCATCATGGCAACTGGGCACATCTGCGGCCAGCAGTTCTTTCCAGTCACCCGCAATATCATGGACGAAGGCTCGGAGTTCCAGATTGCTCGGGTACAGGAGGGGCGTAAGGCCCTTCGTGTTTGGTGGGAGAAGGAGGGCAAGGCCAAGTACGGGAGAGGGGTGGAATGACTGAGCAGCCCGGGGAAAACATCCCCACCCCTTCCCGCTCCAAGCGCATCTACGTGTACTGGGGCGTGGCGCTGGCCCTCTTGCTCACGGCAGGTCTCTTCTGCTGGAAGGTTGTGGTGCCGGTGTGGCAGGTGCGAACGGCGGTTTGCCCCGAGAAGCGCGTCGAGAAGGAGTTTGCCCCGTTAGTTCCCCCGGACGGCCTCTGGGCTCCGGAGGTCGCTGTCACGCGCCTGGGCGGGCCCGAGAAGGCGGTGGGAAAGCTATCGCTGTATCTGCACATGCCCGACTTCGCGACTACCCGCCGGGGCAGGGCCACGGAGGCCCTGGGGTGGTGCGGCCGGGCCGCCGTTCCTCGCCTGATCAGTTGCCTGCGGGACGATCATGAGAACGTGCGATGGGAAGCCGTCAGGGCGCTGGGCACCATCGGAGATCCAAGGGCGGTGACCGCTCTCCGCGCGGCTTCGCAGGATGATGCGTGCCAGTCCGTCCGCCAAGCCGCCCTGGAAGCGCTGAAGATGATAAGAGCCGCGGAGAAGAAAGCTGTATCGGATGTCCCCATCTATTCCTCTTCGAATCTGTCCGGCCACGCAGTCGCTCCAGAATGGTTGGGCGGGGACAAGGCCACAGAACAGGATGTGGAGATCAGATCGCTGAAGACTCATGGCGAAGTAGTATCCAATCCCAAGCGGCGGAACGTTTACGTGAATGCGATCGGACATAAGAAATTCGTTGAGCGATTCCCGTCGGGCAAGCCGCTTCGCCTGGGGAGATATCGATATACAGCCCACGTTCAGTTGCCGCTCTCGCCCAAGCCGGATCTGAAGCAGAAAACCAACCCACAAGCGGTACACACGATGATCCAATTCTGGGACGGCCGAAACGCCCTGTACAAGAGCAATAAGACCACCCTGGAAGGAGCCATTTACTGGGATATCAATCCGTGGACAACCAAGGAGTTTGGCAAAATCAAGGTGTACACGCATCCGGTGAAACTGGTGGACACAGGGATCAGACTTCGCCCCGACACCTCATGGCACAGGTTTGAACTGGTCATCGATCTGAAAGCCCAACGATACGTCTCCATCACCATTGACGACCAGACAAGGGACTTGAGCAACATGCGCCTTGCCCAGGTCAAGCATTCAGATTGGGGCCGTGACGTGGCCTTGATCATCACGACGGAATCGCTGGCTTCCTGGTCGAAAGACGCTGGGGCCGCTTTCACGTGGATGACCAGGTTTCGAGACATCAGCTTCTTCGAGAATCGTCCGGTAAGCAGCGATCTGCCGAACCAGCGGGATTCAGGCGACGCGGATGTGAGATGACCGCCCCAGACCATTCGCCAGCTTCCCCACAGGAGCCACCATCGCCAAAGGAGGGCCAGTCGTGATCTGTAAATCGATGCGCAGGTTGTACGGCACAAGCAGCCTGCTTGGGATTGTCCTGCTATCTGCCTGGGGTTGTGCCAAGTCAGGCGGTCGAGCGTTGGCTCCCGCGGACATGGCACTAGTAAGAGCATCAGTTCAGCGATGCGCAGAACACGTTCACGACTTGCTGGAGTTCGGACCCTCCCAAAAGGAGCTACGGGAAGAGGCGGCTCGGCTTGGTGGCGGAGGAGTGGCGGCGAACAAGCTCGTGGGCTACCTGAACGCTTCCGAGAAAGAGGGCACCGCTCGTCATGCAGTGCCGATGCTGCTATGGGCGTGCGGCGAGGAAGGTGTACCTGGCCTGGGCAGGTGCCTTGGCGATTCGGACCCGGCAGTGCGCTTCACCGCGGTCTTGATGCTGGGCATCATGGGCCAAAAGGGCAAGGCAGCTCTGCCGCAGCTGCGCAAGACACTTGCAGACGAGAATGTCAGAGTGCGCAGCGCGGCGATCATGGCGGCCACCAGGGTGGCAACGAACACGGCAACCCTCCTGCCCGGCCTGAAGAAGGCACTCAAGGACAAGAACGGCAAGGTGCGTCTCTCGGCTGTAAGAGCGCTCTTGAGCATCGACAAGAAGAAGTATGCAAGCGATGTGATTCCAGTCCTTATGGGGCTGCTCAATCAGCCACAGAAGGACCTGGATGTTCCTATTGGCTGCTGCGAACTCCTGGGCGAGATCGGTCCTGCAGCAGGGGAAGCAATCCCCACGCTTGAAAAAGCCAAGAAGCGTCCCTTGACTCGCCAATTCGCCGCCGAAGCCCTGAAGAAGATTCGGGAACAGGAGTAGCCCCCCTCCTCGGAAAAAACTTGCGCCCGCGCCGCGCGGCGCGCAGAATATCCGTTGATCGCGACCGCCGACAGCGGGCCGGCCGGCGCGGACCCCGGGAGTTTATGTAGGAGGGCGAAGAGTGCTCAAGAGAATTTGCGTTGGAATCGCCGCGGTGATCCTGGCCGGGTCGCTGGCGCGGGGCGGCGACGTCCTGGGGGTCAAGGTCGAGGCCGGCATGGACATCGGCCTGTTCAGCGCCGACCTAGTCCAGGACGCGGGAGAGAGCTTCGACTGGGACGCCACGCTGATCCAGCCCTACGTGAAGGTCTCGCGCTTCGGCGACGGCTTGAGCTTCAGCGGGCGCCTGCGGGGAATGCTCAGCACCGACGACAAGGACGAGTACCTCGGCGGTGACTTCGACACCGAGATGGACGGGATTGAGTTCCAGGCGCTGGTCGGCTGGGGCCTCGCCCTGCCGGTCGTCGAGTGGAAGATCATCCCGGTTGCCGGCTTCAGCTACCGCAGCTTCCAGGCGAAGTTCGACTCCAGCGGCGGCGGGGACATCGAGTACGACTTCGACTCGGTGACCCTGGACTTCGGCGCCCGGGTCGAGGGCCCCCTGGGCGAGGGGATGGCGCTCTACGGGCAGCTGCTCTTCAGCCCGATAGTCTCCGGCGACAGCGAGATCGACCTGGTGGCCGGATCGGTCGACGACGACATCGACAGCGGCATGTTCATCGAGCTGCGCGCGGGCATCGACTGGAAGGTCAACGACCTGGTCAGCTTGCAGGTCGGGGTGATCTACGAGACCCTCGACCAGGACACCGGCAGCGACATCGACGCCACCGACGAGTTCACCAAGTTCGGATTCCAGCTGGGCGTGGCCGTCAAGTTCTAACGCAAGAGAGAGCATCGGGCCCCGGGCGCGCGCGCGTCCGGGGCTCTTTTTCGAGACGGCGCGCGCACTAACGTGTTGACTTCCGCCGCGGTTTCCGGCAGAATCGGTTCCCGTGGTGGCCAAGCTCAGGAAAAAGAAACCCGCCAGGCGAAAACGCCGCCCGCCCGACCGCCCCGCGCGCGGCTGGGTGCGCATGCACACCCCGCGCCTGCTGGAGGTGCGCCTGCGCGACCTGGAGCTCCGCCTGGCCGGCAGCTGGGTGGAGCGCTGCCTGAAGCGCGTAGTCGGCGAGCTCGGGCGCCGGGACATCCGCTTCCGGCCCTACGCCTGGGTCTCTGACGAGTGGTTCACGCCCGACGGGGTCACCGGCTTCGCGGTGCCGTTCTACCTGTTACATCCGCGCCTGCTGCGCCTGGAGCGCAGTCGCATGGGCTACGTGGAGGGCGCCACCCAGGAGTGGTGCCTGCGCATCCTCCGCCACGAGGCCGGCCACGCCCTGGACCACGCCTACGGCCTGCACCGCCGCCGCCGCTGGCAGCGGCTCTTCGGGCTGTCCAGCTCGCGCTACCCGCGCTTCTACCGGCCCAACCCTTACAGCCGCCGGCACGTGCAGCACCTGGAGTACTGG
The DNA here is from genome assembly GCA_965370045.1 of uncultured bacterium. GTDB lineage: Bacteria > Planctomycetota > SZUA-567 > JAKLDR01 > JAKLDR01 > CAZONU01. Next base: position 6,844 of record CBDUSI010000129.1, on the reverse strand, counting down.
TACGCCCAGAGCCATCCCGACGAGGACTTCGCCGAGACCTTCGCGGTCTGGCTGGCCCAGCCCCGCGCCTGGCGCACGCGCTACCGGGGCTGGCCGGCGTTGCGCAAGCTGGAGTACGTCGACGAGCTCATGGCCGAGATCGCCGGCCGCTCGCCGGAGCGGCGCACCCGCAACCGCCCGGACTCGCTTTCGAAGATGCACCACACCCTGCGCGAGCACTACGCGGCCAAGCGCCACAAGGCCGAGCGCGGCTGGCCCAAGCACTACGACCGCGACCTCAAGCAGCTCTTCAGGGAGGGCCGGCGCTGGGTCGACCGCGAGGCGGCCTCGGCCTTCATCCGCCGGGTGCGCGCCGAGGTCCTGGAAGTAGTCGCCCCCTGGGTCGGCGATCACCAGTATCACCTCAAGCACATCCTCGTGGAGATGATCGGCCGCTGCCGGGAGCTGAAACTCCGCGCGGCCGGCGGCGACCGGCGGCTCAAGCGCGACTTCGCCATTCTGCTGACCAAGCACACCACCGACTCGCTCTATCGCCGGAGAGGACGGGTGGAGCTGTGAAGAAGCTGCGCGTTCTCGTCCTGGTCCGCCAGGGGCTGGAGCCCCCGGAGAGCATCGAGAAGGTCCCCGACGGGGAGTACAAGAACGCCGACTGGAAGTGCGAGTTTGACGTGGTGGCTACGCTCGAGGGCCTGGGCCACGAGGTCCGCGTCCTGGGGGTCTACAGCGACCTGGCTCCCATCCGCGAGACGGTCGAGCAGTGGACGCCGCACGTCACTTTCAACCTGCTCGAGGAGTGGGACTCGGTGGCGCTCTACGACCAGAACGTAGTCGCCTACCTGGAGCTTCTGGGCGTGCGCTACACCGGCTGCAACCCGCGGGGGCTGATGCTGGCCCGCGACAAGGCCCTCAGCAAGAAGCTGCTGGCTTACCACCGCGTCAAGGTGCCGGAGTTTCACGTTTTCCCGATGGGCCGGAAGGTCAAGCGCCCCAAGCGGCTGGACTTTCCGCTTTTCATCAAGAGCGCCACCGAGGACGCCTCGCTGGGCATCAGCCAGGCGTCGCTGGTCACCGGCGACGCGGCGCTGGCCGAGCGGGTCAGGTTCGTACACGAGAAGGCCGGCACCGACGTCATCGCCGAGCAGTTCATCGAGGGCCGCGAGCTCTACGTGGCGGTGGTCGGCAACGAGCGCCTGGTAGTCTTCCCCGTCTGGGAGCTGGTCTTCACCGAGAAGCCCGAGGACGTCCCGCTGATCGCCACCCGCCGCGCCAAGTGGGACGCCAAGTACCAGAAGAAGTGGGGGGTCATCAGCAAGGCCGCCGAGGATCTGCCGGACGGGATGGCCGACAAAATAAAGAAGCTGTCCAAGCGCATCTACCGCTACCTGTGCCTCTCGGGATACGCGCGCATCGACTTCCGGCTGACCCCCGGGGGCGAGCTCTTCTTCCTGGAAGCCAACCCCAACCCGCAGCTTTCTTTCGGAGAGGACTTCGCCGAGAGCGTGGAGAAGGGTGGGGTGGGATACGAAAAACTGATGGCCCGCATCCTGAGCCTGGGCGTCGGCTACCGCCCGGGGCGGGTGAGCTAGCAGTCCGAATCTCTTTGACCCCTTGAGCCCCCCGGGCCCGCGGGGTACAATCGCCGGCATGAGCGGAGCCCGTCCGACCGACACCGCCCCGCAGGCCCGCGCGGTGCAGCTCCAGGCGCTGCGGCGCATGGGCATCTCCGGGCGCGCGGCGATGACTTTCGAACTTACCCGCGCGCTGCGCCAGACCGTGCGGGCCGGCATCCGTCAGCGCCACCCGGACTACACCGAGGAAGAGGTCCACCTGGCCCTGATGCGCCTCACGCTGGGCGAAGAGCTTTTTCACGAGGTCTTTCCCGAGAGCGACGTCCGGCCGTAGGCCGCCCGGGGCGGGTGAGCCAGTCAGAGAATTCCTGGCTTTCCGCGTAACCGACCCGGGCCCTCGCGCGTCAAAGCATATGGAGAACTGCGATGTCCGGACTGGCCATTTTCAGCGCACTGCTGCTCACGGCGGCTTCGCCCGCCAAGGTGTTCATACGCGACAAGGGCGCGGCACCCAAGTACGAGTTCGAGGGCGACGTGGTCAAGAAGGCCGCCCTGGACACCAACCGGGACGGCAAGCACGACCGCTGGGACCACTACGACAAGAAGGGCCGGTTGGCCCGCGTCGAGTTGGACACCGACCATGACGGCAAGGGCGACTTCCGCAGCGTGATCGACGAGAAGAGCGGGCCGCGGCCCACCGGCCCGCGCCTCCTCCAGTTGATGAAGGTCAAGGGCCGCTACAGGTTCGTGCCGGCCGAGATCTTCCGGTTCAGAAACTACCAGGTCATTCCCGGCCGGGCTGAGAAACTGGTCAAGGGCAAGTGGACCGGCACCTTCACTTACAGGACAGGAGTCTGCGTGGGCGCCTCGCCGATCACTTCCGCCAAAGAGTACGCCGGGGTGACTGTCAACTACGTGGACGGTCTGCCGACCCGCGTGGTCGTCTCCCGCGGCAAGTATCACGCCATCTACCGGGAGACCACCTTCAAGGACGGCCTGCCGGTCAGGAGCATCTCCGGCCGGAGCAAGAAGCGCATCACTGAGGTCCGCACGTACAGAAAGGGGATCGTCGTCAGGGAGGAGAAAGACACCAATGGCGACGGCAAGATGGACGTGCGGATCGACTACAGTCACAAGACCCCGCCGCACCGGCGAACCTTCGTGCTCAAGGACGGGAAGTGGACGGGCACTTACGTGAAGAAAGGCAAACCCCACAAGTGGCAGGGGCACACTTTCCGCCAGGAGCGCCACTTCCGGGACGGAGTGCTCCTGAAAGATGAAACCATCGAGGTGAAGACCGGGAAGCTCAAGCGCCGGAACAGCTACAAAGACGGTCACCAGGTGTTCTCCGAGACGGACCGCGACCTGGACGGCGTCATCGACTTTCGGACCCGTTACGGGTCGGGCGGGAACCAGTACACCAGCGACACCCGGCTGCTCAAGGACGGCAAGTGGGTCCGGGACTTCGTCCTCGAAGACAAACGCGCGCGCACGACCTACAAGGACGGCAAGGTGGTCCGCATCGAGCACAGTCTCAAGAAGGACGGCAAATACACCGGATGGCTGATCGTCTGCGTCGGCGGGAAGGAGTGGCACTCCGGCCGGAACGGAAAGATTGAGACCTGGCAGTACTACTCCAAGGGCCGCCTGGTCCGCGAGAAGCGCGACACCGACGGCGACGGCAAGCCGGACATGGAGATCGACTACGACAAGCTGACCATAACCCGGATTCCCGGCGGCAAGTAACCGACTTCCGGCTGCCCCCCCGGGGGCGGCGCTCAACGGCCGGTCCGCTGCCGGAAGAACTTCTGGTAGTAGCGTCCCCGCCTGCGAGGGTTCTTCCAGGAGTGGTTGATCCTGTACAGCGCCCGCTTGGCCGATGCCGCCCGGTCACCCTTGCCAGCGGCAGCCTTCTCCAACAGGGGCAGAGCCGGCGGGCCGATCATCGAAAACGCGTCTTCCGTTCTGGAGCGGACACGACGGTCCTTGTCGCCCAGGGCTTCGACCAGTGCGGGAATCACTCCCTTCACCTCGCCCAGGCGGCCCAGCACGGCCGCAGCTCCCATGCGGCCCCCCGGTTTCCCTTCTTTCAGCGCTGCCAGCAACGCGGGAACCGCGGGGGGGCCCATCTTGCGCAGCGCGCCGAGGAGGTACGTCCGCTTCCAGCCCTTGGCACTGTCCAGCGCCGCTATCGCCCGCGGCCGAGCCACCTCGCCCATCGCGGCCAAGCCCCGCCAAAGCCCGCTCCGGGCCCCCGCGTCCTTCTCCTCGTCGAACCTGGCGATGAGCATGTCCGCGACCGCCGCGCGGGTGGGCCGCAGCTTGCCGAGCGCTTGGGCGGCCGCGCTGCGCACGCGGTTGTTCTTGTCCCCCAGCAGCCGTTGCATCGCCCGGCCGGCACCGCCGGTTTCGGCGCCGATGCTGCCGAGAGCATCGGCAATGCTCACCTGCGTCCACATGCTCGCCCCGTCGAGCAGCTCGACCAGCCTCTCTGCGGCCGGCCCGGCGGCCGGGCCAATGTGCCCCAGCGCGTAGACCGCCTCGCGGCGCCGGTGCTGGTTCTCGCTCTCCAGGGCACGCATCAAGACCTTGGTGGCCCCTGCGACGGCGGTCGGGTCGACCTTGGCCAGGGCCTCGGCCGCGGCGATGCGCACGCGGATATCTCTGTGTCGCAGGGCCGCTTTCATGACCGGCGCGGCCTTCTCTTTGGCGGGGGGCCCGATATAGCAGAGCGCCAACGCCGCCCGGCTGCCGACATCGCCCTCCCAGGCCTTGAAGGCCTCCAGAAGATGCGGCACCGCGGGCTTGCCGATCTGGCCCAGCGACCTGACCGCCTTGTACCACACCACGGCCTTGCCCCCCAGCGACTTGATCAGCGCGGGCACCGCGTCCCTGGCGCCGGGGCCGATCCGGCCCAGGGAGCGGGCCGCGTGCATCCGCACCGTCGCGCTCTTGTCGGCCAGGGCCTTGATCAGGGCGGGCACCGCCCCGGCCGCATCCGGACCTATCAGGCCGAGGGTCTCGGCCGCCCGGTAGCGCACTTGCTCGTTGCCCCCCGCCAGGGCCTCGATCGGAGCGCCAACCGCCGGCTTGCCGATCTTGGCCAGCGCCCGGGTGGAGACCCCCCTCACGCCCGCCTCGGAATCGCCGAGCGCTTTCATCAGAACGGGGACGAGCTTCGCGGCATGCGCGGTCAGGTCGCCGAGGTCCAGCAGGTCGTAGACGGCGTGGAGGCGCACCCCGCCTCTCGCCTCCTGCAGGCGGGCAACGATGGCCGGAATGCTCTTGTCCTTGTGGGGTTCCGGGGGACGCTCGCCCCCGCTCCCCGGCGACGGCGCGACGAGCAGCAGCACGACGGCGATCAGAAACACCCGGCGCTTCAGCATAGTTCTAATCCTCGCACGGCCGCCCGCCTCGCGCGAGTATTGTAACCCGCCGGGCCCCCCGCCGGCAAGCGTTCTCCCGGCAGCAAGTAACCGCCGTCCGGCGGCTACTTGCCGCCATAGATCGGCAAATACCTGTAATAAACCTCCAGGCAGAGCGCGCCCACCGCCGTGGCGTAGACCCGGCCGCCGCGGGTGGCCCAGGCGCCGACCGGGTCCCAGGAGCCTTTCACGTCTTCCTTCGTGCCGTCGGTGGGGCCGCCAGTGCGCTGGTTGGGCACCAGCGCGCCGGTCATCGCCGCGTTCCACTTTTTCCAGGGCCGGCCCCGGACCTGGAACATGGTCATGGCCCCGTAGTACCAGTAGTACATGTTGGCGCCGACGCCGTTCTCGCCCCAGACCGGGAGGTTCTTGAGCAGGTAGTTGGCGCCGCCTGAAACCTTGGCGTCGCCGGGGCGCGAACCGGTGTACAGGCGCACCAGCATGCCCACGCTGGTCATGGTCGGGTTGGGGCTCAGCCAGTCGGCCTTGTAGCGACACTTGCCGTACTGGTCGCTGACTTTGTCCGTGAAGATCAACGCGCCCTGCAGCGCGCCCGGCGGCACGTTGAGCTTGGCGATCCGCGCGCTCTTCATCTGCATCACGAACCAGCCGGTCACCGAGAGGTCCGCGCCGCCCGCCTGGCCGGGCACGTAGCGCCAGCCGGAGCCCTTGATCTGGTGGCTCTTGACCGAGTAGTCCACGGCCTTCTGCGCCGCGGAGCGCACCCCGGCGTCGCCGGCCATGCCGTAGGCCTCGGCCAGGGCCAGACCGCAGATGGCGTGGTGGTAGCCCACGCCGTTGGGCTCGGTGCCCTCCGAGCCCCTGCCGATGGCCCCGTCGGCGGCCTGGCTTTTCATGATCCAGCGTGCCGCCTTGCGGACGACCTCCCGGTGCTCCCCGCCCTTCTCGGTGTGGCCGGCGCCCAGGAAGGCCAGCAGGGCCAGCCCGGTGATGCCCGCGTCGGTCTTCATGCTTCCTTCATATTTTTTGGCATCCCAGTGGCCGTCGGCCTCCTGATGGCGAGCCAGCCAGGCCAGGGCGCGCTTCACCGCCGACTCGGTGAGCCGCGAACCGCCGAACTCCTTGACCGCGTGCCTGCGGCCGCCGGGGCCGCGGTAGCCGAAGGCCCCGGCCATCCTCCCGCCGCCCACGCCCAGGACGCCGGTGACTCCCTTCTCGCTCAGGGGGATGTCGCTGATGGCCTTCTCCTGACCGCGAGCGCTGCGGGAGTCCGAGTCGTTGGCGCTTTCGAAGCGCTCGGCGAGTTCGGCGGGCTCGTGCAGCAGTATCGGCTCCCGCACCTTATCGGGATGCTTGATCTCTATGTCGGTAGTGAAGACCCCCGGTCGCCTTTCCACGTAGCGGACCGGCTTCTCGGGCTTCACGTCGAAGACCAGGGGGCTGTCGTCGCAAACCGGGCGGGTCGCGGCCACGGTCAGCAGGCCCGCCAGCAGAAAGAGCACCGCGTGGACCACGACGCTGATGACCCACCAGGGCGTCGCGCCGGCGCGGCGCTCCAGTTCGTCGGCCAGGTCGCCGACGCCGCCGCGCACCTCGCCGGGAAGCGCGGCGTCCCCCGGGGAATAACGCTCGCGAACCTCGTCTATGGCCGCGCGCAGGTCAGTCGAGGTAGCCATCTCCGATACCTCCTAACAGGACGTCCGCCAGCCGCCATAACGAGGCGCGGGTGCCAAAGGTTCACTCCAATGCCGGCAAAGCGCGGCCGCGCGGCGCCAGAACCGTTCCGCCATAGTGGTGAAGTGGTAAAGGATAAGATGGTAAGAGAGAAGATGGTAACTAGGCTGTGTCTGCTAATTCTCTAAAGGACTGGGGGTGTGTTGGTCGATATTC
>CBDUSI010000128.1:0-12355 GCA_965370045.1 uncultured bacterium | reverse complement strand
TCCATCCACGAGAACAGCAAGAGCATTGGCAGAGAGGGCCCATCCGAGCGGATAGTCGCTTTCGACCGGCCGGGAGTCTCCAGCGAGTCCTGGGAGAAGACCGGCGCGGAGGCCGACGAGTATATACGCGAGCTCGTTCAGGGAGACAAGCCCGGGGTGGAGTTCATGTGGTACGGGCACTGGCGCGCGACGCACTTTGAGCGCATCGCCGGTCGTGACAATATTCCCTGGCCCCCACCCGAGGAGATGATCTCGGGCCGCTGGTACGCCGTCTATGACGAAGAGCTGCGCGATCTAAGAGTGAAGCCGCTGCCGGACTCCTGGCAAACCGGCGACCCCGAGCCACCCGACGGCTGGGGCCCAAACTCCCGGGCGAGTCCTAACTGATTAACCACCAAGGCACCAAGGAGCACCAAGGACCACGAAGAAGCACCAAGGACCACGAGGGTTGAAGCACGGAGAAATAGGAGCCGGGAGCGGACGGATAGGCCAGGGCGGGCGCCGTGAACATATCCGTCATCCCTGACTCAGGGCTTAGTCGCCATCCCTGGCGACGGCTCGCTTACAGTCGCTCGCCGCTCCGGGCCGGCCCGCTCCTGCGGAGCGGTGCGTCCCTCCGCGCTGTGTCATCCGTGGTTAGGTAGGCTCGGAGCATGTATAATAGCCGGCCAGGAGGAAGCCGTGAGCGGGAGCGCAGCAGGACCGGTGGCCGTGGCCATGAGCGGCGGGGTGGACAGCACCGCCGCCGCCGCGCTGCTGGCCCGCTCCGGCCGGTCGGCGCTGGGCGTCACCATCAAGATGTGGGACTGCGCCGAGTTCGCCGGCGTCGCCGCGGGCTCGGGCGCCTGCTGCTCTCCGCGCGACGCCGCCGACGCGGCCCGCGCCGCGGGCAAGCTGGGCATGGACCACGTGCTGGTGGACCTCGGCGAGGAGTTCCGCCGGCTGGTCCTGGAGCCTTTCTGCAAGGCCTATGCCGCGGGGCGCACGCCCAGCCCCTGCGTGGGCTGCAACAAGCTCGTGAAGTTCGGCGCGCTTTACCAGCGCGTTGAAAAGGCCGACTGCGTTGCGATAGCCACCGGCCACTACGCGCGGGTCCGGGAGGAGAACGGCGAGTTTCAGCTCTTGAGAGGCCGGAGCCGCGAACGCGACCAGAGCTACTTCCTGGCGGCGCTGACGCAAACGCAGCTCGCGCGCGCGCTGCTGCCGGTGGGCGACATGGGGAAAGATGAGGTTCGGCAGATTGTCGCCGGGCTGGGCCTGGCGCTCGCCGAGAAGAGATCCAGCCAGGAGTTCTGCTTCGCGCCCGACGGCGACTACGAGAAGGTCCTGGCGCGCTACGCGCCGGAAGCCCTGGAACCCGGGCCGCTGCTGGACACCGCCGGGAAGAAGCTCGGCGAGCACCGCGGCATCGGGCGCTACACCGTGGGCCAGCGCCGGGGCCTGGGTGTGGCCACCGGCGAGCCGCTCTACGTGCAGAAAATACTCGCCGCCGAGCGCAGCGTGGTGGTCGGTCCCGACGAGGGGCTGTGGGCCGGGGGGCTGACCGCCGGCGAGGTCAACTGGATCGCGAAGGCGCCGCCGGGCGCGCCGCTGCGCTGTACGGTGCGGGTGCGCCACGGTGGCGGAGAGACCGTGGCTATGCTTACGCCTCTCGGGGACGGCCGCGCCGAGGTGCGTTTTGATGAACCGGTGCGAGCCGTGGCCCCGGGCCAGTGGGCCTGTTTTTACGATGGGGAGAGAGTCCTGGGCGGAGGGTTTATCGAGAGGGCTGATGTATAGGGGCTAGGAGGTCTCAGGCACGGGCCCGATTTCCAGGACCCTCGCGGCGCGCCGGGCGGCCTCGCGCCCGCAGCCGGCGGCGTCCTTAACGGCCAGGTCGCGGGCCAGGGGACTCTTGATGCGTCTCAGCCGCCACCATGTGCGGACGTCCAACGCGCCCCAGGGCAGGGTGGTCACCGGCACGGGGTAGTCCGAGCCGTGCAGCAGGCGCGAGCACACCAGGTCGTTCCCGGCGATGCGCTTGAGCCAGCGCCAGCGGATGCACTGGGCCACCGCCGAGCTGTCCGCGAGGAGATTATCGAAGCGCTCCATGAGCCCGATCATCTCATCGAAGGGCCGGGTGCCGTCGGCGATCCTGCCGGTGCCCGCGTGGGCGGCGATCACCGTGAGGCCCTCGGAGAGGGGCAGCTCCAGGCGCGCGGTGTCGCCCAGGTGGTGGCCGCAGCTGGGCAGGGCGTGTTCCGGGCCGGTGTGGCAGACCAGCGGCAGGCCCAGCTCGCGGACCTTGCGGTAAAGAGGCAGCCAGCGCTTTTCGGCCGGGTCGAAGCCGCCGGTGCAGGGGTTGAGCTTGACGTAGACCGCACCGGCCTCCGCGGCGCGCTCCAGCTCCGCCTGCCAGTCGGCGCGCGCGGGGTTGATGGCGGCGGCGGGAAGCAGCTCGGGGTGCTCACGGCAGACCCGGTAGACGTACTCGTTGGGGATGTGGATGGCGGTGCGCGCGCGGTCCAGCCGGCCGTCGGCGTCGTAGACGCCGGCCATGCCCTGGACCACGGCGCGGTCGATGGGCGAGTCGCGCAGGGCGGCCAGCAGAAGCTTGAGGAAGTATGTGTCGTAACTCTCTTTGCGCCGGTGCATGCCCGCCAACAGGCCTCCGCCCAGGAACTTGAGCGAGTAGCGGTAGCGCCGGCTGACCCAGATGCCCGAGTCGGAGTCGCCGATGCCCCACAGGTGAACGTGGGCGTCCACCAGCGGCAGTGCTTCCTCGGGGGTCTCGGCCACCTATCTGGTCACCTGCTTGAAGATGCGCATGGCGTGGATCATCTTACCGAAACGCGAGAGCTTTACCGGTTCCTTTTCCGGGCCGAGCGGATCGTTGACCAGGTACTCGCGGCCCTCCCTGCCGACCACCAGCACCCAGTGGGAAACGCCGCCCGGCAGCAGCACCTTGACTATCACCGGATTGCCGGCGGCCAGCTCCTCGTCGATGCGCGCGAGGTCCGCGTCGCCGCGGTAGTCCAGCCGCGCGCGGCCGCGGGTGTAGGCGGCGGCCGGTTTCCACTTTAGCCAGCCGCGCTCCGTGAAGCCGGCGTTGCGGTTGAGGTAGGCGAGCAGTTCCTGGGGGGAGGTCTCCACGTCGTAGTGGCTGAAGACCATGGCCACGCAACAGACCAGGCAGCCGATCTGCTCCATCTTCTCGCCGGTCGTGCCTACCTGGTCGTCGGCCCAGATGGGGTCCCATTGTTTGTAAAGCGGGACGTCGATGAGTTGGCGGTCTACCGGCCGTCTGCCGCGGACCGGCGCCGGCCGGGCGGCCTGCGCCGTGCGGTACAGCCAGAAGGCGGCGGCGGCGGTGAGCAGCACCACCGCACCCGCCATGGCGACCGGTATGGGCTTCATTCGCATGGCTTGGACCTCCTGTCAGATCGCCTTCTCAACGTCTCCTCCGGCGGCGGAAACAGACCGCGGCGAGCAGTCTGGGGGGTCACGGATATGCCTGTTGTCACGTCGCTTACGCTTCGTGGCCTACGCAATCGGACCGGTTTTTCGCTGACATTCGCGCCGTTGGCGGTGTATTCCCAAGAGCAGCGTTAGCGTCGGCCCGAAGAGGAGACAGCTGATGACCGACCGCAAGCTCCTGGCCCGATTCGCCGTCTCGGGTTCGGACGAGGCCTTTGCGAAACTGGTGGATCGCCACGCGGGCATGGTCTACTCCACCTGCCTGCGGATGCTGGGCACCCCGAGCGCCGCGGAGGCGGCGGCACATGCGGTCTTCATGGTGCTGGCCAGGAAGGCCGGGCGATTGGCATCCCGGGGAGCGCTGGCCGGCTGGCTCTACACCACCGCGTACAAGGTCGCCCGCCGGGCGCAGCGCGCGGCCGCCCGCCAGAAGCGACGCGAGCTGGCTCATCAGGTATTCGAGGAGAAGATTCTCACCGAGACCTCTCAGTTTGCCGCGGTGGAATAGCTCACAGTCCGCCGGGAAAAGAGCGCGGCCGGCCACCAGGGCCGGCCGTTTCATTTTTCGGGAGATCGCTGGAATCAGGACATCATGCTGAGCACTACCGCCAGCGCCACGGTGGGCACCAGCACCAGCCCCGCACACCACAGGCAGAGCGTCAGCGGGGAGAGCCCGGTCCCGGCTATCTTCTCTGCTTCCTCGCGGCTGACGGTCTTGAGCCTGGCGGTTGGGCTGGTCATGATCTGCTCCTTCTTCCCTCGCGACTTGGCGCGCTCCCCGTTCCTGCCCCTTTAGACGCACGAGTCACCCCGTCGGTTCGCGCAAATTCCGAAAATCGACGCCGGCTGGCCTCTTCCGACCCGGTCGGCAAGCGGGCCCCTGATGAATGTCCGCTAACTCACCTGATTTCTAGGGAATGCGCGGGGGAGCTTTCAAGATATCCGAGAGAAAACGGCCCGGCGGTCGCTGGCCAGGGGCTCGCTGGGGGCTATCTGTTTGGGGTCTTGACCGCGCGGGCCTCGACGGCCGGCTCGCCGCCGTCGCCCAGGCTGACCACCAGGTACTTTCGGTTCCACTTCTCGACGTTGCGCGCCACCGGCTCGCGGGCGTCCTCGCTCTCGAACCTGAGATGCGGCCCGCGGCTCTCGTCGCGCTCCAGCGCCGCGCGCAGCACCGCCTTGGCCGAGAGTTGGGCGTTCCTGGCCTCGAGCGCGGCGGTGACGTTCTCCCCGCCGGCCAGCGTCTCGGAGGAGAGCTCGGCCAGAGAGGCCAGCGCCTTGTTGATGCCGGCCTCGGTGCGCACCACGCCGCACGCGTCGGTCATAATCTTCCCGAGGCGGGCGAAGGCCTCGGCGGGTTCCAGGCCCCCGGCGCCGGCCACGTCCTTGATCTCGGCCTCGAACTTCTCGATGGCGCCGGCGGGAACTTCGGAGGCTGGGGTCCGGGCGGCGCGCTCCGCGGCGCTCTCGCCGGCCACGCGCCCGAAGACCTGGGAGTCCATCAGCGCGTGGCCGCCGGGGCGGTTGGCGCCGTGCTGTCCGCCGGCGCACTCGCCGCATGCGAAGAGCCCCGGCACCTTGGTCTGGGCGTCCACGTCGATCCTGATGCCGCCCTGGAAGTGCTGGCAGGCCGGGGCGATCTCGATCTTGCCGCCCTCGCAGATGTCGATGTCCCGCTCGCGGAACCACTCCAGGCAGGGGGTGTTGATCTTCTTGTGGCGTTCCAGGGGGCTGGAGGCGAAGGGCTGGGCCTCGACGTCGACGCCCTTCGCCTTGTAGAAGTCCTTGACGAAGCCGGCCAGCTCGACGGCGTTGAAGCCCTCGGGGTTGGCGGAGTGGTCGATGAAGACCCGGCCCTTCTTGCGCTGGCGGGTGACGGCGATGTCCACCACGTGGCTGGGTTCCTCGAAGCTCACCGGCCAGCTGGCGCCCTTGCGCCACAGCGTGCTGTAGACCTCTCCCCGGCCCGCGGTCTCGGGGAAGTGCCCGGCCAGGAACTCCTCGCCGGCCTCGCCGACCAGGCGGGGCATGCAGCGCATCAGGCTGCCCGAGCAGGCCAGTTTGGTCTTCGTCGAGCACAGGCCCAGTTGGATGAACTCCATGTTGACCAGCTCGGCCCCGGCCAGCAGCGCCGCGGCGTGCCCGTCGCCGGTCATGCCCTCGGGAAAAACGCTGACCTCGAAGATGCCGCCGGGCCCGCCGGCGCCCAGCACCACCGCCTTGGCGGCGTAGGCCACCGCTTGCCCCTCGGCGTCCAGGCCCAGCGCGCCGACGCAGTCCCCCGCCGTGTCGACGGCGATGCGGAAGACCGCCACGTTCTCGTCGACGGGCAGGTCCATCTCCCGGAAGCGGCGGACCAGGGCCTCCTCGATGTGGTTGGCGGTGCGCGGGCCGGTGTAGCAGGCCCGGGCGTACTCCGAGCCGTCGGTGACGAACTGCGTGGCCCGGCCGTCCGGTTCCTTGGCGAAAGGCACGCCCAGCTCATCCAGGTACGCGAAGGAGGCGCCGCTCTCCCTGGCCAGCACCTCGGCCAGGTCGTAGTCCGAGACCTCGCCGCCGATGCGATAGACGTCGTCGGCGTGCGGTTTCCAGTTGTCCGCGCCGCCCGGCTCGGTGTAGCTCAGGGTCGCGTGGTAGGCCATGCGGTCGGAGCAGGCCGTGGCGGTCACCCCGCTCTTGCCCAGCTGTCCCTTGGTCGCCAGGCGCACGTTGAGTTCCGGGGCCTTCTCGGCCGCGGCCAGGGCCGCGCGCAGGGCCGCGCCGCCGCCGCCGACTATCAGAACGTCAACCTGCTCGGTTCTCATCGCTTACCAGTCCTCCTGTGGGACGAATATCCAGTACGAGCCCTTGGCGTCCTTGGGCGGGGGCTCTGCCCCGCGCTTGACCATGTCCGCGACTTTGGCCCGGTAGCGGGCGGCCATTTCCGGATCGTTGATGTCCTTCCCGCCGGCGAGCACCGCCAGGTTGTGCACCGGCCAGGCGGCCTTGGGGGCGCACTCCGCGGCGCGCTTGAGGTGGCCGCGGGCCTCGGCCAGGCGGTCGGTGGCCGCCAGGAGCACCCCCAGGGCGTTGTGCGCGGCGGCGTTCTTGGCGTCGAGCTTGACCGCGGCGCGCAGGGCCAACTCCTCGCGCTGGCGCTTGCCCAGCTGGCGGTAGACCCGCGCGCAGGCGAAGCGGGCCTCGGAGTTCTCCGGGTCTATGGCCACCAGGCGCAGGGCGGCGCCCAGCGCCTTGCGGCGCCGGCCCAGCCGCCCGTAGATGCTCACCAGCGCGGCGGCCGCCTGGCGCGAGCGCGGCCGGGCGGCCTGCAGGCGCTCGAAGCTGCGCGCCGCGTTGAGGTACTGGCCGCGGCGGGCCTCCAGGGCGCCCAGCCCGGCCAGCGCCGCGAAGTCGTGAGGGTCGCGCGCCAGGTCCTTCCAGTAGAGCGCCAGCGCCCCGGTCACCGCTTGGGCCTCTCGGTACAGCTGGGCCGCGCGGGCCCGCACCCGTGCGCGCCAGGGGGCCTTGCGCGAGCCGGCCAGCAGCGCGGCGCGCAGCCAGTAGAGCTCGTCGCCGGGCTTCTTGGCTTCGCCGGCCAGCCGCGCCAGCTGGCGCGCGCCGGCGGCACGGGTTCTCGCATCCGCCGTGAGCCGGAGGTAGAACCCGGCGGCCTTCGCGGGCTCCTTGGCCTGCTCGGCGGCCTCGGCGGCCGCCCAGATGATGTCGGTGACCTCCGCCGAGCCGGGAGCCAGGCGGGCGGCCTCGTCGAACGCGCGGGCGTAGGCCGCGGCGGTCTGCTTCTTGCGGCCGGCGGCCTTGTGCACGCGGGCCAGGACCACCCAGGCCTTGGGGTCGCGAGGGGCGAGCTGCGTCGCCCGCTCGGCGTGCTTGAGGGCCGCCTTGGGCTCGCGGATCTTGCGGAGCACGTCGGCCAGCTCGCGGTGGGCGATGGGCAGTTTCTCGTCGACGTTGAGCGCGGCGCGCAGCTCCCTGGCGGCGGCGTCGGGCTCGCCCAGCTCGGCGAGCACCAGCCCGAGCATGGCCCGGCCGCGGGCCCGTCCGGGATGGGCCTTGACGAGGTTCTCGTAGTGCTTGCGAGCCTCCTTGAAGCGGCGCTCCTCGACGGCCAGGGCGGCCAGCCCCTCCAGGGCATCGGCGTCCTTCGCGTCGGCCTGGAGCACGGCCATGTAGTGCACGGTTGCGGTGCCGGCCTTGCCCAGCCTTCGCCACAGGCGGGCCAGCGCGCGGTGGGCCTCCAGGTCGCCCTTGCTGAGCGCCAGCACTTGTTCCCAGCGGCCGATGGCGCGCGCGGGAGCCCCGGCCCGTTCCAGCGCCCGGGCCGCCTCGCGCCCGGCGGTGACGTCTTTGGGGAAGGCCTGGGCGAGCTGCAGCCGGAGGGCCAACTCGTCGCCGCGCCGGTCCAGGCGGCGGGCCAGCCCCGCGGCGCGCTCGAGCATTTCGCGCTGGCGCGGCGCGCACCGGACCGCCTGGCGGTATTCGGCCAGGGCTTCGGCCGGCCGGCCGGTCTTCTCCAGGAGTTCGGCCAGGCGCCGGCGGGCCGAGACCTGATCGGGTTCTAGCTTGATGGCCTGGCGGTAGGCGGCCTCTCCGTCGGGGCCGGCCTTGACGGCTCCCTGCGCGCGGCCCAGCACCTCCCAGTGGGCGGCGCCGGCGCCGGGCAGCTTGACTGCGGCCAGGGCGTACTTGACGGCCTCCCGGGGGTCATCGGCGGTCAGCATCAGCGCCAGGTCGGCGAGGACGTGGGGGTTCTCCGGTTCGCACTTCAGCGCCCGGCGGCAGAGCGCCAGGGCTTCGGCGAGGCGTTTCTCCCTGAAGTGCAGGCGGGCCAGCCTGAGGAGAAGGTCGACGTTCTCGGGGTCGAGATCCAGGCCCTTCTTGAGCGCCGCGAGCGCCTCGGCGCCCTGGCCGTTGGCCTCGTGCGCGCGGGCCAGCAGCGCGAAGGCCGCGGCGTCGCCGGGGTTGTCCTCCGCGGCCAGCTTGGCCTCGACCAGGGCCGGCTTGGGTTTCTCCCAGTCGAGGTACAGGCGGGCCAGCCCGGCTCGCGCGGCATAGAAACGCGGGGAAGCTTTCAACGCCAGCTTGAAGTACTTCTCGGAGTCGGCGAAGCTGCCCCGCTGGTGATAGGCGGCGGCCAGCGTCGCCGGCGCGGCCGGGTCTTCGGGGTTGCGCGCGATGATCCGCTTGTACTCGCGCTCGGCGCGGATGAAGGCCGCCTCCCTGCGCGACAGCGGACCGCGCGGGCGGCGCCCGAAGTTGAATACTATCGGCTTGCAGCCGGCGGCGAGCAGAGCGGCCAGCGCCGCGAGGGGGACGAGCGCGCGCCTCATGCTTCCTCCTCGGGGACCAGCACAACCTTGACCGCCTCGGGCGAAGCCGCGGCCTTGCTCGCCGCGTTGGCCTGCGACAGGGGAAAGCGGTGGCTGACCAGCTCGTCGAAGGGGTAGCGCCCGCCGGTTACCAGCTTGACTGCCTGGTGGAAGTGGCTGGTGTCGCTGACCCACACGCCCTGCACGGTGAGGTTGCGCACGGAGACGTCCTCGTAGAACTTGACGGGGGTCTCGCCCACCGGGACGGCCACGCCCACCGGCAGGTAGCGCCCGCCGCGCCGGCAGTAACTCATGCCCTCCCCTATGGCGCCGGGGTGGCCGGTGCAGTCGATGACTGCGTCGGCTCCCAGGCCGCCGGAGGCCTCCATGACCGCCTCCAGCCGGGACTTCTCGTCGGTGGCATTGAGGTCCAGGACGCGGGTGGCCCCGAAGCGCGGCGCGCGGGCCAGCCGCCCGGGCTTGAGATCGGTGACGATCACCTCGGCCGCGCCGCGCTCGCGGAGCAGCGCGGCGGCGAAGAGCCCCAGGGGACCGGCGCCCTGCACCACGGCCACCCCGCCGGGCTGGATCGCGGCGTCCTCGGCGGCGTGCGCGGCGGTGGCTCCCGAGCAGCCGGCGGCCACCAGGGCCACGGGATCGATCCCCTCTTCGATTATCAGCACGTTGGTGCCGGCGGAGAGGTGCATCTTCTCCGCGTAGCCGCCCAGCAGATGGGGCGGCGCCTTGCAGGAAACGTTGATGCCGTAGACCTGGCGGCGTGCGCACAGATAGGGCTGGCGTTTCACCGCGCAGAAGACGCACTTCCCGCACGTGACTCCGCGGTCCCAGGCCAGGAGCTGGCCGGGCCTGACGGTCCGGCCGAGAAGGTCCAGCTTCTCGCCGCCGACCTGGTCGACGTGGCCGACGGCCTCGTGGCCCAGGATGATGGGCAGGGGGGTGCGCGGGTCGTGCCCCGCGGCCATGTGCAGGTCGGAGCCGCAGATGCCGCTGGCCGCCAGCTTCACTCGCAGCTCGCCGGGGGCCAGGTCAGTCTCCGGGAAGTCTCTCTCGACCAGCGGCTGGTTGAACTTCTCCAGCACTATCGCGCGTACCACCGGGCTTCCTCCCTCCGGACTTCTGGGGACAAGGAACGCGGGGGATTCTACTGACTTGCCGGACCGCCCGCCAGCGGAAATGGCCGCCGCGGGCCGGATTGGGAACGGGGCCGGGCCGGACTGCCGGCAGGCGAGTGGCTTGCATCGGGCATTGTCCATGAAACGTACACTAAAGATGAATCTGCGGGATGTACCGTAAACTCTGTGGCAACGGGGGCCGATAATGATATGATGAGAAAGTGTGTCGGGAGGTGTGCGACAGCGATAGAATTACCGAAGGTGTTGCGTAGCAAGGGGTTGCGCTATCGCGCCGGGTTGAAACCGGCGCGGGGGCCCCGATAGGTTTGGGAGCGGGCATTGGCCACCGGCCTCGCAGATGATCATAATTTCCCCCCTGGCGCGCCGGGGCAGGGCGGCGAGCCCGTCGGGGCCGGGGGGCCGGACACGGCGGCCATGGCGCCCCTGCAGGGGCCCGCGCAGCACATCGGTGGGATCGGCGGCATCTCCCGCGGCCAGCACCTCGACGTCCACCGTCTGCTGCACATAATCCGCCACCACGCCGCCAAGGTGGTCCTGATAGCCCTGGTGAGCAGCGTCGCCGCCGGAGTCATCGCCTCGCTCGGGGACACCCCCTGGAGCCACAAGCAGCAGGCGGTGGTGCAGCGCGATGGCTTCGCGAGGCTCAGCGACAAGCTCTACGGTCTGCTCTCGGAGGACCTGCTTCCGGCCAGGATAGAGGACAGCGTGAAGCAGCATCCCGAGGCCGGGAAGTACCAGGAGGTCTCGCTGGAGGTGAATCACAAGGGCATGCAGGCCGTCGAGATCATCGCCAGGGGCCCCGAAGAGGCCGACGTAAGGGCCTGCTCCGAGCTGGCGGTGAAGGCCTTCAAACAGTGGTTCGCCGGCGAGCTGGAGAGCGAGATCAAGAGGCTGACCCAGCAGAGAATCCAGCGGGAAAACGCGCTGACCGCCCAGGCCGGCGAACTCCAGAAGATACAGCGGGACATTCGGTGGCTGGCGCTGATTCAGAACGAGTACGACGCGGCGAGGCTCCGGCAGGAGACCCTGGCGAGGAAGCGCGCCGCGCTGGGCAAGACTGCCGCTCCGGCGGCGCCCAAGGGGCGCGAAGCGAACGCTGAGAGGAACCAGCTGAAGCGGCGCAGGCTCGTCGTGCAGATTGTGGAACTGCAGATGCAGCGGGCGGAAATGGAACCGCGATACAAGATGAGCCACCCCCGGATGCGGGCCATTAAGGGCAAGCTGGATCATCTCGACAAGGCGCTCAAGGGGCTGCCCCCTCCCGTCGGTGCGGTCGAGGATACCGAGTATCTCGCGTTCCTGGAAAGCAGCGCGCGGCTGGAAGTCCTGAAGCAGCACCTTGAGAGGGCCGGAAAGCGGGCCGGCGCCGCCGAACGCAACCTGGTGAAGTTCCGCATCCGCGGGACCATCCTCAACCAGGAGGTGATCACCTACGGCGACAAGATATCGCGGCTGGAGGAGGCCCGGTCGTTGGAGCCACTGGCCGCGGGGAAGGCAGAGATGATCGCTCCGCCGACGCCTGCCGGCAAGCTGGCCCGGGCGGTGCCCTTCGGACTGCTGCTGGGCATCGTCATCGGCGTTATCATGGCCATGGGCGCTGAGTACTTCAGGACCACCTGCGCGTCGCCCGGAGAGGTATTCGCCGATCTGGGACTGCCCACCCTGGCGGTCATTCCCAGCATCCCGCCCGACAGGGAGAAGTACATCTCGCCTTCCTCCCCCCACTCGGAGCTGGCCGAGATGTTCAGCATCCTGCGCAACAACCTGCGCTACTCGGGGCCCCACGACCCCCAGAAGATGGTACTGGTCACCAGCCCGCTTCCCAACGAGGGCAAGAGCCTGCTCTCCGCAAACCTGGCCATCTCCTACACCTTCGAGGGGCTCAACGTGCTCCTGGTGGACGCGGACATGAGGCGCTCCAAGGGTTATCCCAGCCTGGCCTCCTCCAAGGGAGCTCCCGGCCTGGTCGCCTGGCTTGAGGGGCGCCTGGAATCGCCGGAGGGGGCGGTGACCCCCACGGAGATACCCGGGCTTTCCCTCGTCGCCGCCGAGGAGCGAGCCGGCAACGCCACCAAGCTGCTCTCCAGCCCGCGCATGGACCAGCTGCTCTCCTGGGCCGAGGAGAACTACGACGTGGTGATTCTGGACACCCCCGCCGTCCTGCCGGTGGCCGACACCACCATCTTCGCCCAGCGGGCCCGCGCGGTGCTCATGATCGTCGACGCCCACAGCACCAGGGCCTCCGCTGCTCACGTGGCCATGTCCCGCCTGCTTCACGTGCGCAGCAAAATGGTCGGGGCGGTGCTCAACCGGGCCGGTCACCGGGCCATGGGCTACATGCCCTATTACGGACATGGCTACGGCTATACCTACGGCTACAAGTACGGCTAGAGCATTTTAGCATTGAGTAACTCCGTAGCCGGAGTTTTGTAACCAGCC
>CBDUSI010000127.1:0-12392 GCA_965370045.1 uncultured bacterium | reverse complement strand
GGCATACTTCCTTTATCGGCAATTCGTTACACATACTTAAATTGCTCTAGACCGCGGGCTGGTCGGCGCAGACTTCGTCCCTGAACTCCTCGTAGCGCGAGTCGGCGCGCAGGTTGGCAAGGTCGTCGTCGCGCTCGAGGTGCTCCCAGTCGTCGTAGCCCAGCTCGGCGGCCCGGCGCAGGTTCTTGAAGGCCTTGCTGATGATCTGCAGCAGGGAGTAGCTGCAGGCCAGGTTGTAGTGGGCCACCGCGCTGCGCGGCCTGAGCTTGACGATGCGCTTGTCGATGGTCAGGCCCTTCTCGGCCTCGCCCAGCTCGGTGTAGAGGTGGCCCAGGGCCTCCAGCGTACCGAGGTGCTCGGGGCGCTTGGCCAGGATGGCCTCGTAGAAGTCCAGCTCGAAGAGCGCGCCCGACGGGTGCCGGATGGGCAGCTTGTTGAAGACCTTCTTGACCTGGCTCTGGAAGTAGAAGTCCTTGAGGCTGATGCCGCAGAGCAAGCTGCGGGGTCCCGCATATGCCCGCAGGCGCCGCGAGGGGAATTTCTTGGTGGGACCCATATAGTCGTACACCTTGTGTCCCCCCCGGGCCGTGTGTCTTTCCACGAGCTATTTAACGGGACTCGCGCGCCGATGTCAAGTCACGAGTGCCGCAAAAATGAAAAAGGGCGGCGCCCACTTTCCAACGGACTGCTAGAAGTCGAAGCCTCGCGAGACCTTGGGCTTGTCGTCGCCGGGCTTCTTCTTGCCACCCGGCTTGCCACCCGGCTTGCCACCCGGCTTGCCACCCAGCTTGCCGCCCAGCTTGCCGCCGGCGGCGCCGGCGCTCGACCCGCCCAGCGCCTTGCCCACGCTGCCCGCGCCCTTGGTCTTGGCCCCCCCGCCCAGGTCGCCGAAGTCCAGGTCGATGCCCGCGGCCGCCGAGCCCTTGGTGATGCCCCGGAAGCCGAGCTTGAGCTCCTCCGGCGCGGCGGATGAGGCCAGGGCCTCCTCCTCGGTGACCGTGCCGTTCTTGACCATGTCCAGCAGCGACTGGTTGAAGGTCTGCATCTGGTAGTGGCGGCCCTCGGCGATGGCCTTCTCGATGTCGCGGGTGGAGCCCTTCTCGATGAGCTCGGTGACGTGCGCGGTGTTGATCAGGATCTCCATCGCGGGGGTCAGGCCCAGGCCGTCGGCCCGGCGCAGCAGCCGCTGGCTGATGACCCCGCGCAGCAGGAGCGCCAGCTGCGCGCGGATGAGGTCCACCTGGTCGGGGAAGCTGTCCAGGATGCGGTCCAGGGTCTGCTTGGCGTCGTTGGTGTGCAGGGTGCTGAAGACCAGGTGGCCGGTTTCCGACGCGGTGATCGCGAAGCGCATGGTCTCCCGGTCGCGCATCTCGCCGATGAGGATGACGTCCGGATCCTGGCGCAGCACCGCGCGCAGCGCGGCCTGCAGCTCGCGGGTGTCGATGCCCAGCTCGCGCTGGTTGATGGTGGCCAGCTGGTCGGTGTAGACGAACTCGATGGGGTCCTCCACGGTGACGATGTGCACCGCGCGGGTCTGGTTGACGTGCTCGATCATGCAGGCCAGGGTGGTGCTCTTGCCGCTGCCGGTGGGGCCGGTGATCAGGACCAGCCCGTTGGGCCGGTCGCTCAGGCTCTTCAGCACCGCGGGCAGGCCCAGGCTCTCTATGGTGGGCACCTCGATGGGCACCAGGCGGAAGACCGCGCCGATCTGCCCCCTCTGGATGAATACGTTCACCCGGAAGCGGGCCAGCCCGGGCACCTCGTAGGAGAAGTCGGCCTCCAGGTGCTCCTCGAACTTCTTGCGGACCGAGGGGGCCATCAGCGCGAAGACGGTCTCCTGCATGGCCTGGCCGCTGACCTCCTCGTAGCCGCTGGGGCCCAGCGTGCCGGCCAGGCGGAAGAGCGGCGGGCGACCCACCTTGAGGTGCAGGTCAGAGCCGTTCTTCTCGCCGAGTTCGGAGAGGAGCCTGTCGAGTTCGAGCGCAGCCATGGACTGTCTCCCAGCGCGGACGGGCCGCGAATAGGTTCCCGCGTTTCGACGGGGATATCTTAGCGACCGGTGGGGCGCATGGCAAGGGGTTAAGGGAACCCCAAGGCCCTCTGGCTCAGAACTTGACGGGGAGCTCCAGGAACTCGTCGCCGTCGGCGGTGTTGCGCAGCACCTTGACCTTGACCACGTCGCCGGGCTTGACCGCCAGCAGCACCCGGTAGATGTCCACGATCCCGGTTATCATCCGGCCGTTCATCTCGACGATGAGGTCGCCCTTTTTCATTCCCGCCTTCGCGGCCGGCGTGCCCGGGAGGACCTCGGCCACGGTGCTGCTCTTCTCCGGGTCGGGCTTGATGCCCAGGCGGGCGCCCCGGCGGCGCGGCGCGGAGCCCCGGAAGACGATGGGCCCCTCCAGGTCGGCCAGGGCCAGCGCGGTGCGCAGCAGGTGCCGCGAGATGCGCGCGTGGTCGGGGTAGTTGAGCTTCTCGGCGTCGTCGCCGGGCGTGTGGTAGTCCTTGTCGAAGCCCGTGAAGTAGAAGAGCGCCGGGATCTTCGCGGCCAGGAATACCGCGTGGTCGCTGCCGGCGTAGGCCGAGCCGTGCAGCGAGATGTCCAGCTTGAGCTTCGTATTCTCGTGGGCGATGATCTTCCTGAAGACCGGGCTGCTGGCCACGGCAGCGACGTGCAGCTTGCCGGGCGTCTCGGTGCGGCCGACCATGTCGGCGTTGAGCATGACCGCGATCCTGCGCTTCGCCGCCGGGAAGTTCTTCACGAAGTGCCGCGAGCCGGCCATGCCGCGCTCCTCGGCGGTGAAGAACACGAAGACGATGCTGCGCCGCGGGCGCCGCGCCAGCCCGGCGGCGGCCTCGGCGACCTCCAGGACCGCCGCGGTTCCCGAGGCGTTGTCGTTGGCCCCGTTGTGGACCTTGCCCCGGCCGCGCTTCCCCCAGCGGCTGCCCCACGCGCCCAGGCCAATGTGGTCGTAGTGCGCGCCGACTACTACGTACTCGTGCTTGAGCTTCTCGTCGCGGCCCGCCAGGAAGGCGACCACGTTGCGGGTGGGCTTCTTCACGCGGACCAGGCTGACGGCCAGCGAGACGGTCATGCCCTTGAGGGGTATCGAGCCCGACTGCCTGAGCTTGTCCATCATCTTCTGGAGGTCGGCGGGCCTCTCGTCGCGGCCGGCGAAGAGCTTCTCGAGAAAGGCCCGCCTGGCGTGGACCACGGGGAGCTTATTGTTCGCAAACCGCCTGCCGCCCAGAGCGATGAGCGCGTCCGACTTCCCGACGCGCCGGCTGTTAGGCCCATTGACGATGATCACCCCGGCGGCGCCGTGGGCCGCCGCGTTGCGGATCTTGGTAGAGATCCAGGCGTCGGCCCCGGGCCGGTAGACCTTCGCGCTGCTCTCGGCGTGGTCGTAGCGGAACATGACCACCACCTTGCCCTTCACCTTCACCCGCGCGTAGTCGTCGTAGCCGCTCTTGCGATTGGTGATGCCGTAGCCCACGAAGACCACTTCCTTGTCGCTGACCCCGGCGTTGGTGGCCGAATCGGCCAGCGGGATGAACTGCTCGCTCAGCGGGAAGCTCTCGGTGCCCGCCGGGCCCTCCAGCGCCAGGCTGTTGCCCTTCCCGCCGGCGGCCAGCCGGGTGGCCACCAGGACCTCCAGGGCCTGGAACCAGCCACGGGCCTCGCGCCCGGGCAGCTTGTCGCCCAGGGGCTCCAGGCCGCAGGCCCGGAACTCCCTGCGCAGGTACTCGGCGGCCCGGCGGCAGGCAGGGGTTCCCGCGGCCCGGCCGGCGAGCTCGTCGCTGGCGATATACGTCACGTGCTCGCGCAGCTCTTTCCCGGTGATGGTCGCGGCGGCCCCGTCAACGCCGTGGCCCTCGCCGGCGGCGGCCGGAAGCGCCAGGAGCGCCAGGAGGAGCGCGCAGTACGGCGCGCGGCGGCGGCGGGGCATGGCGGTCTCCCTCAGTCCTCCCGGAAGGGCTTTCTCCCCTCGTAGAGCTTGAGGCGCGCGGTGTACCTGGCAATCGTCTTCCTGCGCCGCAGGAGCTTAAGGGCCTCCTTCTGGGTCTTGACCGCGGCGGGGAAGTTCCCGGTCTCGGCCTGGGCGGCGGCCAGCGCGCCCAGGTCGTAGGCGCTCCTGCGAAGCTTCACGGCCTTCCCGGCGAGTGAGAGCGCACGCTCCCCGTCGCGGGGCCCGGCCTTCGGGCAGGTGGCCAGCAGCCACGCGGCGCGGCTGTGGGCGTAGGCGTCCTTGGGCCGGAGGGTGGCCACCTTGCTGAAGTCGGAGATGGCCCGGGCGTAGTCCTTCTTGAGCAGGTAGGTCCGGCCGCGTTCGCCGATGATGTAGGCGTCCTCGGGCCCCAGGTCGACGGCCTTGGTGAAGTCGGCGATAGCCTTCTCGTAGTCCTTCTCCCGGCGGTGGAGCCACCCCCGGCACTGGAAGGCGTAGTAGTTGCGCGGGTTCTTCTCGATCAACTTCGTGAAGCCGGCGACGGCCTTCTCGTCGTCTCCGGCCCGGACGTAGGCGTTGAGCAAGTCGCGGTAGGTCGGGAACGTCCACCTGAGCTCGGCGACCTTGGTGTAGTCGGCGACGGCTTTGTCTTTATCGCCCTTCTTTGCGTGCACCCCGGCCCGGCCGCGATAGGCGCGGTAGTCCCGGGGATTCAGCTCGGTGGCCTTGGTGTAGTCGGCGATGGCCTTCCCGTGATCGCCGTTGGCCGCCCAGACCTCCGCGCGCAGGCGGTAGCCGTAGGCGCTCTCGGGCTTGAGCTTGATGGCCGCGGTGCAGTCGATGCCGGCCCGGTAGTAGTCCTTCTTGTGCAGGTGGGCCCAGCCGCGGTCGAGGTGCGCGTAGTAGTCGTCCTTCCTGGCCTCGATCATCCGGGTGTAGTCGGTGATGGCCCGGTCGAAGTCCTTCTTCTGAGCGTAGGCCCACCTGAGGTCCTCGCGGGCGCGGAAGTCGGCGGGCTTGAGCTTGACGGCCCGGGAGTAGTCGGCGATGGCCCGGTCGTAGTCGCCCTTCTTGCCGTAGGCCCATTGCAGTCCCCGGCGGGCGGAGTAGCTGGTGGGCCTGAGCTTGATCAGCTCGGAGTAGTCGGCGATGGCCCGGTCGTAGTCCTTCTCCTCCGCGTAGCAGGCCTTGAGGCGCTGGTGGGTGGTGCGGTCGTACCAATTCGACTTCAAGACTTTGACGTAATCGGTGATGGCCCGGTTCCAGTCGCCCTTGAGCTCCAGGGCCCGGCCCCGGCCGGCGTAGGCGGACATATCCTTGAGCGGGGACTTGATGACCAGGTCGTAATCGGCGATGGCCTTATCGTAGTCCTTCTTGCGGGAGTGGGCCCAGGCGCGGTCCAGGCGGGCATAGTGGCTGCCGGGCTTCTCCTTGAGCACCGCGGTGTAGGTGCTGACCGCCCGGTCGTAGTCGCCCTTCTTATCGTGAGCCCACCTCAGGCCCCAGCGCGCGTAGGTGTTCCCCGGATTCTGCCGGAAGGTCTTGGCGTAGTCGGCGATGGCCCGGTCGTAGTCGCCCTTCTCCCCGTAGGCCCACTTCAGGCCGTGTTGGGCGTTGTAGTCCTTGGGCTTGAGCTTGAGCAGTTCGCCGTAGTCGGCGATGGCCCGGTCGTAATCGCGGGTCTTCTCGTAGATGGCCCGCAGGCGCTTGTGCGCGGCCGTGCGGGTGTAACTGCTTTTCACGGCCTGCTTGCAGTCGGCGATGGCCCGGTCCCAGGCGCCCTTGCCCGCGTAGGCCTCGCCGCGGCCCAGGTAGGCCACTGAGCTCTTGGACTTCAGGGTGAGGGCCCGGGAGTAGTCGGCGATGGCCTCCTCCCAGTCCTTCTTCTTGAGGTAGGCCCCGCCGCGGCCCAGGCACGCGTAGTAGTTGTCCGACTTGCGGCCCAGCAGCTTGGTGTAGTCGGCCACCGCCCGGTCCCAGTCGCCCTTCTTCTCGTAGACCGATTTCAGCTCCGGGTAAACCGAGGTGTAGGTGGGCTTGAGCTCCAGGGCCCTGATGTAGCCGGCGATGGCCCGGTCGTAGTTCTTCTGCTTGGCGCAGGCCCAGGCCCGGTGGAAGTGCGCGTAGAAGTTGTCCGACTTGCGGGCGATCATCTTCGTGTAATCGGCCACCGCCCGGTCGTAGTCGCCCTTCTTCTCGTAGGCCCATTTCAGACTGTAGTGGGCCAAGTAGTCCGCCGGCTTGATCTCCGCGGCGCGGACGTAGTCGGTGATGGCCCGGTCGTAGTCCTTCTTCTGAGCGTAGGCCCAGGCGCGATCGCGGTGCGCATGGTAGTTGCCCGCCTTGCGGGCGATCATCTTCGTGTAGTCGGCGATGGCCCGGTCGTAGTCCTTCTTCGCGGCGTAGACGCTTTTCAGGTCCCCGTAGATCGAGGTGTAGGTGGGCTTGAGCTCCAGGGCCCGGAGGTAACCGGCGATGGCCCGGTCGTAGTCCTTTTTCGCGGCGTAAGCCCAGGCGCGGTCGCGGTGCGCGTAGTAGTTGCTCGACTTGCGCCGGATCATGGCGGTGTAGTCGGCGATGGCCCGGTCGTAATCGCCCTGGTTCTTATAGGCGACCCGGAGAGACGGGTAGTGCCAGATGTAGGCGGGCTTGAGTTCCAGGGCCTTCTTGTAGTCGGCGATGGCCCGGGCGTAGTCCTTCTTCTGGGAGTAGGCCCGGGCGCGGTCGCGGTGCGCGTAGTAGTTGCCCGACTTGCGCGCGATAATTCTCGTGTAGAAGGCCACGGCCCGGTCGTGGTCCTTGGCCCCGTCGTAGGACTGCTGCAGCCCGTAGTAGCTGGAGCTCTCGTCCGGCTTGAGCTCGATGGACCGCTCGTAGTCGGGCATGGCCCGGCGATAGTCCTTCTTCTTCAAGTAGGCCCAGGCCCGGCCGCGGAAGGCGTAGCGGTTGGTCGACTTGCGCCTGAGCAGCATGGAGTAGTCGGTCACCGCCCGGTCGTAAGCCTTCAGCTTGTCGTAGCACCACTCCAGGTACGAGAATGTCAAGGAGTGGTCCGGGTCCAGCTTGGCCGCCGCCAGGAAATCGCTGATGGCCCGGTTGTAGTCCTTCTTCTGGTAGTAGGCCCAGCCCCGCCCGCGCAGCGCGCGGTAGTCGCTCGGCCTGAGCTTGAGCAGTCCCGTGTAGCCGGCGACCGCCTTGTCCCAGTCGCCCTTCTTCCTGTAGGCTGCTTTCAGATTGGAGTAGGTCAGGGAGTGGCTGCTGTCCATCCTGATGGCCTGCAGGTCGTCGGCGATGGCCTTGTCGTAGTCCTTTTTGCGGTAGTAGTACAGCCAGCCGCGCTTGCGGTAGGGCAGGACGTAGGACGGCTTGCGCCTGATGGCCGTGCTGAGGTCGGTGATGGCCCGGTCGTACTGGCCCTTGCGGTCGTAGACCAGGGCGCGGTTGTAGTAGGGCACCTCGTAGCTGGAGTCCCGCCGGATGGCGGCGTCGAAATCGCTGAGGGCCCTGGTGTTGTCCTTCTTGCGCAGGTAGGCCACGCCGCGGGAGTTGTGGATGATGGCCCAGTTCCGCTTGGTCCCCGGCCCGGCGTTGAGGGAGTTGGTGAAGGCCTTGATGGCCAGGTCGTATTTTTTCTGGTCGAGATACTTCTTTCCCTGCTTGTGGTAGTTCGTCATGCTGGACGCGGCCGCCACCCCGCTGGCGGTCAGGAACGCGGCGAGCAGACAGGCGAGAATTCGTCCGGTTCTCATTTGTCGATCTCCTGCACGAACATCCACAAGTCGCCTAGCGCCGCTTTCCCCGGGAGCTCATGGCCTTGCGCTTGCGCCGGGCCTTGGGCCGGGCCTTGCTGCGGGGCCGGCCGGAGGGGCTGCGGCTGCTCTTCAGGCGCCGCTTGGGCTTCTTCCTGGCGGCCCGCTTGGGCTTGGGCTTGCGCTTGGCCTTCTTGACGGCCTTCTTCTTGGGCTTGGCCTTCTTCTTCGGCGCGGCTCTCTTCTTCGGCGCGGCCTTCTTGGGTTTCTTCCCGGCGGCCTTTTTCTTCTTCTTGGGCTGGGCCTTGACCTGCTTGGGGGTCAGCCGGGCCGTGGAGCGCGACCCCCGGCCGGAGCGCGCCCGGCGGAGCTCCGCCGGGGGCTTG
Organism: uncultured bacterium; assembly: GCA_965370045.1. Classification (GTDB taxonomy): domain Bacteria; phylum Planctomycetota; class SZUA-567; order JAKLDR01; family JAKLDR01; genus CAZONU01. The sequence continues at coordinate 4,307 of CBDUSI010000127.1, read as the reverse complement.
CGCAGCAGCTCGACCAGCAGCTTGATGGCGCCGGCCACGTCGTGGCGGTTGGCGATCTCCAGGGTGCTGTGCACGTTGCGCACCGGCACGCTGACCGTCGCCGCGGGCACTCCCCGGCGCACGGTGCTGATGTTGGTGGCGTCGGTGGTCCCGAAGCTGGAGACCTCGTGCTGCAGCTTGATGCCCAGCTTGTCGGCGACGTCCAGGATGACCCGGTTGAGACCCGCGTCGGCGATGAAGCTCTCGTCCATGTGCAGCAGGCAGGGCCCGCTGCCCACCGAGATGACGGTGCTCTTGTCGGCGTCCTCGGCGAGGTCCAGCGCGGGGGTGACGTCGACCACGATGGCCCAGCGCGGACGGATGGCGAAGGCGCTGGTCTTGGCGCCGTACAGGCCGATCTCCTCCTGCACGGTGAAGGCGAAGAAGACGTCCTGTTTGGACTTCCGCAGCTGGCGGGCGACCTCTATGAGCACGTAGCAGCCCACCCGGTCGTCGAGGGCCTTGCCGCTGATCATGTCCCCGTGGACCAGCCAGTTGGTCTGCTTGTTGGGCTCCAGGAACGAGCCCACGGTGACCCCCCGGCGGATGAGCTCCTCGCGGCTCAGGCCGGTGTCCACCGCCAGATCGTCGATGCCCGGCAGTTCCTCGACGTCGTAGCCGCAGCTTATCTCCCGGGTGGTGATCAGCCCGTGGACATCCTCCTTGGCGCCCTCCACGGTGACCCGCGTGCCGATCATGGCCAGGGGGTTGACCCCGCCGACCGCGGCGCAGAGCAGCAGGCCGTTGGTGGTTATCTCCCGGACCATCAGGCCGATCTCGTCCATGTGCGCGCTGAGCATGATCCGCGGCGGCCGGCCCTTCTCGTGGGCCACCAGGTTCCCGGATGAGTCGGTCCATACCTCGTCGACCAGCGGGGTGATCTCCTTGCGGATCACCTCGCGGATCTGGCCCTCGTTGCCGCTGACCCCGTGGGCGTTGATCAGGCGTTCGAGCAGTTCCATGGGTGTCTCCCCGCGCCGCCAGGCGGGTCAGGCGCTTTCGAACAGGAGTTCGCGCAGGGACTTGCCTTTGGCCCGGCTCTTGATGCCCAGCAGTTCCACGCCCACCACGCGGCCCTTGCGGTCGTAGTCCAGGATCACGCCGGGCTCGACCTCCTCGGATTCGACGATGGCCGCCTCGTTGAGGCGCAGGTAGAGGGCGTCGTTCTTCTCGTCGACCTTCAGCTTCATGACAGCTTTCCTTTCATCCGCCGGTCGAAGAAGGCGGTGACCACGCAGGGGGGACGCTTGCCGGGGTTGACGATCACGCGCAGGACCCGCTTGCCGCGCTCCGAGACGCGGGCCAGGTAGTGCACGGTGCCGTCGCGCTGGCGCTCCTTGCACTCGGGGGACTTCAGGGCCCGGAGTATCCACCGGCGCTTGAGCCCGCGCGCGGCGATGACCTCAAGGGCGTGTCCGCTGTACTGGACCTTCATGGGTGTCCCCCCGCGCTGGCGGCGTCTGGCGGGCGGCCATTCTACCCGCGCCCCCCGGCCGGGGCAAGGGGCGGCGCGGGCGCGGCGCTTGCGCGGCGGGGGCCGCCTGGCTATACTCCGCGGTGCTGGAGGGAGGAACAATTTATGGACATACCCGGATTCGAGCTGGACTGGACCCCGGAGCGCGACGTGGCCATTCTGCGCATCGTCGGGCGGGTCGACGGCGGGGACCTTCACCGGGTCGAGGAGGCCAGCAGCCGGCTGGTCGCCGGGGGACAGCGCCGCGTAGTGCTCGACTGCTCCCGGGCCGAGGGCCCCAGCAGCGCCGGCCTGGGGGTGGTCATCTACTACCGGAACCTCCTGGCCCGGATGGGCGGGGAGTTGGTGATGGCCGCGCCGCGCGGGGCGGTGCTGCGGTCCATCCGCGCCGCGGGGATCGACAAGGCCGTGCCCATATTCGACACCCTGGAAGAAGCCGTGGAGGCGGTCAGGAAGGGGTAGGGGGGCGAGCTATTGATGTGAAATGCCCCCGGAAATTCCGGAAACGGGCATCACCGCCAGCCCGGCAATCGCCCGCCCGGTCGCCGGGATGATCGAGGACTACCTGGCGTGATGGCCTTCTTGCCTCAGGGTTACTATTCGCTGACCCCTATTACCCAAATCGGTATCGTAATCCCCATCTTGGCGTGTGGCAATTCACGAATGACCCGCTCGAAATAGACAACATTCTCGTCAATCTTCCTGGCCGTGTCTTGCATGGGAACCACGAGAACGCCGATTTCAATATCATCTGCGGAATATGACAGCAGGAACTTGAAAACATCAGTATACCATCTAGCCATGTTGCCGAACTGCACTTCGACTTGCACCTTCCCCTTCTTGAAATCGGCCTCCAGCCTAGACTCGCTCTCCGAGATGATTCTTGGACGCACCTTCCACTTCTTAGCCCCGAACATTTTCTCGACGATCTTGTTCGTAGCCTTTTGGTCTATCGTCAACCGGGCCACGATTCGCCCCCCTCGTTTCCGTTCTCTTGGCGCATCAAGATAGCACCACTTGGCCCGGCGCAAGCAGTCGATGATCTCCTTCTTCTCCTGGGCGAACTCCTTCTCCAAGATCGCTTCCGCGTGGCGATAGCTGTGCTGCTTGGCTAACTTCACTTGCCCCTCAGCCTCTAATCTTAGCCGGGTTCCGAGTCTGCGCAGAATTCCTTGGCGGCTCGTAGACAGGCTTGCCCATAGGTCGTGTCTTCAAAGTGCCAGCGGCGACTGCCTTAACACGTTTCTTCGCAGTCTCTATGTAACTGCGGTCAAGATCAGCGCCCGCTGCACGTCTGTCGTGAAGCAACGCAGCTATGGCGGTAGTACCTACACCGATGTACGGGTCCACTACCAAGTCATCTTCGTTGGTAAGGGATAGCACCAACCGCTCGACTAACTCGACTGGGAACTGACAAGGATGCCCTGTCTTCTCCACGTGATTGTGTTTGACATTTGGAATGTCCCATACGTCGCCAGGATTCTTGCCTTTTGGATTACAGGAGTACTGACCTGCTTTGGGGCCTTTGAAGTACTTCTTGCCAGGATATTTCTGTGGCACGCGGATCGGGTCCAGATGGAAAGTGTAGTCGTCCGATTTCGTAAGCCAATTAATGGTCTCGTATCTGCCCGACAAACGCTTGCTGCAGTGCAAGCCGTGCTCAAACCTCCAGATTATGCGATTCCTATACAGTAGACCGTGATCTCTGAAAATAGGATACAGTAGTATGTCCAACGGCAGAATCGCACCGTTCTGCACGTAATTGCCGACTTGCCAGCAGATACTCCCCTGCGGATGCAGTATTCGTACACACTCAGCAATTACCTCTTCTTGCTCGCTGAGATACTGGTTCACCGTTCTGCGGCGCTCATATTTCTTGTTAAGGTTATATGGTGGAGACGTGACGACAAGTTTGGCCGCGCCGTTTGGTATCTCTGCCAACAATTGCCGACAGTCGCCAGTATAGAGAGTTACTGAAGCATCTTCCAGAAAGCGGTTCTTGATCTGTGCGGACATTGAAGCAGCCCTCAATCCTGCCCTGTTGGCGTTACCATTATACGCCGATCTTCGCCACGAACCAAGACATAAAATCTGGGACCCCCAGAGGGGTCAGGACTCTTTCCCCAGCCGATTTCCCGCCCCGCTTCCGCTTATAGTAAATATGCAGCCTCCGGGGGAGGGGGCGGAAGTCAAGACAACGGCTCAAGTTCCGAGTTGAGAGTTACGGGTCGCGAGTCGGGGGCCAGTTGTTCGTTGCCGATTGTCAGAAGTCGCGGAGTGTATGAGGGCTAGAAACGCCCTTTTCTTTGCATTTAACAGGCTGTCGTACAGCCGTTTACATTTTCTCCGCATTTATTCTGGATTATCTGCTTGACATTCGCTGTTGTTCGGTGTATATTATAGTGGTTGCCGGTTGTCAGTGGCCGGTCATTCGGAGGCGCCGAGCGGTGATAAAGGACACGGCCAGCCGGGAAATCCCCTTCCCCCGCGAGGTGCTGATCGACGCCGCCCGCCAGTTCGCGCACGGCGCGTCGTGGGAGGCCATCGCCGAGAGCACGGGGGCCAACGCCGGCGACCTGGTTACGTTCAGCATCGACCATCCCGAGACCTGGGGTCCGCTGTCCGAGCGCGCGGAGAAATTGCGCCTCGCCGAAGCCGAGGGCAGAACCCTCGCGGGCCTGACGCTGCTGCTCAAAAGCGACGACGAAACCGCCGCCGAGAACGCCGCGCGCGAACTGCTGATCCATCGCCGCCATGTCGAGCGAAGACGTTATCAACCACCAAGACACAAAGA
>CBDUSI010000126.1:0-12530 GCA_965370045.1 uncultured bacterium | reverse complement strand
TCTGAACCATTCTGCCCCCAATCACGACTGCTCCATTTTTCAACGGCCTGCTAGCCCTCCGGCGCGGCGGACAGCGCGGCCTTCTCCCGCGTCCAGCGCGGGAAGTACGGCCGGCGGGGAGCGCGGTCGGTATCCAGCCACAGAAAGCAGGTCGCATGATAGGCCGACGTGCCGTGCTCCGGGGGGCAGAGCTCGGGGTGCGAGGCCATGTCCCCGCGCTCAAGAAACCCCAGCTCCCAGAAGCCCTGCCCGGCGAGCCAGCGCTCCAGCCACTTCTCCTTGCAGTGCGGGTTCGAGCCGTAGCTCTCTCCGGGGATGAAGCCCATCGTCGAGCAATCGTCGCGCTCGGCGCGCTCCTGGAACTCCAACGCCGAGGCCGGCTGGCCGTCGAGAGTCAGCACCGCGTCGAAGTGCGGGTCGAGCGCCACCCACTTGCCGAGCTCGGCGGACCACAGCTCGGTCAGGAAGTGCCCGCCGGTGCCTTTGGGGTTCTCCGAGTTGGCCACGATGCAGCGCGCGAAGAGCCCCACCGCGCGCAAGAGCAGTGTCATCCCGCTGCCGGAGTGCACGCAGTAAGCCAGGGGCTCCTCGTATCCCGCGCCCCAGGAGCCGGCCTTCCAGGGAATGATTGTGAAAGGATCCCACGGGCTGTAAATGGGCCCCGAGCCCTTCTCGGCGGTCCAGGACGCGGTCCACCAGCTCATTATCCGCCGGGCGCGGTCGAGATCCGTCTTCGCGCCGGAGGTCAGCTTCTCCAGGCCGAACTCTTCGCGCATGGCCGCCAGCCTGGGATGGTCCGGCGACTCATAAACGAACTTCGGCTTGCGGGATCTGTCGGGCCGGTTCGCTGGATCAATCAGCAGCCGGGCCATGTACTCGCCGGTCAGGGTGCAGTCGTAGCCCAGCAGCAATCCCCGGGGCCAGGAGCCGCCGCCGTCCACGCTCTTGCGGCTGGTGCCTCGCGGCTTCTCACAGGAGACGCCCAGCGACCACGAATTGAGCCCGCTGGTCTCGGCGCGGAAGACGAACTCGTTTTCGCCCTGCGCGAGCGCGCCCTCGGGCACCGGAATCTCCGCCCAGCCCCAGGAGCCCTGACTCTCCGGCCCGGGGTCGAGGACCGCCAGTTCCTGGCCGGCAATATCGACGTGAAGGGGAGTCTTGTTCCCGGGATACTCGCGCACGAAGAGGAACAGGCGCCCGCCGGCCTCCTCTTCCTCCACCTTGAAGCGCTTGGCGGCCAGCGCGAAGCGGCTCAGCTCCTCGCCGCGGATGCGCAGCATGCGTCCCGCGTCGGTGCGGTAAAGCCGCCCGGTCCGCGCAGCGCTACTGGTCACCGAAGACCACCTCGGCCCCGGTTATCTTGCGGGGCAGCGAGATTTCCACCGCCGAGACATCCCCGACCAGTTCCGGTCCCTGCCCCGTCGTGAAGCCCAGCTTGGGAACTCCGAACGTGACCGTGGCCCGGGCCGGCAGGGCGACGCCGTGGACCCGGCCGTCGGTGGCGTCCAGGCCCGAGGGGGTGTCCACCGCGAAGACCGGGCGGTCGATGCCCCGGGCCAGCTCCAGCAGTTCCCCGCTGATGCCGCGCACCTTGCCGGCCAGCCCGGTGCCCAGCAGCGCGTCGATCAGCCAGTCGGCGGAGGCCAGTTCCCCGGCGTGCCTCCCGGCCGCGCCGGCCTCCGAAATCTCCACGACGGGGATGTTGGGCGCGCCCAGGTACTCGAAGTTGACCCGCGCGTCGTCGGTGAGGTGGTCGCTGGTGCCGGCCAGATAGACCGTGACGCTCCCGACGCCCCACCAGGCCAGGTGCCGGGCGATCACGAAGCCGTCGCCGCCGTTGTTGCCCCGCCCGGCCAGCACCGCCACCCGGGTCGAGCCGGGGTCATCCAGCCGCCGCCAGAACTCGCGGGCCGCCCAGAAGCCGGCGTTCTCCATCAGCGCCAGCGAGGGCACTCCGTACTCCTTGATGGCGGTGGAGTCCAGGAGGCGCATGGTCTCCCGATCGCGGGGCTCGGCCCGCACCCGGACGCGGGGCTCTGACGGCCCGGGCGGCCCGCTGCGCGCGCGCACCGAGAAGACCGCCGCGCGGGCGGCCTCCCGCTCCGAGCCCAGCCGGTTGACCAGGTCGGAGGTGTCCGTGGCCCGCTGGCTGTCGGCGTCGCCGGCCGCGCCGTAGATCAGCGGTTCCCCGGCGCCGAGCCCCCCGACCGCTTCCGCGGCCCGCTCGGCGTTGAGCAGCTCGGTGAACTTGCCCCCGAAGCGGTCGACCAGCGCCAGGGCGGCGGCGGCCTCGTCCCGCAGCCGCTCGCGCATGCCGATGACGTGAATCCTGGGCTCCAGGCCCCAGTTGACCAGGTGCCGCGCGGCGGTGAGCGCCGCCGCGCCGACCGCGCCCCCTCCGGCGATCACCGTCGGCCGGGCGCCTTCGGTCGCGCGCAGGCGCTCCAGGGCCCACAGCGCCGAGCCCCGCCCGGAGTTCTCCAGCGCGATGGTCGAGAGCGCCTGCTCGGAAAGCCCGGCGGTCAGCACGCGGGCGATCCCATTCCCACGTAGTCGTCCCAGTCCACCTCGGCGGCCCGGAACACCGGCCCGTAGGTGCAGGCCGTGCGGTTGACCGTCTCCCCCTTGGAGTCGAAGGCCTTGACGGTGCAGCCCCGGCAGACCGACAGGCCGCAGGCCATGCGCGCCTCCAGCGAGGCCTGGCAGACCAGCCCCCGCTCGGCGGCCAGGGCGGCGACCATCTTCATCATCATCGCCGGGCCGGCGGTGTAGAGCGCGACGCGCCGGCCTTTGAAGTCCCCGTCCAGGACCACGCGCAAGAGATCCACCGCCGTGCCCCGGTGGCAGCCGGCCTCGCCGGCGTCACTGGCCAGCCGCCAGTCCGCGCCGCTGCGGCGCATGAGTTCCTCGGGCAGCCCGTAAGAGCAGTCCCTGAAGCCGAAGAGCAGGCAGCTTTCCTGGCCATCGGCCGCCGCGCGGTGGGCCAGGAAGTAAACCGGGGCCATGCCCGTGCCGCCGCCCACCGCCAGGTGGACCTCGGCGTCGGGCTGGAGCTTGAAGGCGCTGCCCAGCGGGCCGACCAGCGGCAGCCGCTCGCCGGAGGCGACCCGGGTGAGAATCTCCGTGCCCCGTCCCACCGCCTTGTAGAGCAGCTCCACTTCGCCTCTCTCGGGATCAGCGTGGAAGACGCTGAAGGGCCGGGCCAGGAGCGGCTCCAGCGTGCGCGAGACGCGCAGGTTGACGAACTGCCCGGGCTCGACGCGCCCGGCGATCTCCGGGGCCTGGAGCACCAGGCGGTGGTAGCGCGTGCCGATCGGTTCGTTGACCAGGACCGCGGCCGAGACGGAGAAAGCGTTCTTTTCCATCGAGGAGGGATTCTAGGCCGGGGCTCGCGCAGCGTCAAGCGGCGTGCTTGGCACGGCGTCCGCGAAAAGCGGCTTGCACTCGGAGCGTCAACGGGCGATAAATCCAGGGGGAGGAAGATTCTCAATGACTGACGCCCAGGCCAAGCCCGGGTTTCTTAAGACTTGGTTCATAGCCGTCCGGCCCTTCGCCTACACCGCCTCGGTGCTGAGCGTCGCCCTGGGGTTGGCGATGGCCTACTACCACCAGCCGGACGCCAGCATCCGCTGGCTGCCCCTGGCCGCCACGCTGCTGGGCGTGGTCTTCTTCCACACCGCCGCCAACCTGCTCAACGACTGCTTCGACTTCAAGCGCGGGCTGGACGTCGAGCCCACTCCCGTCAGCGGCGGGGTGGTACGCGGGTTTCTGACCGCCAGGCAGGCCTTCGCGGCCGGGATGATCTTCCTGGCGCTGGGCGCCGGCTGCGGGGTCTATCTCTACGTGGAGGCCGGCGAGGCCGGCTGGGTGATCCTGCTTCTGGGGCTGATCGGGACCTTCATCGCCCTGGCCTACACCACGGCGGGGCTCTGTCTTAAATTCATGGGGCTGGGGGATCTGGCCCTCTTCGCGGCCTTCGGGGTCCTGCCGGTCTTCGGGACCTTCTGGGTGCAGACCCGGGAGTTCCACTGGCTGCCGATCCTCTGGAGCGTCCCGCTGGTGCTCTACACCGTGGGCATGCTCCACGCCAACAACTGGCGGGACATCGGCTCGGACCCCGCCAAGGGCTGCCGGACGATGGCCTCGATGCTGGGCGAGCGCGGCTCGGCCGTCTACTACCGCCTCCTGGTCCTGGGGCCGTTCGCGATCATCGTGGTCTATTTTCTGCTGGGTCTGGTGCCGGGCCTCGGCCTGCGCGCTCCGCTCACCGTGCTGGCCGCCCTGCTGCCCCTGCCGCTGGCCCTGAAGCTGGTCAAGAACAGCCGAAACAAGGGCTCCGAAACCGACCCCATGTCCTTCGTCACCCTCGACGGTCAGACCGCCAAGATGCACACTGTCTTCGGCGCACTGCTCACTATTGCGTTCTTCGTCGGCAAGCACCTGCCGATCCTGGGAGCGGAATGAACGAGCCCGCCTCCCGCGCGGACAGATTCGGCCTTCCTCTCAGCCTGCTCGCCGCCGCGGCGGCCTTCACGATGCTCTTCACCGGGGTTGTCTTCCACTTCTGGGCGCAGATGACGCTCTCGGTTTCGGGGCTGTGCCTGCTCGCCTGGGCCTTCGACCGCGCGGGGTTCGCTGAGCTCTTGCGTATATCGCGAAAGGACTGGCCCAAGGCGGTTGTCCTGGGGGTGCTCTCCGCGGCGCTGCTCTACTGTGTCTTCCTCCTGGGAAACCTGGCGGCGCGGGCCATGTTCGAGTTCAGCCAGGTGGAGATCGCGGGGGTCTACGAGCTCAAGCGCGGAACGCCCCTCTGGCTGGTGGGACTGCTGCTGGGCGTGGTGATTGGTCCGGGGGAGGAGCTGTTCTGGCGCGGGTACGTTCAGAGGAAGCTCGTCGGGCGATATCGCCTGGCCGGGTTGGCCGCCAGCGTCGCCGCCTACACCCTGGTCCACCTGGGCTCGTGGAACTTGATGCTGATCCTCGCCGCGCTGATCTGCGGCCTCTTCTGGGCGCTGCTCTATTACTGGCAGAAGTCCATCTGGCTGAACGTAATCAGCCACACGTTGTGGGACCTGGCTATCTTCGTCTTCTGGCCGGTGGCGGGGAGCTAGCGGCCAGCCCTACTCGCCCAGCACGTATGCGAATATCAGCGGGGCGACGATGCTGGCGTCCGACTCGATGACGAACTTGGGAGTGTCCACCTCCAGCTTGTGCCAGGTGATCTTCTCGTTGGGCACCGCACCTGAGTAAGACCCGTAGCTGGTGGTGGAGTCGGATATCTGGCAGAAGTAGGCCCAGTAGGGGACCTCCCGCTTGCAGTCCTGCCGAAGCATGGGCACCACGCATATGGCGAAGTCCCCGGCGATGCCGCCGCCGATCTGGAAGAAGCCCACCGGAACCCCTCCGCTGGCGCGCTCCTGGTACCAGCCGGCCAGCATTTCCATCTGCTCGGTGCCGCTGCGAATGGCCCCGTGGCCGGCTATCTTGCCGTCCATAACCTTGGCGGCGAACATGTTGCCCAGCGTGGAGTCCTCCCAGCCGGGGCTGAAGATCGGGAGGTTCTTCTGCTTGGCGGCGACAACCCAGGAGTTCTCCACCGGCACGTCGTTCCTGTCCCGGGTCTTGGGGTGGTCGAGCAGTTCGTACATGTATTCGTAGGGGAACCTGGGCTCCTTCTCCCGGGCGGCCCGGTCCCACATCTCCAGGAGTATGGAGTCGGCCCAGAGCATGCTCTCCTCGGGGATGCACACGTCGGTCACCCGGTTGAGGGCCCGGTCGCGCAGATCCTTCTCGTCGGTGGGCCGCAGGTCGCGATACTCGGGCACCTGGTGGTACCTGTTCTGGTCGTAAAGGTTGAAAACGTCCTCCTCGAGATTGGCCGCCGTGCAGCAGATCGCGTGGACCTTGTCCTGCCGGATCATCTCGGCCAGGGAAATGCCCAGCTCCCCGGTGCTCATCGCCCCGGCCAGGGTCACGAACATCTGCCCGCCGCCGGCCAGGAGCTCCCGGTAGGCCTTGGCCGCAGCCAGGGTTTCGCGAGCGTTGAAATGCTTGAAATGCTTCTCCATGAAGGTACTGACCGTCGACATGGAGCGCTCCTTTCTCTGCGGGCGAGAGCGGGGTTTTGGCAGGCGAGAGCCGCGCCACAGGCAATTTAGCGCATTCTCGACCGGGACGCAACAGGAAAAGGCCGCCGCCGCGGCTCGCGGAAGCTACTTGCTCTTCTCCCGGCGCAGCCGGACGGTGATCTCGCAGTGGCGCATCGAGCGGCGGAGCATCTCCATGGTCAATGGGTCGGAGAGCTTCTTCAGCGCCTCCTCCGGGTCCATTGCCGCGTACTTGCGGGCGAAGTCGGTGACGCCCAAAGCCTGGAAGAGTTCCACGCTCTCGGTTTCATACCCTTCCGCACTGAACTTGATCCTGGTCTGTGGGCGGAGAGTTGCTTCGAAGCTGCCAGTGGGGCACTGAGAAAGGAGAGAGCGGCGTGCGCCGATCAGGCCGGAAATCGCGGCTGACTTGTCGCAGTAGAAACCACTGACCAGCACCTTCCTGACCGGCTTGCCCGTCTCGGCGTCGACCACCTTGCACCTGAGCCTGGTCTTCACCGGCTTGGGCCGGGTGCTGTAAGTGGTGGGCTCGATCCACACCGGGTTGGTGATGGCCGTGGTCATGGCCCCGACGTAGCCCCCGCCGCGCCGCCTGCGGACCCCCTGGTAGCACTTGGCCACGAACCAGGCGGGCTCCTCCTGGCGTATCTTGATTTCCAGCGTGAAGCCGGTCCGCTCGGCGGGCGGGTCCACCCTGCGAAAGAGCTTCCCGTCCCGGTAGATCTCCACGCGGGTGATCTCCGCGCGGCGGTCGGTGCTGGCGTATGCCCGGACGGCCAGAGTGCGGTCCTTCTCGATGGTGGGCAGCTCGCGGCCACTCTCCGCGCCGTCGATGGACAGAAAACAAAAGGGCCCGAAGGAGATCGTGCTGGCCCCCGAAGCCATGCTGCGCAGCAGCCAGTCACCCGCCGGCCAATCGCGAGCCGGGCGGGGGTACAGCCTGACCAGCATGCGCGGCTCGGGCCGGTCCCCGCTGGAGAGCCGCCCGTGAGAGCCGGCGACGGCCGGAATCCTGTAGCCCTGCTTCAAGAGCGCGAACCAGAGCCTCTCGGCGCTTTCCGAGCCGTCCAGCTCGAAGCCGCCGACCGGCGCGCCCGCGGCCAGCCGGTAGTACATCCGCGGAGCCAGCCCGCGCGTGGCCAGCGGTCGCGAGGCCAGGAGGTCGTAGAAGCGGCCCAGCTCCGGCCGCCAGGGAACCGCGGTCCGCCAGGGGTTGAACCTGCGCGGCCGGCCGCAGTCCGAGTAGAAGCCGAAGCTTGCGGTCCCCATGCGCTCCAGAGCCGCGCCGCGGCGCGCGCCCGGACGGGGCATCCGCCACAGCGGATCGAAGCCGCCCCTCGAGCCGAAGCGCAGGTCGTTCCTGATTCGCCAGCCGAAGACCGGAAACTCGCGGCGCAGCTTCTTGGCGGCCGTCTCGTCAAGGCGATCAAGGCCCAGCGCGTCGAGCCCCACGGCGCGGGCGGCCTTGACCGCCTCGCCCGGCGGGCGCGCTCCCGACGAGAAGAGCGGGTCGACGGCCAGCCAGCCGGAGCGCGCGAAGTCCAGGTGCGGCGAGCGCTTGATCAGGATAACCCGCGTGGCAGTCTCGCCGGAGAACATCTCCACGTTCTTATCGTAAGGCAGCCGGCGGCGCCCGGCGTCGACCCGCAGCCGGTAGCGCGCCGGGGGCAGCTTGAGGGTGATCCGGCCCTCCAGCACGAAGACGCCGGCTTTGTTCGCGGGGCCGTAGCTCTTCCCACCCGAAGTAACCCGCACCAGCGCCGCGGCCGGCTTGCGAGTCTCAAGCTCGCGAAGCTCGACCACCAGAGTGCCGGGCCGGGGCGCGGGAGCCGCGGCCACCACCATGATTCCCAGTGCTGCCAGTGCGCTGATTGACATCGTCAGGACCTAAATGAAGTCGGCCATTACCCGGTTGGCCACCAGAATCCCCTCCAGCGTGAGCCGCAGGTGGCCTTCCTCAACCTCTAGACGCCCGGCGGAGCGGTGCATGTCGAAAGAATCCCCGAAAAGTGCGACGGCGTCGAATCCCGTGCGGGCCTCGAACTCAGCAAGCTCCACGCCGTCAACCAGTCGCAGGCCGAGCATCAGCGCCTCGCGGGCGCTCTTCTCGGGCGCCAGGCGCTCGCTGGTCTCAGTGAGATCGCGGCCGGCTTCGGCGCGCGCGCAGTAGTCCTCGACGTCCCCGGCGTTGCCCCGGCGCTCGCCGCCGAGGTACGAGAAGGCCCCCGCGCCCAGGCCCAGGTACTCCCCGCCCGTCCAGTAATTGAGGTTGTGGCGGCACTCCGCGCCCGGACGGGCGAAGTTGGCTATCTCGTAATGGCGGTAGCCGGCGCCGAGCAGCTCCTCGACCGCGGCCAGGTACATCTCGCGCTCGGCCTCCTCGCCGGCGGGGGTCAGCCTCCCGGCGTCGAGCTCGCGGGTCAGGGGAGTTCCCGGCTCGTAGGTCAGGCCGTAGAGCGAGATGCCCTCGGGCTCCAGTTCCAGCGCCTTTTTCAGTGAAGTCCGGAAGCCCTCCGGGGTCTGGCCCGGCAGGCCGAAGATGAGGTCCAGGCTCAGCGAATCGAAGCCCGCCTTCCGCGCGGCGCCGACGGCCTCGGGTATCTCGCCGGCCCGGTGGCTCCGGCCCAGGAGGGACAGCTCCGCGTCGTCGAAGGACTGCGCCCCCAGCGACAGCCGCCCGAAGCCGAACTCCCGCAGGACCGCCAGCCGGCGGGGATCGGCCGAGCCGGGGTTGGCCTCCGCGCTCATCTCTTCCACGCCGGGCAGAACACCGAGGCCGGCGATCACCTCTCCCAGGCGCCGAAGCTGGTCGGGAGAGAGCGAGCTGGGCGTGCCCCCGCCCACGTAAAGCGTGTCGGGGGCCAGCTCCGCTGCGAGCGCGCCCCGGAGCCCGGCCTCGCGCCCCAGGGCCGCCAGGTAGCGGTCGGCGCGGGCCGGCTCGTAGACGGAGGAGGCGAAGGCGCAGTAGCCGCAGCGCGCCCGGCAGAAGGGGACGTGCAGGTAAAGCCCGGGCATCGCGTCGCCCGCGGCCGGGGAGCTACCGGGCTCTCCGGGACGCCGCGGTCACCTGCACGTAGGCCTCGACGCTGCGCATCCTGCGGCCGGTGTCGTCGGTGCCCTCCCACCAGATGGCGTACCAGCCGGAGCGGCGCATGAGGAATACTTTATTAACCGTCACCGTGAAGCTGCGCGTGCGCTGGCGCCGGTTGTCCAGAATCAGCTTGGCCCAGGCATCTTTGTTGGCCCCGGGCAGCGGCGCCAGGTCGAACACGGACCGGTCGCGCTTAACGCGGATGCGGCCGCGGATGGGCAGGTAGGTGTCCAGGGACTTCTCCTCGGAGGGGGCCACAATGCGCACGGTGACCCGCACCGGGTCGCCGGGCGCGTAGAGCTGCTTCTCGGCGTTGACCGTGACGATGGGCGCGGTCCTGATCCGGTGGTAGCCGCTCTCCACCCGCCGGATATTCCGGTCGGCCTCGGGGTTCCGGTAGTAGGCCATCTGGCAGCCGGCCCCGACGAGTACGCCGGACAGCAGCGCCAGCAACGCGCGACGTCTGAGATTCATAACCCGTGCCTCCTAAACCCCCTCCGCCTAGATTCCCTCCGCGGACGCCCGCCCCGCCCCCTACGGGTTGGACACGAAGTCTCCCGAGTCCAGCTCGTAGGTGTCCCGGTCCTGCTCGTAGAGCCGCCGGAGCAGCCCCGAGTATATAGGAAAGGTGTCGCATAAGTCCAGAGTTTGTTCGCGAACGTACTTGCGCACCCGGCGGTCTTCCGGCGCCGAGAGCACCCGGTCGATCAGCTCGGCGATCAGGTCCATTTCCTCCGGGCCCATGCCCCGGGTGGTCACCGCGGGGGTGCCCAAGCGGATTCCGCTGGTCACCGCCGGGGGTTTGGGGTCGCCGGGCACCGGATTCTTGTTGGTGGTCAGCCCGGCCTTCTCCAGGGCGCCGCTGGCCGCCTTGCCGGTGATGCCCTTGCCGCGCAGGTCGATCAGCAGCATGTGGTTGTCGGTGCCGCCGGTGACCAGATTATAGCCGCGCTTGGCCAGGCCCGCGGCCAGGGTCCGGGCGTTCTCGACGATGCGCCCCTGGTAGGTCTTGAAGCCGGGGGAGAGCGCCTCCTTGAGAGCCACCGCCTTGGCGGCGATCACGTGCATCAGCGGGCCGCCCTGCAGCCCGGGGAAGACCGCCGCGTCAATCTTCTTGGCGTGCTCGGCGTCGCAGAGGATGATCGCCCCGCGCGGGCCGCGCATGGTCTTGTGGGTGGTGGTGGTGGTCACCTGGGCGTGGCCCTGGGGCGAGGGGTGCAGGCCCGCGGCGACCAGCCCGGCTATGTGGGCCAGGTCCGCCATGAGCAGCGCGCCGACCTCTCGGGCCACCTCGCCGAAGGCCGCGAAGTCGATGGCCCGCGGGTAGGCGCTGGCCCCCGCAACGATTATCTTGGGCTTGTGCTCCTTGGCCAGCGCGCGGACCTCGTCGATGTCTATCCGGCCGGTCTCGGGGTTAACCCCGTAGTTGACCGCGTTGTAGTACTGCCCGGAGAAGTTCTTGCTGTAGCCATGCGAGAGGTGCCCGCCCTGGCGCAGGTCCATGGCTAGGATGGTGTCGCCGCGCTCCAGCAGGGCCATGTAGGCGGCCATGTTGGCCTGGGTGCCGGAGTGGGCCTGGACGTTGGCGTGGTCGTAGCCAAATATCTGCTTGGCGCGCTCGATGGCCAGGCGCTCGCACTGGTCCACCCACTCGCACCCGCAGTAGTAGCGGGCGCCGGGGTAGCCCTCGGCGTACTTGTTGGTGAGCACCGAGCCCATGGCCTCCAGCACCGCCTGGGAGACGAAGTTCTCGCTGGCGATGAGCTCGAGGTTCACCTGTTGCCGCCGGACCTCGTTGCGAATCGCCTCGTAGATGTCCGGGTCTATCTTGCGCAATCTGTTGAGCACTGCTCCGTTCCTTTCCCGCCGGGTTCGGGGCTATTTCCCCTTGGCACCCTTGGATTTCTTCTTCTCTCCCCCGCCGCGCGCCGCCGAGCGCCGGGCCAGCTGCCAGCGCAGGTAGGCCTCCACGAAAGGCCCTAGCCCCCCGTCCAGGACGCCCCCGGCGTTGCCGGTCTCGCAGTCGGTGCGGTGGTCCTTGACCATCTGGTAGGGCTGCAGCACGTAGCTGCGGATCTGACTGCCGAAGTCGATGCCCAGCTTGGTCCCGGCCAGCTTCTGGAGCTCGGCGACGCGCTGGTCCTCGGCGCGCTTCTGAAGCCGGGAGGCCAGCATCTTCATGGCGGTCATGCGGTTCTGGTGCTGGGACCGCTCGCTCTGGCAGGCCGCCACGATGTTGGTGGGCAGGTGGGTGAGGCGCACGGCGGTCTCCACCTTGTTGACGTTCTGGCCGCCCTTGCCCCCGGCGCGGAAGGTGTCGACCCGGAGGTCCTTGGGATCGATCTGGACCTCACCGACGTCAGCGATGACCGGGACGACCTCCACGGAGGCGAAGCTGGTGTGCCGGCGCTTGGCCTGGTCGAACGGCGAGATGCGCACCAGGCGGTGCACGCCGATCTCCGAGCGCAGCCAGCCGTAGGCCCCCCTGCCGGAGACCTCCGCGGTGGCCCCGCGCAGGCCGGCCTGCTCGCCCTCCAGCGCGTCGACGATGCGCAGCTTGAACTTCTTGGCCTCCAGGAAGCGGGTGTACATCCTGAGCAGCATCGCCGCCCAGTCGCAGCTCTCGGTGCCCCCCGCGCCGGCGTGCACTGAGAGGTAGGCGTCCTGCCCGTCATGTTCCCCGGAGAAAAGCAGCTTGGTCTCGAGCTTGCTCAGGTCGGCGTCGAGCCGCCCGGCGTCGACGGCCAGCTCGTCCAGGACCGCCGCGTCTTCCTCGGAATCGGCCAGCTCCAGGAGCTCGCCGATGTCAGCCAGGCGCCGCTCGAAGTCGTCCTGAAGGCCGACCTGGTCCTTCAGGGCGCTCAGCTCCCGGAGGACGGACTCGCGGTCCGGCGCGGTCTGCCAGAAATCGGGCTGGTTTATCTGGGTCTCCAGGTCGGTCAGTCGCGCGCGCTTGGTTTCGAGGTCAAAGAGACCCCCTCAGCTCCCCGAGTCGGGCGGAGCTGGTTTCAAGCTGGCGGCGGATTTCATCGACCTGTGCCATGTTCGCTTCCCGTAAAGATGCTGTCCCGGTCTGGTTCGCGGGGATTATAGCCCGGCCCCCGGGAGTGAACAAGCAGAAATAGGCGGCGGGGCGACCCAAAAAAGAAGCCCGCCGGGTGGCCTACCCGGCGGGCTAGAAGAATCTCGCGGTTGGTACTACTTCTTCTTCTTGGCGACCTTTTTCTTGGCGACCTTCTTTTTCTTCGTGGCCTTCTTCTTCTTCTTCACGACCTTCTTTTTCTTGGTCGCCTTCTTCTTGGCTTTCTTCTTCTTTGCCATTAGGAAATCAC